>NZ_SLVT01000003.1:0-426797 GCF_004345505.1 Micromonospora sp. CNZ303 | reverse complement strand
TCCCCACGCCCCACGCCCCACGCCCCACGCCCCACGCCCCACGCCCCACGCCCCACGCCCCACGCCCCACGCCCCACGCCCCACGCCCCACGCCCCGGCGATCATGCAGTTGTGGCGCCCCGCAAAAGGTGCAGAGTGGCGAACAACTCCCACCAAAACTGCATGATCGACGCGGGCGGGGCGGGCGGGCGGGGCTGGGCGGGAGGAGAGGGGGGTCAGGTGGGGAGGAGGTGGCCGTCGCGGAGGGTGAGGACGCGGTCGGCGAGGTCGATCAGGGCCGGATCGTGGGTGGCGACCAGCGCGGTCATACCCCTGGCGTGCACGACCGCCCGGAGCAGGTCCATGATCGACCGGCCGGTCTCGGAGTCGAGTTGGCCGGTGGGCTCGTCGGCGATCAGCAGGTCCGGCTCGTTGGCCAGGGCACGCGCCACCGCCACCCGCTGCTGCTGCCCGCCCGAGAGCTCGTACGGGCGCTGGCCCGCGTGCCCGCCGAGCCCCACCAGCTCGAGCAGCATTGCCACCCGCTCCTCCCGCTCGGCCGCCGGAACCCGCGCCAACCGCAGCGGTACGCCGACGTTCTCGGCGGCGGACAGGATCGGCACCAGCCCGAAGGTCTGGAACACGAAGCCGACCGTGCCACGGCGCAGCTCCAGCAGTTCCTTCTCACCGGCGCCGGTGACGTCGTGCCCGTCGACCACCACCCGGCCCGAGTCGGGCCGGTCCAGCCCGCCCACCAGGTTCAGCAGGGTCGTCTTGCCCGCCCCGGAGCGACCGCGCACGGCCACCAGCTCGCCCCGCCCGGCCGAGAACGACACGTCCCGTACGGCATGCACCGCGTGCTCGCCGCGGCCGAACGTGCGGCTGACCCCCTCCACCCGGACCACCTCGTCGGTGACCGTGGCGCCCGCCACCGCCCCGGCCGACCGTCCGTCCGACGTCACGTCGTGCTCGCTCATGATCCCGCCCCGCTGTGCTCGGCGCGGTCGACCGGATCGACCACGCGGTACCGACTGATGCCCCGTCCGCCCACGGCGACGGCCTTCCGCCCGCCCACCGTGCCGGCTCCCCGACGGCTCACCGTGGCGATGACACGCCCGCTGGCCGCGCAGGCTTCCCGACCCCTGACCGTGGCGATGCCCCGCCCGCTCATCGCGGCGTCTCCCGCTCGTCCTGCGGCCGGTCGCCCGGGCGCACCTCCACGTGGTCCGGCTCCAGGTTGAGCCGCACCCGGTCGCGCAGCGACAACGCGTCCACGAACTGCGCCGGCAGCTGCATCCGGCCGCTGCGGTCGAGCACGGCGTACTCCTCGCTGACCAGTTCGGTGCTGCCGTCCGCGCCGATCCGCGCGGTCCGGCGTACCTCGGAGGCGGTCCGGCCGTCACGGATCGCGACGGTCCGGCGGACCTGGGTGGCCACGGCGTGGTCGTGGGTGACCACCACGATGGTGACGCCGAGCTCGGCGTTGATGGTGCGCAGCGCCCCGAAGACGTCGGCCCCGGTCGCCTCGTCCAGCTCACCGGTCGGCTCGTCGGCGAAGAGCACCTCGGGGTCGTTGGCCACCGCCACCGCCACCGCGCAGCGCTGCTGTTCGCCGCCGCTGAGCTGCCCGGGCCGCCGGTCGGCGCAGTGACCGACGCCGACCAGGTCGAGCAGCTCGCGGGCCCGCTCGCGGTGGGCGCGCCGGCCGCCGCGCCGCCCGGCGAGCCGCATCGGCAGCTCGACGTTCTCCAGCGCGGTCAGGTACGGCAGCAGGTTGCGGCCGGTCTGCTGCCAGACGAATCCGACCATGCTCCGCCGGTAGCTCAGTCGCCGCCGGGTGGAGAGGTTGAGTAGGTCGTAGTCTCCCACCCGGGCGATGCCGGCGGTGGGCGTGTCGAGCCCGGAGAGGATGTTCAGCAGCGTCGACTTGCCGGACCCGGAGGCGCCCACGATCGCCACCAGCTCGCCCCGGTCGATGACCAGGTCGAGCCCCTGCAACGCGACGACCTCCACCCCCTCGGTCTTGAAGATCCGGACCAGCCCGTCGCAGACGATGTGCCCGCGCAACCGGTCCCGGCCACCCGCCCGCTCGGCCGCACGCTGGGCGGCCCGCTGTTGCAGGGCGGCCAGGTCCGGCACGGCGGTGGTCTCCGCGGTAGCGGTCATTGTCAGTTCTCCTCTCCGAGCCGGAGCACCTCACCGAGGCGCATCCGGCGGTTGTTCAGGGCCTCGACGGCGACCGCGAAGCCGAGGGCGAGCGCACCGAGCGCGACGACCGCGGCCGCCAGGCCGGGCTCGAACGCCACCCGGACCTCGACCCCGTCGGTGAAGGCGGACAGGCCGAGCACCGGGGTGAGCAGCAACGGCAGGACCGTGCCGACCAGCGCACCGGTCACCACCGAGACGCCCACCAGCGGGACCAGCTCCACCAGCAGCAGCCCGCGCCACTGGCGTCGGGACAGGCCGAGGGTGCGCAGCCGGGAGAGCACCTGGCCGCGCTCGCGGGCGCCGGCGAGCACCGTGAAGGCGATCGCGAGCAGGCCGAGCGCCGTCCCACCGGCGGCGCCGGCGGTGAAGCCGAAGGCGAGCACCCCGTTGGCGCCGCCCTCACCCACCTGCCGGCGGGTGTCCGCGAAGGTCAGCAACTCCACGCCGCGCGGGCGCTCCCGGCCGGTGACGGCCCCGCCGGTCTGGAACCGGGACTGTCCCGCGTCGCCGGCCCGGCGCAGCGCCTCGCCGTCCAGGTCGTCGCCGGCCACCAGGAAACCGGTCGGCACGGCGGCGTAGTCCCGTCGGGGCAGGGACTGCCAGGGCAGGACGACGAACCGACTGCTCTCCGCGCGCAGCAGCGGGAAGCTCTCCGCCTGCCCGGCGACCCGGAACTCGTACCGCTGGCCCTGGGCGCTGACGAAGGCGGAGCCGTCGAGGCCGGCGTCGGCCAGCTCGGCGGCGACCGCCGGGGAGACCACCGCGGGCAGCGGGCCGCCACCCCCGGCGGGGGCGAGCAGCGCCGCCGGCACCGTCACGTCGACGCCGGACTGGCGGACGATCCGGGCCAGGGCCGGACCGTCGACCATGAGTACGGTCACCGCGCCGAGCCGGGTCTCGGTGCCGACGGCGTCCTTCGCCAGGCGTTGGCCCGCCTCGTACAGCACCGGACTCGCGGCGCGGACGCCCGGCAGCCGCTCCAGCTCGGCGCCCGTGTCCGGGGCGATCCGGTCCCCGAGGATCAGGGCGTCGGCGGGGACCACCCGGCTGGCGGCCCGGTCCCGGCTCGCCTCGATCCCGGCGGCCGTCACCGCGCAGAACGCCGCGGTCGCGATGGCCAGCACGACGACCACCAGCGGCACGGCGACCACGGACCGACCGGCCCGGGCGGTGCCCAGGAAGGCGACGCTGCCCCGGGCCCGGGCCGCGAGCCGGCTGACCAGCCGCAGCGGCCACGGGTACAACCGCATCGCGACCACCGCCGCGGCGACGGCCAGCAGCACCGGCACCGAGACCAGCAGCGGGTCGACCTCGCCGGGGGTGAGGCCGCGGCGGCGCAGCAGTACGACGGCGAGACCCGCGAGGACCAGCAGCCCCGCCTCCACCGTGAGGCGACGCGCGGAGGGGCGCGAGCGGATCAGGTCACGCCGACCTGCACCGCCTCTGGACGCGGCGAGGGTGGCCACCGGCAGCGCGAGGGCCACCAGGACGGTCGCGGCGACGGCGAACCACAGGGTCCCACCCGGCGCCCCCGGGGCGAGGCCACCGACCAGCCAGCCGAGCGCGCCGGCGGGCGGCACCACCAGCAGCGCCTCGGTCAGGCTGCGGCCCGCGCTCGTGGTGGCCGCCCCGCCCCGGGCCCGCAGCAGGGTGAACTCCGACCGGCGGCGGCGCACCAGCAGCCCGGCGGCCAGCACGACGAGGCCCGCCAGGGTGGCCAGTACGCCCGCGGCGATGACCCCGAGCACCGTCCGGGCGCTGTCCACCTCGGCGGCGAACTCCCCCAGCGGGAGGTCCAGCCCCTGCACGACGTTGCGGCCTTCCGCCTCCCGGGTCAGCTGCTGGAGTCCGTCGATCACCTGGTCCAGCTCGCGTGCGTCGATCCCGTCGGCGCCCATCCGGTAGCGCCAGGCGAACGCCAGCGGCCAGCCGGCGACGGCCTGACGGTTCAACGCGGCGGCGTCGACCACCCCCACGGCGATGAAGGGATCGCCGTCCCCGGGCGGCTCGCCGACCCGCAGCAACGGCGGCAGGCCGTCCCAGAACCCGTCGGTGTCGTCGCGGGGCGCGAAGAGACCGACCACGGCGACCGTGGCGCGGGGCGGGGCAGCGGGCGAGACGGGTCCCGGCGCGGCGAGGGTGAGCCGGCTGCCGACCCGCAGGTTCAGCTGGCGGGCCACGTCGGCGGCCAGCGCCACCTGCACCGGCTCGCCCTCCGGCGCGTCGGCCGGCCAGCGCCCGTCGACCAGCGTGCCGGCCTCCGCCGTCCCGGACACGGCCCGCAGGCCGAGGTCGACCAGGAGGTTCTTCGCCGCCAGGTCCGGACCAACCACCCGGCTGGGCCTGGTCTCCGCCGTGAACCACCGCCGCTCGACCATCCGGCGTACGACCGGCGGCATCCCGGCCTCCAGCGTCGCCAGGTCGCCCTGGCCGGTGGCCACCGGGGAGCCGCCCTCGCTCGTCGGGACGAGCGGACCGGTCGAGTACGTCACGTCCCGCTGCTGCGCCGGCACGGTGCCCAGGTGCGCCCGCAGGCCCTGCTCGGCGTGCGCGTTGACGATCCTGGGCACGCCGCTGATGACCAGCGTGGCGACCAGCGTCAACGCCGCGAGGAGCAGGAACTGCCCGCCGTACGCCCGAATCCGGCGGGCCACCGCCCCGATGCTCACCACGCCCCGCCTCCGCTCCTTCTCGTCCCTACGCTCCACCCGGTCACCGGTCTCCCCCGATCCGCAGCTGCGCCACGGCCACCCGCTGCCGGATGCCGAGGGCGATGAACGCGCTGAAGGCGAGTGCCGCCAGCAGCAGGCCGAGCGCGGTCAGGCCGATGGGCAGCCAGGGCAGCACGAAGGCGGCCTCCGGCACCGGCCGGCCGGCGGACGGCGTGAGGACGACCAGCGGGGCCATGGTCGCGCCGACCGCGGCGCCCAGCAGCAGGCCGACGCCGACGCCGATGCCGGCCAGGAAGGTCTGCTCGGCCAGCAGCGCCCGGGCCAGCAGCCGAGGGCTGGCGCCGAGCGTGTGCAGCACGGCGAACTCCCCGAGCCGGTGCCGGGCGGTCGCCCAGACGTCGACGATCAGGCCGACCAGGGCCAGCAGCACCGAGCCGAGCGCCGCGGCGAGCAGCCCCGTGCGGGCCCCCTGCCAGTACGGGTCGCCGGCGGCCCGCTCGGCCACCTCCCGCCGGTCGAGCAGCGTGGTGCCGGTCAGGTCGGCAGCCGCGCGGGCCGCCTCGGCGTGGCCGGCGCCCTCGGTGCCCAGCCACCACTCCGGCACCGGCCGGACCCCGCCCCGGTCCCGGATCAGCCAGTCCGCCGCCGCCGGCAGGTCCAGCAGCACGCCCTCGCCGGCTGCGGACGGCACCGCGTCCAGCTCGCCGACAAGCGTGACCGGCAGCGTCGCGCCGGACAGCACGAGATCGACCGTGTCGCCGACGCGCAGGCTCAACGCGTCGCGTACGGCCGGGGTCATCAGCGCCGGTACCGGCCGGTTCTCGCCGGCCGGCACCACGGCGAACCGGCTCGGCGGCTGGAACGCGAACCGGCCGCCCTCGCGGTACTCGACCTCCCAGTCGGCCTTCAGTCCGGCGGCCGTGGCCGACGCACCGACCGGTTTGCCCTGGCCGTCGACGGCCACCCACCCGCCGTCCAGCGACGCCGGCCGGGCCGCGCCGTCGGCGCCGACCAGCCGCAGGTCCGACACCTCCAGGCGGTACGCCCGCCCGCGCGCGCTCCCGCCGTCGGCCTCGAAACCGGACAGTCGTAGGGCGCCCTCCCCGGCGGGTACGGCGACGGTGAACGGCACCGGCCGGCCGTCGCTGCCGCTGCTGCCCGCCGGAAGCCGGAAGGCCAGCCCGTCCGCCCGGGTCAGCAGCACCCAGAGGCCGATCTGGTGCGGCGTGACGACGTCGCGCACGGGGGTGCGCACCGTGCCGGTGAGCGACCGGGTGCCGGCGGGCAGTTCCAGCCCGCTCGGCGCGCCGCGCGCCCGGGTCAGCCGGTCGAGCAGCGCTGGCGCGGGCTCGTCGGTCAGCCTCTCGTTGAGCCGCAGCACGCCGGCCGCCGCCGCGGCGTCGAGGCTCACCACCGTCGTCGGCAGGTCGGCGCGGCCGAGGCGGATCTCGTCCCGCCAGGCCGGCAGCGCCTCACCGACGCCGGCCAGCGCGGCGAGCTGACCGGCCCGACCGTCGGGTGCCGCGCCGGTGCGCTCGACGACCCGCAGGTCGGCGCCGACGGTGTGGTCGGCCTGGTCGGCCTGCGACAGCTCGCCCGTGGTCACCAGCGACCACGCCAGGGTGCTGCCGCCGACGGCGAGGGCGAGCAGCAGCACGGGGTCGGCGTGCGGGCGCCGCCCCGCCTGCCACATGCCGAACATGGTCGCGGTCCACGGTCTGCGGTCGACGAACCGCTCGGCGAACCGGGTCGCGGGCGGCAGCAGCCGCAACGCCACGACCGCGCCGGCCAGCACGCCCAGCGTCGGCGCCGCGACCAGCAGCGGGTCCACCCCGAGCCGGCCGGCTGCCCCGGCCACCGGCGACGAGTACTGGCGCAGCTGGGTCCAGGCCAGCACCGCGAAGCCGACCAGCACCAGGTCGAGGCTGGCCCGCTGGACGCTCGCGGCGCGGGTGGGCCGGGACCGGGCCGCCATGTCGGCGACGTAGGTGCCGGCCCCCCGCAACGTCGGGACGACCATCGCGACCAGGCAGCCGGCGGCGGTGGCGGCTGCGGCGGCCCAGATCAGCGTGGTGTTGCCGGCGGCGAGCGTCAGCGGGGTGGCCCCGCCGGTACCCACGTGCCGCAGCGCCTCGCCGGCGATCAGGGGCCCCAGCACGCCGGCGGGCAGGACGACCAGGGCCGCCTCCCGGGCCGCCAGGCCGGCCAGTTGCCGCCGCGCGGCGCCCCGGGCCCGGAGCAGGGCGGTCTGGCCGCGCCGGTCCTCGTGCAGCAGGGCGGCGACGAGCACCAGCGCGTACCCGCCGAGGACGATGATCAGCAGGAGCGGGGTGGCCAGCGAGGAACGGCCCACCAGGTCGGCCCGGGTGACACGGTCGAGGAGCCGGTCGATCGCCGTGACGGTCTGGCCGGAGGAGCCCAGCCCGGCCGCCTCGGGCACCTCGGTGAGGGCCGCGGTGAGCGCCTGCCGCACGTCGGACAGCCGGCCCGCGCCGGCCGCCGCCGCGAGGTCCGGCTCGACGACCCAGGACGCCGACACCGAGCCCGGGTACGTGGCGACGAAGTCCGCCGGGTCCAGCACGAACGGCCCGTACGAGGTGCCGGCGTCCGCGGCGCTGCCGGCACCGACCCCGGGTGCCAGCCGCCAGTACGGGTCGGCCGCGTCGCGGGGCCGCCAGGTCCCGACGAGCACCACGGTGCTGGCCTCGTCGGACCGGCGGTCCAGCATCGGCACCCGGTCGCCGACGCTCATCCCGAGCACGCCGGCGACCTTCTCGGGCAGGGTGACCTGTAGCGGCGAGGCTCCCGGGGCGGGCCAGGCGCCGCCGGTCAGCTCGGCGTGGCGGGGCAGGTCGTCGAGGGCCGCCAGGGTGGCGAAGACCGGGTCGTCGTCGTCGCGGGCCACGGGGCCGAGGTCGCCGGTCAGCTCGCGACCACCGCCGTAGCGGGCGGCGTCGACGGTGACCGGCGCGCCGCCGAGGCCGGCGGCGAACCCGTCCCGGACGGCCCGGTCCCGGGCGGCGAACTCGGCCGCGTCCCGGCCGGCCGTGCCGCTGACCAGGAGGCTGCGCTCCTCGAACGACGCCCCGCTGAGCAGGGCACGCTGGCCCGCCTCGACGGCCCGCCGGTTGTAGTCAGAAAGCCCGGTGACCAACGCGACCGCCACCAGGGCCGCGACCACCGCGGCGAGCAGCAGCCCACGCGCCTCGCGGGCCCGCCTCCACACCAGCTTCATCCGATGCCCTCCCCTGGCCCGCTGTCGGGCCGACGACCAGGGAGAGCGGTGACGTGCCGGGAAAGGTTCGCGCCCGTTACTTGATCGTTATCCGGAGGCGCCCGACCGGTGGGCGGGGCCGGCGACCCGGCGAGGGTGGCGCGGTGCGCGGGTGTGCTTCGATCACCGGATGGAGATCGCCCTCACCGCCCTCATGGTGGCCGTCGTCGCGCTGCTCGCCGCCCAGTTGCCGGGCAGGACCGAGCAGGCGCGGACCGCGTACCGGCTCGCCGAGATCGAGCGCCGGCTCCGGCTGGTGATGGACCACCTGGGCGTGGTGGACGCCTCGCCCGTGCCGCCGGAGGTGGGACAGCACCTGGCCCGGGGCGACAAGATCAAGGCGATCGCCGCGTACCGGAAGGCCACCGGCGCGGACCTGCGCTCGGCCAAGGAGGCGGTGGAGGCGTACGGCGACCGCCGGTGACGGCGGGCACGCGTCCCGCCGGCGCCGGAACGGCGGCGTCGGGCGGGCCGGCGGCGTCGGGCGGGCCGGCGGCGTCGGGCGGGCCGGCGGCGTCGGGCGGGACGGTCAGCGGGGGCGGTCGCGGTCCTTGGAGGGCTGCACGCGCTTCGGCTCGCCGGGCATCTTCGGGTGGTCCGGCGGGTAGGGCATGTCGCCCTGGCCGGCGGTGTCGTCCCGGTCGGCCCACTCCAGCAGCGGGCTGATGTCCCACGCGGTGTCGTCGATGCCGGCGTGCGGATCGCCGCGCTCGGCCAGCCGGGCCGGGACGGTGCGCAGGTCGAAGTCGTCGGGGTCGACGTCGGGCAGCTCGTCCCAGGTGACCGGGGTGGACACGGTGGCCCGGGCGTTGGCCCGCAGCGAGTACGCGCAGGCGATCGTGCGGTCGCGGGCCATCTGGTTGTAGTCGACGAAGACGCGCTCGCCCCGCTGCTCCTTCCACCAGGCGGTGGTCACCAGCTCCGGCCGGCGCCGCTCCAGCTCGCGGGCCAGCGCGATGGTGGCCCGACGCACCTCGGTGAACGTCCAGCGTGGCGCGATCCGCAGGTAGACGTGCACGCCACGGCCGCCGGAGGTCTTCGGCCAGCCGGTGGCGCCCAGCTCGTCGAGGAGCCCGCGCAGCTCCCCGGCGGCGGAGACCGCGTCGGCGAAGTCGGTGCCGGGCTGCGGGTCGAAGTCGATGCGCAACTCGTCGGGGCGGTCGACGTCGGCGGCACGCACCGGCCACGGGTGGAACACGATGGTGCCCATCTGGGCGGCCCAGGCCACGTGGGCCAGGTCGGCGGGGCAGAGCTCGGCCGCGCTGCGACCGCTCGGGAAGCTGATCGTGGTCGTGCGCACCCAGGGCGGCACGCCCCGCGCGGGCACCCGCTTCTGGAAGAACGCCTCCCCCTCGACGCCCTCCGGGAAGCGCTGCAACGTGGTGGGACGCTCGCGCAGGGCGCGCATGATGCCGTCACCCACCGCGAGGTAGTAGTGGAAGACGTCGGCCTTGGTGAAGCCGCGCTGCGGGAAGATCACCCGGTCGGGGCTGGTCAGCCGGACGTCGTGCCCGGCCACCTCGATCAGTTCGGCCGCAGCCTTCGTGCCACCCATTGCGCGACCATATGCCACACCTCCGACGTCCGACGTACCGTTGGCGGGTGAGTCTTGACGAGAGTGAACTGCCCCGTACCGAGGAAGAGTGGCGGGTCCGGCTCAGCCCGGAGGAGTTTCGGGTGCTGCGGGAGGCCGGCACCGAGCGCCCGTGGACCGGCGAGTACGTCGACACGAAGACGCCCGGGACCTACCACTGCCGGGCCTGCGGCGCGCAGCTCTACCCCAGCGACACGAAGTTCGACTCGCACTGCGGGTGGCCCAGCTTCGACGACGCCATCCCCGGCGCGGTCAAGGAGATCGAGGACCGCAGCCTGGGGATGAGCCGCACCGAGATCCGCTGCGCCCGGTGCGACAGCCACCTGGGTCACGTCTTCCGGGGCGAGGGCTTCACCCCGAAGGACACCCGGCACTGCGTCAACTCCGTCTCCATCCGGCTGGAGCCGCGCGCCGAGGCCTGAGCCGGCGCCCGGGGTTCAGGTCCCCCGGGCCAGGGTCAGCCCGGCCATCAGCGAGACCTCGGCCGTACGCGACCGCTCGACGCGGCCGGCGAAGTCGCGTACGCGCGGGTCGGCGCCGACCGTCTGGTGCGCCCGGGCCAGGTCGGCCGCCGCCTCCTGGTGCGGGACGAGCAGGCCGAGCAGGACGCGGTCGACCTCGCCGTCCGGGGCGGCCCGCAGGCGTGCCATGTCCTCGTCGGCGGTCCCGTGCTGTCCGTGGTCGTGCCGGCGGGCGGCCTCGGCGGCGGCCGGTCCGGCGTCGCGCAGCCAGCCACGCATCGTGGCGAGTTCGTCGGTCTCGGTGGCCTCGATGGCGGCGACGAGGGTGTGCAGCTTCCGGTCGGTCACCCGGTCGCGGCTGAGCCGTACCATCTCCAGCGTCTGCTCGGTGTGTGCCGCCAACATGGCCAGGAAGACCACGTCCAGGCCGTTCATCCCGGTCCGGCTGGCCGCGGCCGGCCCCGGCGGCGCGGGGACGGGCGGCGCCGGGGCGGTCCGCGCGGCGCAGCCGGGGACGGTCAGCAGGACGGCGAGCAGGGCGACCGTGGGCAGCCGTCGCATGGCGTACTCCGATCCGGAAGGGGTGACGGGTGCGGGCACCGGGGGACGGGCCGCACCCGTCCGGTCAGACCTGCGTCCAGAGCGCCGGCACGTGCGGCGGTTCCCAACCGGGGATCGCGGTGTGCGCCTGCCGGCAGCGGTACGTCAGCCCGCCGTAGGTGACCTGGTCGCCGACCTGGTAGGCCCGGCCCGCCGTCCAGCTGCCGCCCGGCGCGGGCGGGGTGGTCGGGGCGGCGGTGGGGGTCGGGGTGGGCGACGGGGCCGGCGGGGTCGGGCTCGGGGTGGGCGACGGGTTGCCGCCCCCGCCGACCTGGAGGTCGACGCAGGAGTAGAACGCGTTGGCGGTGTCCGCGATGTTCCACACGGCGAGGACCTTCTGCCGTCCCGGGTAGCCGCTCAGGTTGACGGTGTGCGAGACCGTGGCGCCGGGCTGCTGCCCGCCGCCGTTGAAGACGGCCACCCGGGTGCCGCCGATGAAGTACTCCCAGTTGCTGGTGGCGTGCCGGGCGGTGTTGGTCCAGGTGAAGGTGACGGAGCTGCCGACCGAGGTGGCGGGCCAGCCCCGGCTGTCGTCGTTGAGGACGGCGAACTGGGCGATCCCCGCGTGGCAGCTGCGCAGCCCCTTCGGCCCCTCGACGCTCTGCGGCTCGTACTTGATCTGCCCGCAGTCGGGGACCCGCCCCTGGGCGCAGAGCGCCTGGCGGCTCGGCGGGCCGGACACGTAGCCGTGAGCCTGGGCGGGCGCCGCGACGGCGAGTGCGGAGACGACGGCACCCGTCGCCACGAGCGGGATGGTGATTCTTCGACGCATGGTGGCAGCTCCTTCGGACTTAAGCCTGGTGAGGTGCCACTCAACATAAATTAAAGCTTGTTAACAGTAAAGACTCTTGTCGATAGAAACATCGCGCCTTCTGCACACGCAGGGTGACCGTCAGAGCAGCAACAGGCTGCCCCGCTCGTCCACCCGGTCGGCGGACTCGTCGTCCAGCCAGACGCCACCGGTGGCGAGGTAGCGGAAGCGGTACTCCCCCGGGCCGAGTCGCACGGTGACCGTCCGGGTGCCGTCCCGACGCGGGAGGAGTTCGTGCCGCCCCGGCTCCCAACCGTTGAAGGAGCCGACCACGCTGACCGGGCCGGGCGGGGTGTCGCGGGGCAGGCTGAAGGTGACCCGTACCTGGTTGCCGAAGAGCTTGTTCCGCTTGATCATGTCGTGTTCCTCCGGGGTCGTGCGCGGTCACCCGGTACAACGCCCGACACGCCGGGGGCGACACGCCGCCACCCAGGAGTGACCTGGGCCGATCCGCCCGCCCGGCACCGTCCGGCTGCGGCACGCTCGGGAAAACGTGTCGGCCTTCGGGGGGTTCTGTCGTGGCGACGTGCGAGGTCTGCGGTAACGACTACTGGATGGCGTTCGAGGTGCGGACCGTCAGCGGCGACGTGCACACCTTCGACTGCTTCGAGTGCGCCGCGCACAAGCTGGCGCCGATCTGCGAGCACTGCCAGGTCAAGATCGTCGGGCACGGGGTGGAGGTGTCCGGCCGGTTCTTCTGCTGCGCGCACTGCGCCCGCGCGGAGGAGGGCGACCGGGGCGCCGAGATCCGCGACGCGGTCGGCGCCCGCCCCGCCTGAGGCCGGCGATCGGCCGGCCGCTGCCATGGCCGCCCGGCCGGCCGGGCGCACCGGCGGCACGCGGGGCAGCGGGGCGGCTGACCCACGGGCCCGGGCCTACCATCGGGGAGTGCCACAGCTCCCCGCGCCGAGGATCGCCTCGTTCGCCGACCTCGACGCCCGCACCTTCCACGACCTGCTCCGGCTCCGGATCGACGTGTTCGTGGTGGAGCAGGCGTGCCCGTACCCGGAACTCGACGGGCGCGACGTCGAGCCGGGCACCCGCCACCTCTGGCTCGACGACGGCGGCGCGCCCCTGGCGTACCTGCGGATCCTCGCCGACCCGGGCGGCGTGGCGCGGATCGGGCGGGTGGTGGTGGCGCCGAAGGCGCGCGGCGGCGGGCACGCGGGGCGGCTGATGGCCGCGGCGCTGGAGCTGGTCGGCGACCGCCCCTGCGTGCTGGAGGCCCAGTCCCACCTGGTCGACCTCTACGCCCGCCACGGCTTCGCCGTCGCCGGCCCCGAGTACGTCGAGGACGGCATCCCGCACACCCCCATGCGACGCGAAGGCATTGACCAGAGCCGATAGATATGGGAACCTCCGGGCAGAGCCGTCGCGGAAGCCACGCAGCGCGCACGGGAGGGGCAACTCCCGGGCCGTCCGGGCGTCGTCGTCCGACCTCTCCTCCCGGGGGCTCCCCATGTCCACTCAACTCCGCACCTCCCGCCTGGCGTGGCTGCTCGCCGTCGCGGCGATCGCCGTGCTGCTGCTGACCACGGCCCTGGCCAACCCCGTGTCGGCGCACGGCTCCGTGGTGGACCCGGCGTCACGCAACTACGGCTGCTGGCAGCGCTGGGGCAGCGACTTCCAGAATCCGCGGATGGCCAACGAGGACCCGATGTGCTGGCAGGCCTGGCAGGCCAACCCCAACGCCATGTGGAACTGGAACGGCCTGTTCCGCGAGGGCGTCGCCGGCAACCACCAGGCCGCCATCCCCAACGGCCAACTCTGCTCCGGCGGCCGGACCGAGGGCGGTCGCTACAACGCCCTCGACACGGTCGGCGCCTGGAAGACCGCCCCGGTCTCCAGCAACTTCCGGGTCCGCCTCTACGACCAGGCCAGTCACGGCGCGGACTACATCCGGGTGTACGTGACCAGGCAGGGCTTCAACGCGCTCACCGAGCCGCTGGGCTGGGACGACCTGGAACTGGTCGGCCAGATCGGCAACACCCCGGCGTCGGGGTGGAAGCCGGAGCCCACCGGCGTGTCCATCGAGATCCCGGCGAACGCGCCGGGGCGGACCGGGCGGCACGTCGTCTACACCATCTGGCAGGCCAGCCACCTCGACCAGTCGTACTACCTGTGCAGCGACGTCGACTTCTCCGGCGGGCCGACCAACCCGCCGCCGACGACGCCGCCGCCGACCACTCCCCCGCCCACCACGCCGCCGCCGACCACGCCGCCGCCCACGACCCCGCCGCCGGCCGGGGCCTGCACGGCGACGTACCGGGTGACCGGGCAGTGGAGCGGCGGGTTCCAGGGCGAGGTGACGGTGACCGCCGGTGGCGGGGCCGTCAGGGGCTGGTCCGTGACCTGGACCTACGCCAACGGCCAGCAGGTCACGTCGGCGTGGAACGCGACCGTGACCACCAGCGGCACGCGGGTCGTCGCCCGCAACGCGGAGCACAACGGGTCCCTGGCCCCCGGGGCGAGCACCACGTTCGGCTTCCTCGGCTCGTGGTCCGGCACCAACAGCGCGCCGACACCCACCTGCACGACCGTGGTCTGATCCGCACCGGAACCCCGGCCGGGGTCGCAGCCCACTCCCTCCGGGCGCGACCCCGGCCGGCCCGCGTGGTCATCCTCAGGCCGCTGTCGAGCTGCCCCACCGGTGAGACCGCCGCCCGAGCGGCGGTGCGGCGGGCAGGCGGGCGTCAGACCAGGCCGTTGACGATGTCGGCGACCGAGCGGCGGCGGCCGGTGTAGAACGGGATCTCCTCCCGGACGTGCCGGCGGGCGCCGGAGGCCCGCAGGTCACGCATCAGGTCGACGATCCGGTGCAGCTCGTCGGCCTCGAACGCGAGCATCCACTCGTAGTCGCCGAGCGCGAACGAGGCGACCGTGTTGGCCCGTACGTCCGGGTAGCCGCGGGCCATCTTGCCGTGCTCGGCGAGCAGCTCGCGCCGCTCGGCGTCCGGCAGCAGGTACCACTCGTAGGAGCGGACGAACGGGTAGACGCAGACGTAGGAGCGCGCCTCCTCGCCGGCCAGGAACGCCGGGATGTGGCTCTTGTTGAACTCCGCCGGCCGGTGCAGCGCCATCTGCGACCAGACCGGCGTGAGCGCCCGGCCCAGCGTCGTGCGGCGGAACCGCAGGTACGCGTCCTGGAGGTCGTCGCTGGAGGCGGAGTGCCACCAGATCATCAGGTCGGCGTCGGCGCGCAGCCCCGACACGTCGTACGTGCCGCGGACGACCACGTCCTTGCCGGCCAGCTCCGCGAAGAGCGCCTCGACCTCGCCGGTGACGTTCTCGCGCAGCGACGGCAGCGGGCTGGTGGCCCGGTACACCGACCACATCGTGTAGCGGATGCTGTCGTTGAGCTCCCGCAGCCGGGCCGCGTTGGTCTGCTCGGTCATGTCCCCGATCCTCCCAGTGCTGTGATGATCTCCTCGGCCGCCGTCTCGCCGGAGCGGACGCAGACCGGGATGCCGACCCCGTCGTATCCCGCGCCGGCCAGGACCAGCGTCGGGTGGCTCGCCCGCAGGGCCGCCCGCGCGGCGGCCACCCGGTCGGCGTGCCCCGGGGTGTACTGCGGCAGCGACCCGCCCCAACGCTGCACGTGGCCGGCGACCGGTGCGGGCAGCGGCACGCCGAGCACCGCAGACAGTTCCCGGTGCACGGTGGCGGCCAGGTCCTCGTCGGTGCGCTGCACCTGCCGTTCCTCGCCGTAGCGGCCCACGGAGGCGCGGACGAGCGCCAGCCCGTCGGTGCGGCGCAGGTGGCCCCACTTCGTGGTGAAGAATGTCGACGCCTTGATCAGCAGACCCTCGGTGCCCGGCACCAGGAAGCCGGACAGCTCGGGCAGGTCCGGCTCGGGCAGCGCCAGGGTGACCAGCGCGACGCTGGCGTAGTCCAGCCCGCCGACGCCCTCGGCCACCTGCGGGGCCGGGCCGCCGAGCAGTCGGGCCGCCGGGCGGGCCGGCACGGCCAGCACCACGGCGTCGACGTCGACCGACTCCGCCTCGCGGGTGGGGCCGACGGTCAGCCGCCACCCTGCCCCGGCCGGGGTCAGCTCGCGTACCGCCGCGCCCAGCCGGATCGTCGCCCCGCTGGCCGCCGCGGCGGCCTCGACCAGCGTGCTGAGCCCGCCGGCCAGGGTGCCGAAGACCGGCGCCCCCGGCGCGCGGGGGGCCGCCGCCTGCGCGGCGCGCACCGCGCCCACCAGGGTGTGCTCCACCCGGGCGGACCGGGCCAGCGCGGGCATGGTGGTGGTCAGGGAGAGGTCGTCGGCCCGGCCGGCGTAGACGCCGCCGAGCATCGGGTCGACCAGCCGGTCGACCACCTCGTCGCCGAACCGGGCCCGCACCAGCGCGCCGACGGAGACGTCCTCGTCCGCGCCGAGCAGCGGACGGCCGGCGTCGACGTCGGCGTCCGCCGCCGGCCGCGCGACCGTGGCCACCCGCTCCAGGTCCCCGGGTACGCCGACCAGCGTGCCGCCCGGGATCGGGCGCAGCCCCCCGTCGACCACGAGCGCGGCCTGCCCGACGGTGGGGTGCACGATCCGCTCGCCCAGGCCGAGCCGGCGGACCAGGGTTACGGCGGCGGACTCGCCCCCGGCCGGGTCGCGCATCAGGAACGACTCGGCGCCGAACTCCACCGGTGAGCCGGCCAGCTCGCCGGTGCGCAGCTTGCCGCCGAGCGCGCCGGACTGCTCGTACACCGTGATCTCGGTGCCGGCGGGAGCGCGGTCGCGCAACCGGACCGCGGCGGCCAGCCCGGCGATCCCGCCGCCGACCACCGCCACCCGCCACGGCGCCCGCATGCCGCTCAGCCCCGGTCGCCCGACTCGGCGGACAGCTCGTGCACCAGGGCGACCACCCGGGTCAGCACGTCGGGGTCGGTCTCCGGCAGCACCCCGTGCCCCAGGTTGAACACGTGCCCGGGGGCGGCCCGGCCCTGCTCCAGGATCCGCCGCACCTCGGCCTCGACCACCGGCCACGGCGCGAACAGCACGCACGGGTCGAGGTTGCCCTGCACCGCCCGCTCCGGCCCGATCCGCCGGGTCGCCGCGTCCAGCGGCGTACGCCAGTCGACGCCCACCACGTCGGCGCCGGCCTCGCCCATCGCGCCGAGCAGCTCGGCGGTGCCCACGCCGAAGTGGATCCGGGGCACGCCCGCGTCGGCCAGCCCGGCCAGCACGCCCGCCGAGTGCGGCAGCACGAAGCGGCGGTAGTCGGCCTCCGACAGCGCGCCGGCCCACGAGTCGAAGAGCTGCACCGCGGAGACCCCGGCGGCCACCTGCACCCGCAGGAACTCCAGCGTCACCTCGGCCAGCCGGCCGCAGAGCGCGTGCCACAGCTCCGGCTGGCCGTACATCATCGCCTTGGTCTTCGCGTGGGTCCGCGACGGGCCGCCCTCGACCAGGTAGCTGGCCAGGGTGAACGGCGCGCCGGCGAAGCCGATCAGCGGGGTGTCGCCCAGCTCGGCGACGAGCATCCGGACCGCCTCGTCCACGTACGACACGTCGTCGCGGGTGATCGGCCGGATCCGCTCCACGTCGGTCAGGGTGCGCACGGGCTCGGCCACCACCGGGCCGGTGCCCGGCACGATGTCCAGGTCCACCCCGGCGGCGGCGACCGGCACCACGATGTCGCTGAACAGGATCGCGGCGTCCACGCCGTGCCGGCGTACCGGCTGGAGGGTGATCTCGGTGACCAGGTCGGGGCGGCGGCAGGACTCCAGCATCGCCACGTTGGCCCTGATCGCGCGGTACTCCGGCAGCGACCGGCCGGCCTGGCGCATGAACCAGACGGGGGTGTGCGGGCCGGACTGACGCCGGCAGGCCCGGACGAAGGGCGAGTCGGCCGGTCCGCCGGGGCGGGGGTCTTCGTCTCGGGCGTCGGCGCCCGTCGTCGTGGTGCTCATCGCGGCCATCGTGCCACGGGGGACGCGACCGGCAGCGGGCAGCGCCGCCTTTTGTGACCCCGGTCAGCCCGCTGGCGGCGGGCACCCACGAGATGCCCGCCTGGGCGGTGGCGGCGGGACCGGCCGGGCGGTGGCGGCGGCCCCGGCGTGGGACGGCATCGGCGCGCCTCTCGGGCGGGCGGGCGGCCGGCGGCATAGGCTGCCGGCATGGCCCCCCCGATCGCGCTCCCGGAGACCTTCGCCCGCGCGGTCACCGGGCTGCGGTCCGCGGCGCCCCGGTCGGAGATCCTGCTGGAGGAGGTCGGCGCGCCGCAGCGACTCGCCCCGTACGCCTTCGCACTCTCCGCCACCGTCCTGCGCGACGGCGAGGAGGTGGCCTCCGGGCGGCTGATCCTGCTGCACGACCCGGCCGGCCACGAGGCGTGGCAGGGCACCCTGCGGCTGGTCACCTACGTGACGGCGGAGCTGGAGGTCGACCTGGCCGCCGACCCGCTGCTGCCGGGGGTGGGCTGGACGTGGCTGACCGACGCGCTTGAGGCGCAGGACGCGGAGCACCGGGCGATCGGCGGCACCATCACCCAGACCATGTCGACGCGCTTCGGTGACCTGGCCGGGCCGCCCGCCGCCGGCGACATCGAGATCCGCGCCTCCTGGACGCCGGTCGACGACGACCTCGCCCCGCACCTGCTGGCCTGGTGCGCGCTGTTGGCCTCGACCGCCGGGCTTCCCCCGCCCGGGGTGACCGCGCTGCCGGAGCGTCGCCCCGCCGGCGCGGCCTGACCCCGCGACGGGTCACCTCACAGATACTTCTCGGCCTCGTTGCAGACCTTGTCCATGCCCTGGATGGCCTTGTCGTAGGCCGGCTTGTTGCCGTTCGCCGCCGCCGCGAGCGCGGTGGTGAGCTTGTCGAGGCAGTTGGCGATGACCTTCTTCTGCCGGGCCTGCTCGTCCCGGTCGTTGCGGGTGCCGGTGAGGTCCTGCTCGGTGTCGCCGAGCTTGTCCCGGACCGCCTGGAGGTCGGTCTTGAGCTTCTCGATCTCCTTGCCGTTCGCCGTGATGGTGCCGTCGCGCTGGCTGACCTCGCTGGCCATCTTCTTCTCGGTCCGGTCCAGCTCGTTGGTGGTCGACACGAACAGGCCGGTCATCACCCCGCCGAGGACGAAGAGCAGCCCGGCCACGACCGCCAGGACGAGCACCTTGTGGCTCTTGCGGGGGCCGCCGGGCGCGGGGGCGCCGAAGGCCGGGGCGGAGCCGGGCGGGGCGGACAACGGCTGTCCGAAGGCCGGGCCGGAGGCCGGGGGGACCGACATCGGCTGCCCGAAGGCCGGCCCGCCGGAGGCCTGCCCGGCGTGGGGCGACGCGCTGCCGGGGCCGTAGGCGGGCGACGCCGGCGGAGCCGACTGCGGGTAACCGGAGGGCCCGGCCGGCGGCGCGGACTGCGGGTAACCGGCGGACGGGGCCGGGTTGTACTGCTGCGGCGCCGGAGCGTACTGCTGGCCGGCGTCCTGCTGTTCGGGCGTGTACGGGCGCGCGCTGCCGTAGGTGGTGCCGTGCGGGGCGCCGCCCGACGGCGGCTGACCGGGCGCGGCCGGCGGGTACGGCGGGTAGCCCTCCGGCCCGGTCGGTGGCTGGGTCATGTCGTTCTTCCTCCACGTGTGCTGGTCCGGCGCGTGAGCCGCCGGGCCGAGGGGGTGGTTGGGCGCTGACGGGGTCAGCAGATCTTGAAACCGTCGCAGGCGACCTTGATCGGTACGGCGAGACCGATCCCCTCGGCGTTGCGGGCCTTGGCGGTGGCGATGCCGACGACCTGCTTGCTGCCGTTGATGACCGGGCCGCCCGAGTTGCCGGGGTTGATCGGGGCGTCGAACTGGATGACCGGGCCCTCGCCGCCGCCGGCCTCGCGGAAGGCGCTGACCACGCCGGTGGTGACGCTGTCCTCCAGGCCGAGCGGCGCGCCGACGACCACGATCTGCTGCCCGGACTTCACCGCGGCGGGCGCCGCGACCAGGCCGGTGAACTTGCCGTTGGTCCGCAGGTGGGCGACGTCGTTGGCCTCGTCGACGCGGACGATGGTCGCCGGGAAGCGCTGGTCGGTGCGCTCCAGGAAGACCTCCCGCTCGCCGGTCTGCCAGAGCGCGTCCACCACGTGGTAGTTGGTGAACAGGTTGGTGCCCCCGCCCGCGGCCGGCTTGCCGATCGCGAACGCGGTGCCGGTGGAGTTGCCGGCCCGGACGCGGAACACGCTGGGCAGCACGGCGCTGGCCACGGCCTCCGGGTTGAACGCGGCGCCGGCCTGCTTCTCCAGCGCCCCCGCCCGGGACTCCAGGCCGTCGAGCCGGGTGCCGTCGGCCGCCTGCGCCGCCGCCACCCTGCTGTCGGTGTCGCCCAGCCGGTTCGAGAGCCGGTTGATCTGGTACGCCTGCACGCCCGTCACCACGGCCAGCAGGCCGGCGAGCACGAGCGCGGTGACGGTGAGCCCGCGCCCCTTCGCCGCCGGCGCCGGCCCGGCGGGGTACGGCTGGCCCGGCCCAGGGCCCTGGGGGTGGCCGTGGCCGGGCGGCTGGCTGGGGACACCCGGCGGCGTCGCCCCGGACGCGGGGGGCCAGCCGGGCCCCGGGGTGGCCCCGGGTGGCGTCGACGGGCCCGGGGCGGTGGACGGCGTGCCGCCGTGCCCCCAGCCGCCGGCGGCGGGTGCGGCGGCCGGGGCGGGCGCGTTGGCCGGGGCCGCGCCCCACTGGCCCGGCTGCGCGGGCGGCGACCAGGCGGGGCGGGGGGCCGGGGGCTGCCCGGGGGCGCCCGGCGGCAGGGGGTACGCGGAGCCGACCGGCTCGATCCGGGGCGGCAGTGGCCCGGGGCGGGCCGTCCCTGGCGGGAACCCGCCGTCACCCGGTCCCGCCGGGCCCTTGTCCGCCGACCCGTAGCCAGTCATGATCGCCTTGCCCTCCCGTAGACGCCCCGCTCCGCACGCGGGACCCTGATGATGCCGTACCCGCGCAACGGCCCGATGGACCGTACCTGCGTCAACGGGCTTTGTCTTCCCCTATGTCCGGCCCCCGGAAGGACATCCGGCGGTCGTCCGGCGACACACACCGGACCGGCTTCACCCACCGCGTCGCGTCGCGCACTAGGGTTGTCAGGTGACCGACGAACCACCCCTGCGCCGTCGGCCCGCCGAAAGCCGTACGGGAAACGATGCGCACCACCCGCCGTCGGCCCGACCGGAGCCGGAGGCCGCGGGGACCGAACCGACCGCCGACGGGCCCGTGCCGCTGACCGCCCCGCGCGAGGGCACACCCCAGCCGGCGACCACGCCCGGCGAGCTGGACGACGTCCTGGCCCGCTTCGCCGCAGGCACCGGCCCCGTCGCCCTCGACGCCGAACGCGCCTCCGGCTACCGCTACAGCCAGCGGGCCTACCTGGTGCAGCTGCGCCGGGCCGGTTCCGGCACGGCGCTGATCGACCCGCTGCCGCTGCCCGACCTGAGCGCCCTCGACACGGTGATCGGCGAGGCGGAGTGGGTGCTGCACGCCGCCAGCCAGGACCTGCCCTGCCTGGCCGAGCTGGGGCTGCGGCCCCGCCGGCTGTTCGACACCGAACTGGCCGCCCGGCTGGCCGGATTCGAGCGGGTCGGCCTGGCTGCGCTGACCGAGCAGCTGCTCGGCTACAGCCTGGAGAAGCACCACTCGGCGGCCGACTGGTCGAGCCGCCCGCTGCCGGAGTCCTGGCTGACCTACGCCGCGCTCGACGTGGAGATGCTCGTCGACCTGCGCGACGCGCTCGACGAGGAGCTGACCCGGCAGGGCAAGTCCGCCTGGGCGGCGGAGGAGTTCGCCGCGCTGGTGCGCACCGGCGCCCGGCCGCCGAGGGTGCGGGCCGAGCCGTGGCGCCGCACGTCCGGCATCCACCGGGTGCGCGGCGCGCGGGCCCAGGCCCGGGTCCGTTCCCTCTGGTACGCGCGGGACCAGATCGCCGCGCGGCGCGACGCCGCCCCGGGGCGGGTGCTGCCGGACTCGGCCATCGTCGCGGCGGCGGAGCTGGATCCGAGGGACGAGAAGACCCTGCTCACCCTGCCCGGCTTCGGTGGCCGCTCGGTACGCCGACTGGCCCGCACCTGGCTCGCCGCGCTCGACGACGCGCGGCAACTGCCCGAGGACGCGCTGCCGGTCGCCCCGACGGTCGAGGGTCCCCCGCCGCCGCACCGCTGGGCGGAACGGGACCCGGTGGCGGCGGCCCGGCTGGCCCGCTGCCGGGAGGTGGTGGTCCGGATCGCCGGCGCGCACCAGCTGCCGCCGGAGAACCTGATCGCCCCCGACTCGATCCGCCGGCTGGCGTGGGTGCCCCCGGAGGAGGTCACGGAGGCGGCCGTCGCGGAGACCCTCCGGGGCTTCAACGCCCGCGAGTGGCAAATCGCCCTGCTCCTTCCCGCCCTCACGGAGGCCCTCACCGATCCGCCTGCCGCGCCTTGACCCGGCGGTGTGGGGTGGGCCACACGGGGGCGGGTGCCAGTGTTGGTTACTGGCGAGTAGCATCCGGAGGAACACGCCCGTGCCGGCGACCTTCGTCCGGTCCGTAGTGCCGCCTGCCGGCACGCAGGCCGGATCAGGTCGAAGAGGAGGCTCAAGTGCCCCGTGAAGTCCGGGATGTCGTCTTCGTCGACGGCGTCCGTACCCCGTTCGGCAAGGCGGGTGGCATGTACGCCAACACCCGCGCCGACGACCTGGTGATCCGCTGCATCCGCGAGCTGCTGCGCCGTAACCCGCAGCTGCCGCCGGAGCGGGTCGAGGAGGTCGCGATCGCCGCCACCACCCAGATCGGCGACCAGGGCCTCACCATCGGCCGGACCGCCGCCCTGCTGGCGGGCCTGCCCAAGACCGTCCCCGGCTTCGCGATCGACCGGATGTGCGCCGGCGCCATGACCGCGGTGACCACCGTCGCCAGCGGCATCGCCATGGGCGCCTACGACATCGCCATCGCCGGCGGCGTCGAGCACATGGGCCGCCACCCGATGGGCGAGGGCGTCGACCCCAACCCGCGGATCGTCGCCGAGAAGCTGGTCGACCCGTCCGCGCTGGTCATGGGCGCGACCGCGGAGAACCTGCACGACCGGGTCCCGCACATCACCAAGGCGCGCACCGACGCGTTCGCGCTCGCCTCGCAGCAGAAGACCGCCAAGGCGTACGCCAACGGCAAGCTCCAGGACGACCTGGTGTCCGTGGCGGTCCGCGACGAGGAGAACGCCTGGGGCATGGCCACGGTCGACGAGGCCCCCCGGGACACCTCGCTGGAGAAGCTCGCCACCCTGAAGACCCCGTTCCGCCCGCACGGCAAGGTCACCGCGGGCAACGCGGCCGGCCTGAACGACGGCGCCACCGCCAGCCTGCTCGCCTCCGAGGACGTCGCCCGCGAGCTGGGCCTGCCGGTCGCCATGCGGCTGGTGTCGTTCGGCTTCGTCGGCGTCGAGCCCGAGGTGATGGGCGTCGGCCCGATCCCGTCGACGGAGAAGGCGCTGCGCCTCGCCGGCCTGACCATCGACGACATCGGCCTGTTCGAGCTGAACGAGGCGTTCGCCGTGCAGGTGCTCGCCTTCCTCGACCACTTCGGCATCGCCGACGACGACCCGCGGGTCAATCCGTGGGGCGGCGCGATCGCCATCGGCCACCCGCTCGCCTCCTCGGGCGTGCGGCTGATGACCCAGCTCGCCCGGCAGTTCGCCGAGCACCCCGAGGTCCGCTACGGCGTCACCGCCATGTGCATCGGCATCGGCATGGGCGGCACCGTGATCTGGGAGAACCCGCACTGGGAGGGCAACAAGTGAGCGCGCTCGCCGCACCGAACGAGGTCGTCACCCGGGCGCTGCTGCGCCAGGTGAACGTACCGGGGCTGGACCGGCCGGCCGCCCTGATCACCCTGGACAACGGCTTCGACCACACCAAGCCCAACAGCTTCGGCCCGGGCGGGCTGACCAGCCTGGACGAGGCCATCACGGCCGCCCTGGCCGCGAACCCGGCGTTCGTCGCGGTCACCGGCAAGCCGTACGTCTTCTGCGTGGGCGCGGACATCACCAGCCTCCCGCAGCTCGCCGACCGCGAGCAGGCGCTGGAGATCGGGCGGCTCGGCCACCGGGTCTTCGCCCGACTCAAGGACAGCGAGGTCCCGACCTTCGCCTTCGTCAACGGCGCGGCGATGGGCGGCGGCCTGGAGCTGGCGCTGCACTGCCACTACCGGACGCTCTCCGGCGGGGTGGCGGCGCTGGCGCTGCCCGAGGTCTTCCTCGGCCTGGTCCCCGGTTGGGGCGGCACGCAGCTGCTGCCGAACCTGATCGGCATCCCGGCGGCGACCCAGGTGATCATCCAGAACCCGCTGATGCAGAACAAGATGCTCAAGCCGAAGCAGGCCGCCGAGATGGGCATCGCGGACGTGCTGCTGGAGCCGGCGGACTTCCTGGAGCGGTCCCTGGAGTGGGCCGCCGGCGTCGTCCGGGGCGAGGTCACCGTGACCCGGCCCGAGGTCGACAAGGACATGTGGGCGGGCGTGCTCTACTTCGCCCGGCAGACCCTCGATGCGCGGCTGCACGGCGCGGTCCCAGCCGCGTACAAGGCGCTGGACCTGCTGGAGACGGCGAAGGACGCCGACTTCGCCACCGGCACCGCCGCAGAGGACGAGGCCCTCGCGGACCTGGTCTTCTCCGAGGAGCTGCGCAGCGGCCTCTACGCGTTCGACCTGGCGCAGCGGCGGGCCAAGCGGCCGGCCGGCGCGCCGGACAAGGGGCTGGCCCGCCCGGTCACCAAGGTGGGCATCGTCGGCGCCGGCCTGATGGCCAGCCAGCTCGCCCTGCTCTTCGCCCGCCGCCTCCAGGTGCCGGTCGTCATGACCGACCTGGACCAGGCCCGGGTGGACAAGGGCGTCGGCTACGTGCACACCCAGATCGAGAAGGCCGTCAGCAAGGGCCGGATGGACAAGGGCACGGCCGCCAAGCTGTACGGCCTGGTCAGCGGCTCTGTCGACAAGGGCGTCTTCGCGGACGCCGACTTCGTCATCGAGGCGGTCTTCGAGGACCTGGCCGTCAAGAAGCAGGTCTGGGCCGAGCTGGAGAAGATCGTCAAGCCGGAGGCGGTGCTGGCCACCAACACCTCCTCCCTGTCGATCACGGCGATGGCCGAGGAGCTGGAGCACCCCGAGCGGGTGGTCGGCTTCCACTTCTTCAACCCCGTGGCGGTGCTGCCGCTGCTGGAGATCGTCCGGGGCGAGCGCACCGACGACGCCACGCTCGCCACCGCGTTCGCGGTCGGCAAGCAGCTGAAGAAGTCCTCCGTGCTGGTCTCCGACGCCCCGGCGTTCGTGGTCAACCGGCTGCTCACCCGCTTCCTCGGCACCGTCTTCGCCGCCGTGGACGCGGGCACCCCGCTGGACGTGGCCAACAGCGCGCTGGACCCGCTGGGCCTGCCGATGCGCCCGCTCGCCCTGCTCCAGCTCGTCGGGCCGGCCGTCGCCTACCACGTGGGCGGCACCCTGCACGCCGCGTTCCCGGACCGCTTCGGCGTGAGCGAGAACCTCAAGCGGATCGCCGACTCCGGTCAGCCGATCGTCGTCGACGACCAGATCAACGACGAGGTGGCCAAGCTGCTCGTGGTGGGCGACCAGCCGCTCACCGCCGAGCAGGTGCGCCAGAACGCGCTCGACGCGCTGGCGCAGGAGATCCGGCTCATGCTCGACGAGGGCGTCGTCGCCGAGGCGCAGGACATCGACCTGTGCATGATCCTCGGCGCGGGTTGGCCGTTCCACCTGGGCGGCATCACGCCGTACCTGGACCGGACCGGCACCTCGGAGCGGGTCACCGGCCAGCGGTTCCTGCCCCCCGGTGCGGCCAGCCTGCCCGCCTGAAAGGTGTAAGGAAGGGCCCCTTCCTAACGCTTTGCGTTAGGAAGGGGCCCTTCCTTACACCAACGCCCCCCGCGTTCGCGGTGGTTGCCCCGTCCAGCTTGGATGGAGGTGGCCACCGCGTTCGTCGTTGCGGCCGATACGGTCGGGGTCGGGACAGCGGTAGCGTGCCGTGGCTGGCTACGATCACCCGTTCGCACCCTCGCCTGGAGCTGATCATGTCCTCACCGCCGGTCGATCCCTGGTCCGGGCAGCCGGAGCACGACACCCCCTACGACTTCCATCCGCCGCGACCGGACGGCTACCCGGCACCGCCCGTTGATGGTTGGGCCTCACCGCCGGGCGGGCAGCCGCCGGCGGGTGGCGGCTGGCCCACCACGCCGCACCCCCACCCCCCGCAGGCCCAGCCGTACCCGGGGCCCACCTCCGCCCAGCCGTACCCGGGGCCCACCTCGGGCCAGCCGCACCCCGGGCCCACCTCGGGCCAGCCGTACCCCGGGCCCACCTCGGGCCAGCCGTACCCCGGGCCCACGTCGGGCCAGCCGCACCCCACCCAGCCGTACGGCGGCTATCCCGTGACGCCGCAGGGCGGGTTCCCGGCCAGCCCGTACGCCGGCTACCCGCCGCCCCCTCCCGGCGCGGGCCGGCCGGCGAGGCCCCACCAGCTGGTGCTGACCCTCGGCATCGTCGGGCTGCTGGTGCTCTGCCTCGGCGGAGGTGGCATCGCCTACCTCGCCTACGAGGGCGACCAGGGCACCGACCCCAGGCCCACGCCGACCGCGTCCCCCACCGCGGCGGCGCCGAGCGCCACGCCGAGCGCCGACACCTCCTCCGAAGCCACCCCGTCGCCGGAGTCCAGCGACGCCCCGCAGATCAGGGTCGTCACGCCGGAGACGCTCGGGGGCCGTCCGAAGAGCACCGAGCCGACCCTGCGGAAGGCCGCCGACGACATGGTCCGCGAGCTACGGACCTCGGTACGCGGCGAGACCGGCGTCGCCGGTGCCTTCTACGGCAGCGCCGACGAGCGCAACATGGTCATGGTGATCGCCGCCAGCACCTTCGTGCTCAACCCGGAACGGGAGCTCGACGACGCGGTCAAGGGCATCTCGAAGGACCTGGCCGTCAAGCGGTTGACCACCATCGCCCCCGGGCCGCTCGGCGGCCTGGCCAAGTGCGGCGACGGCGAGTCCGCCGGTGTGCCGCTGGGCGTCTGCGCGTGGGCCGACCACGGCAGCGTCGGGCTCATCGTGATGTTCTTCTCCTCCTCGGCAGCCACGGCGGCGGAGTTCGTCGCCTTCCGCAGCCAGATCGAGCAGAAGTACTGACCGGCACCCGACCGGTGCGCGCCGCCGTCCACGATCGACGCGGGGCGTCGGGCGTGGCCGGGGCCGCACGGACCACCATCTCCCTCGCGCAGACCCGGAGCTGACCGATGTCCTACCCACCCGCCAACTCCTACCCGCCGCCGGACGGCGGGGGCGGCCCGTACGGCTCGTACCCGCCGCCACAGCCCGGCGGACACGGACCGCCGCCCGCACAACCCGGCGGATACGGACCGCCATTGGCACAGCCCGGCGGATACGGACCATCGCCCGCACAACCGAGCGGGTACGGCCCGCAGGCCGGCGGATACGGGCCGCCGCCGTCGCAGCCAGGCGGGTACGGGCCGCCGTACGGGGGCCTCTCGGGGGCGTACGGCGGCCCGCCGGCGTCGCGGAAGTCGAACGCCGGCAAGATCGTGCTGATCTCGCTCGCCGTGGTACTGGTGCTCTGCCTGGGCGGCGCGGCGATCGTCGCCTTCGCCGTCAAGGACGACGTCAAGGAGACCGTCGACGCCACCCGTACCCGGGTCGTCGCGCCGGCGACCCTCGCCGGGCGGCCCAGGGCGACGGACCCGACCCTCCAGGCCGGCGCCCGGGAGCTGGAAGCGGAACTCAACAAGACGATCCCCGGCGCCAGCAGCACCGTCGGCGAGTTCTACGGCACCCTCACCGGCAGGAACCTCGTGATGATCGCCGCCGCGTCCGGCTTGAACCCGGACCCGGCCAAGACGCTCGAGGACACCATCAGGGGCGCGCGTACCAGCGACGTGCGGCTGGGCGAGATGAAGACCGTGGATCCGGGACCGCTCGGCGGCGAGGCCAAGTGCGGCGACGCCAAGGCGCAGGACGTGCCGCTCGGCGTCTGCGTGTGGAGCGACAAGGGCAGCGTCGGCATGGTCATCATCTACTTCAAGACGGGCCAGCAGGCCCACGCCGAGTTCGCCACCATCCGCGGACAGGTCGAGCAGAAGTCCTGACCCGTTCGGCAGCGCGGGGGCCCGCCCACGACGGTGGACGGGCCCCTCTCACGTCAGCCCGCCGTGGCGGTCCGCTCGGCGGCGCTGCGCAGCACGCAGAACTCGTTGCCCTCCGGGTCGGCGAGCACCACCCAGCCCGAACCGTCGGCGCGGCGCTGGTCGGCGACCTGGGTGGCACCGATGCCCACCAGGCGCGCGACCTCCTCGTCCCGGGTCCGGTCGGTGGGCTCGACGTCGAGGTGCAGGCGGTTCTTCACCTCCTTGCCCTCCGGCACCGCCAGGAAGAGCACCTCCGGTCCTCCCGGGGGCAGCAGCATGGCCTCCGGGTCGCCGGGGAAGTCGTCCGGCTGGCGGGGGCAGTCGAAGACCTGCGCCCAGAAGCCGGACAGCGTGTACGTGTCGCGGCAGTCGATGCAGACGTTGTGGATCCGTGCGCTCACGGGTGTTCCTCCTCGATGGTCGTACCCGCCCGCTGCGTCGCGCCGACGCCGAGCGCCCGCTCGGCCTCCCGCGCCCGGGTCCGGCCGGCCGGTTCGAGACGGACGCGCGCCCGGTCCTGCACCGTCCCGGCCCCGGGGACCTGTGGGAGGAAGACGTGCGGGGTGGTGCCGTCCGGCGCTGGCAGCGCCGCCTCCGGACCGCCGGGGGCGGCGTCGGCGTGCCGGGCGTACCCGGGCACCGCCGGCCAGGAGCCGGAGAGGGCGTAGGTGTCGTGACAGTCGAAACTGCTGTTGTGGATCCGTGGATACACGGAGTTCCTCCGCTGGGGATGAGGCGCCCCGCGTGCGTGAGGGTCAGCCGGCGAGACGGGGCGCGGAGATCATGACGGTGAACATCGACGCACCCCCCTCCGGTCCTCGAGCTGACGCCGTGATCCTTCCATCGGGCCCACCCTCCCCGCAACCCCGGGGTGGCCCGTCACCGCCGGGCGGCCGGCTCCTGGGCGGTGACGGCCGGGGCCGCCTCCGCCGCCGGCAGGGTCACCGTGACCTCCAGCCCGCCACCGGTCTGGGCGACCACCTTCACGGTGCCGCCGTGCGCGTCGCAGACGGCCCGGACGATCGAGAGCCCGAGGCCCGAGCCGCGCGCGCCGGTACGCTCCCGCCCTCCGCGCCGGAACGGCTCGAACAGGCCGGGCACGTCGGCCTGGTCCACCTCGAAACCGGTGTTGCCCACCACCAGCCACGACCGGCACCCGTCCGACCCGGTACGCACCCAGACCCGGCCGTGCAGGTGGTTGTAGCGGATCGCGTTCTCGATCAGGTTGCCGGCCAGCCGGTCCAGCAGCCCGGGATCGCCGACGACCGGCGCGGACTCCAGCGAGGTCTGCACCCGCAGCTTGATCCGCTCGACCTCCCGGCGTACCGCCGACAGGGCGTTGGCGGTGCCGGCGGCGAGGTCGCACTCGGTGCGGCGGCCCAGCCGGCGGCCCGCCTGGGCCTCGCTGCGGGCGAGCACCAGCAGGGCGTCGACCAGCCCGTTCGCCCGCTCGGAGGCGTCCCGGACCACGGTGGCCATCCGGCGGTACTCGGCGGCGTCCGCCTCGTCGTCGCTGAGCGTCACGTCGATCTCGGTACGCATCACCGCGAGGGGGGTCCGCAGCTCGTGCGAGGCGTTGGCCACGAAGCGCTTCTGCGCCTCGAACGCGGCGGCGATGCGGTCCAGCATCTCGTCGAAGGTCTCCGCCAGCTCGGCAACCTCGTCGTCGGCACCCGAATAGCCGATCCGCTGGTCCAGGGTGGTCTCGCCCAACCGGCGGGCGGTGGCGGTGACCTGGTGCAGCGGGCGCAGCGCCCGGCCGGCGACCGCGTACGCGCCGGCCACCCCGACGACGCTGATCGCCAGCAGCGCCACCAGGCCCTTGACCAGCAGCTCCGCGCTGGCGGCGTCGACCAGTTGGCGCTGCCACTGCGCGGCGTCCAGCGACCGACCGTCCGCCAGCACCACCATCGTGCCGGGCAGCAGCTCGTCGGTCGGGCGCAGCGCGTCGCGGACCAGCAGCCAGGCCAGCAGCACCAGGATCGCGCCCGCGCCGACCAGCAGCACCCCGTTGAGCAGGGTCAGCCGCAGCCGCAGCGTGGGCCGCAGCCGGGCCCGCCGGGTCGCGGCACCGGCCTTCGTCCGCGCCTGCGGGGCCCGCAAACCCGGCTCACTCCTCACGCTCACAGCCCCACCTTCGTTCGCGACTGCGGGGCTCGCAAACCCGGCTCACTCCTCACGCTCACAGCCCCACCGCCTCCGCCGTGCGGTAGCCCGCACCGACCACCGTCTCGATCAGCGGCGGGTCGCCGAGCTTCTTGCGCAGCGTCATCACGGTGACCCGGACGATCGTGGTGAACGGATCGGTGTTGGCGTCCCAGACCCGCTCCAGCAGCTCCTCACTGGAGACCACCGCGCCGCGCGCCTTGAGCAGCTCGCAGAGCACGCCGAACTCCTTGTTGGTCAGGTCGACCGGCTGGCCGCCCCGGGTGGCCACCCGGCGGGCCGGGTCGAGGACCAGATCGGCGAGTTCGAGCACCGGCGGCGCGGCCGGGGTGGCCCGCCGGCCGAGCGCCTGCACCCGGGCGACCAGCTCGTCGAAGGCGAACGGCTTCGGCAGGTAGTCGTCCGCGCCGATTTGCAGCCCCTCCACCCGGTCGGCGACGGTGCCGCTGGCGGTCAGCATCAGCACCCGGGTGAGCGTGCCGGAGGCGGCCAGCTCGGCGCAGATCTGGTCACCGTGCACGCCGGGCAGGTCCCGGTCGAGCACCACCACGTCGTAACGGGTGACGAACGCCATCTCGTGGCCGCTGTCGCCGTCGTAGGCGACGTCCACCGCCATCCCCCGCTTGCGCAGCCCCCGCGCGATCGCGTCGGCGAGGTTGCGCTCGTCCTCGACCACCAGTACCCGCATCCCGGCCTCCTCGTGCCCCTGACCACCCACAACCTAGTGCCGGCAGCCAAACCGGGCCGCACCCGCCGTCCCGGCCCGGCCCGTTGCAGAAAACCTTCGTCGTACGCAATGCTCTTGGCGGCAACCTTCACGACGGACGGGAAGACGCATGACCGACGCGGCGCCGACGATCCGACGGGACGTCACCTACCGGGGCTTCCGCCTTCCCGGCGACGCCGGGCTGGGCAGCCTGTCCGGGCTGCGCGCGGGCGGACGGGGCCTCGAACTGGCCGACCCGGCCGACCGGCTCGACCACACCGACGCCGACGGCCGCACCCGCCGGTACGCGGCCGGCAGCTGGACGTCCCCGCCCGTGCCGGTCGGCTTCGCCGTGCGCGACGTCGTGCCCTCGTGGACGGGGGACACCCCCGGCGACTGCTGGCTGCGGGTGGAGCTGCGGGGCTGGCACGACGACGCGCCGGCCACCGGGTGGTACGTCCTCGCCGACTGGGCGGCCGACGACCACGCGATCCGCCGGACGTCCGTGCCCGGGCAGCGCGACGCCGACGCCCGGGTGGACACGGACACGCTGGTGGTGACGGGCGCGACCGTCACCGGTTGGCAGGTCCGGGTGACCCTGCTCCGGCCCGAGGACGCCGACGCCACCCCGGTTCTGCGCGCCGTCGGGGCGGTCGCCGCGGGCCCGCGCCCGACGGCAGCGGCCTGGGCGTCCCGGCCCACCGCAGCGGGCTCCCCGCCGGTGGCGGCCGGGCCCGCCCCGGTCGCCGGGCCCGGGTCCCGCGCCCCGGGTCCCGCCCCTGCCGGTGGGTCCGCCGCGACGGCGCCGGCCGCCTGGGGCACGGTGCTGGACGTGCCGCGCTACTCGCAGCGGCTGCACGCCGGCGCCCACCCGCAATGGGGTGGCGGCGGGGACGCCTGGTGCAGCCCCACCTGCACCTCGATGGTGCTGGCCTTCTGGGACGCCGCCCCCGCCCCGACCCGGTACGCCTGGGTGGCTCCGCCCGGCCCTCGCCCGGTGGTGGTGCACGCCGCGCGGCACTGCTACGACCACGCCTTCGCCGGGGCCGGCAACTGGCCGTTCAACACCGCGTACGCGGGGCTGCACGGGGTGGACGCCTTCGTCACCCGGCTGCGGTCGCTGGCCGAGGCGGAGGCGTTCGTGGCCACCGGCATCCCGCTGATCGTCTCCGCCGCGTTCAGGTCGGGCGAGGTGCCCGGGTTGGACTACGACACCGCCGGGCACCTGATGGTGCTGGTGGGCTTCACCGCCACGGGCGCGCCGGTGCTCAACGACCCGTACGCCCCGGACGACGACGCGGTGCGCCGGACCGTCGACCGGGACCGGTTCGAGGCCGCCTGGCAGGGTGGCAGCGGCGGGGTGGCGTACGTGCTCCGGCCGCCCGGTGTGCCGCTCCCCCCGGCGCCGGAGCAGCCCAACTGGTGACCCCGGCAGCCGTCCACGGCACCGGACGCGCGGCGGCTCAACCGGGATAGCGCCAGACGCCGAGTTCGCCGGTCTGCAGCCGGCACACCACGGTGTCGGCCCGGCTGCGGCAGTCCCCGGACGCGCCGCGGAGCACGTCCAGCACCCGGGCCCGGCCCTCGGCGACGTCCAGCTCGGCGACCACCACCCCGCCACCGGCGGCGGCCGGCCGCACGGCCAGGATCCGTTCGTCGGCGTGCCAGGTCATCAGCTGCCAGGTGCCCAGGTCGGCCACTTCCCGACCGGTGGCCGCGTCGAGCACGCCCAGCCGGTCACCGAGGGGCCCGGCCGCGACCGCCAGGAGCCGGCCGTCCTGTGCCGACAGCACCCCGAACCACCGGTCGCCGACCCACCGGAGCGCGCCGGTCGCCGGGTCGAGCGCGACGAACCCGTTCCCCCCGGGCACGCACACCAACTCGCCGCACTCGGTGACGTGCTCCACCATGGGGACGCGCGCCTCCCACCGCCGCCGCAACCCGTCCAGCCCGTAGGCGGTCACCACGCCCGCGCTCGGCCGGACGACCAGCAGCAGGTCGAACGCCACCACCACGTGCCCGGAGGCCTCGTCGAGACCCAGGTCCGCCGCGTGCACCAGGGCGCCGGAGCGGGGGTCGCGCACCTCGACCCGCCCCTCGGCGGGGACCAGGACGATCCGCTCGACCCGCCCGTCGCGGAGACTGTACGTCGCGCCCCCGCGCGTCGTCGGCACCGACCAGAGGGCCCGCCCGGAGGCCGGATCCACCGACCGCACGGCGCCGCCCTCCTCCCCGCCGGTCTGCATCAGCAGGATCCCGGTCGGGTCCCACCAGGGGTAGCCGGGCTGCCGCCAGAGCCCGCGGCCGGTCGCGGCGTCCAGGGCGATCGTCTGCCCGTCGTCCTGGTCCCCGGTGACCGAGAAGAGCACCGATCCCGGCCCGGTCTGGACCTGCCAGAACCGGCCCGCCCCCGCGACCCGGGAGCGCCACACCGGGCTGGGCGGGGCGGCGTCGGCCGGCGCCCGCGCGGGCAGGGCGTACGCGCGCACCTCGACGGTTCCCTCGGGCTCCCTCTCGGCCGGCTCGACCACGTAGAGCCGGTCGCCGTGCAGGAACGCCTCCGACCCGAGCCGGGCCGGCACGACGAGCCCGACCCGGGCCGGCACCGGGACGGCCGCCGCCACGGTGGCCACGAGGAACGCGAGCACCAGCGCGACCCGCAACGGGCGGCCGACGGCGCGCGGCGGGCGGGGCGACGGCGCCTCGCGGCCCGGCTCGTCGCGCACCTCGCCCAGGTCGATGACCGTCACGTGCCGTCCTCCCCGTCACACCGTGGCCTCCGGCGGACCGGCAAATCGGCCGTGGGGACACCGGCTGAGGCAAAAGCGACGCCGGAGCGCCTGTACGATGGCGCGTCGTGGCTGTGCCGGTGGTAAACCCCTCGCTGAACTCCGTCTCCGAGCCCGTCGCGGCCGAGCCGACGCGCCGGCCCCGGCGCAGGCCCTCCCGCGCCGACGTACTGGCCATCGGAGCCTATGTCCTGCTCGGCGTTTTCGTGTGCCTGAACTACTGGGTGGACGTGCAGAACCGGGTGTCCTCGCACCTGCCCACCGACCACAGCTGGTTCGAGTGGCTCTTCTCGCACGGCGCGTACTCGGTGCGGCACCTGGAGAACCCGCTGTTCACCGAGCGACAGAACGCCCCGGACGGGGTGAACATGATGGCGAACACCTCGCTGCTCGGGGTGACGCTGCCGCTGGCGCCGCTGACCATGCTCCTCGGCCCGCAGGTCATGTACGCCCTCTACCTGGGCGGCGCGCTGGCCGCGACGGCCGGCACGTCGTACTGGATGCTGTCGCGGCACCTGGTGCGCTCCCGCGCGGCGGCCTTCGTCGGCGGCGCGTTCCTCGGCTTCGCGCCGGGCATCGTGCACCACGCCAACGGCCAGCCCAACTTCGTCTCGAACTTCCTGCTGCCGCTGATCGTGGTGCGGGTGCTCCGGCTCGGCGAGCCCGGCCGGTGGCGGCGCAACGGGATCGTGCTCGGCCTGCTGGTGGCGTACCAGATCTTCATCAACGAGGAGATGCTGCTGCTCACCGCGCTGGCCTGCCTGGTCGTCGTGGTCGCGTACGCGATCATGCGGCCGGCGCGGACGCGGGCGGTGGCCGGCACCTTCGCCGCCGCGCTCGGCGTGGGCGGCGCTCTGGCGCTGCTGCTGACGGCCTACCCGATCTGGTTCCAGTTCAACGGCCCGCAGTCCTACCGGGGGTTGCAGGGCGGGGTGTTCCACAGCTGGGGCGAGGACCTGGCCGCCTTCGTCACCTTCGCCCGCGACACCGTGGCCGGCGACGAGGCGGTGGAGAAGACCATCGGCCTGACCGAGCAGAACACCTGGTTCGGCTGGCCGTTGGTGCTGCTGTCGCTGGTGGCGCTGGTGCTGCTGGTCCGCCGCTCGCTCGCCGCCCGCATCCTCGCGGTGCTGGTGGTGGTCTTCACGGTGGCCTCGATCGGCCCGAAGGTGCGGATCAACGGGGTGGAGACGGAGACGGACGGCCCGTGGGCCTACATCTCCGACGACCTGCCGCTGGTCGAGATGATGATGCCGACCCGGCTGGCCCTGGTGGTGGCGGCGGCGCTCGGCGTGCTGCTCGCCCTGGCCTGGGACACCGTCGCCGGCAGCGGCCGCCCGCCGGTGCCGGCCCCCCGTGCCGGCTCCGACGGCGACGACCGCGCGGCCGGTGCCGACGCCGCCGGGCCGCGCCGCCGCTGGCTCCGTCCGGTCGGGTACGCGACCGTCGCGCTCGCCGTGCTGCCGCTGTTCCCGCGTCCGCTGCCCGCGGAGCCCGTCGACCCGCCACCGCACTTCATCACCGCCGGCGGCTGGCGCCCGTACGTGCCGGAGGGCCGGACCCTGGTGCCGGTGCCGATCCCGAGCAACGTGCACGGCCTGCCCACGCTGCGTTGGAGCGCGCTGACGCAGCACGCGTTCCCGATCCCGGGCGGCTACTTCATCGGGCCGAACGAGCTTGGCGAGGGCGTCTTCGGCGCGCCCAACCGTCCGACCAGCGCCCTGGTCTACTCCACGATGGACAAGAACACGGTCCCCGCGCTGACGGAGGAGAACCGCCGCCAGGCCGTCGAGGACCTGCGCTTCTGGCGGGCGTCCGTGGTCGTCCTCGGCGCGCATCCCCGCGAGGCGGTCCTGCGCGAGCTGATGACCGCGCTGATCGGCCCGCCCCAGCGCGTCGACGACGTGTGGCTCTGGGACGTCCGGCCGCTCGTCGACTGAGCCGTCAGCCCACCAGTGGGCGGACGTCCCAGACGTGGGCGCCGGCCACCTCCCGGCCGGGCCCGAGCAGCGCGTCGAGCGTACGGCGCACCGGGTCGCCGTGGTGCAGTCCGCCCTGCACCACCAGGGCGGCCCGCCAGTGCCGCAGGTCCTCGACCGCCTGCCGGCGGTGCTCGTCGGTGACCACCGGCACCTCGCCGGTCTCGGCCACCCGGCGCAGCAGCTCGGCGGTGGGGCGGTCCGGGGCGCCCCACCGGGCGGCCGGGTCGTCGGCGCTCCGGGGGCCGATGAAGTAGCCACCCGGGGCCGGGAAGGCCAGCCCGGTGCGGGCCGACCAGAGCATCGCCGGGCTGAGCCCCGCGCCGGTCACCGGCGGCACCGGGACCAGGGTCCGGCCCGGCGGCACGTGGGGCCGCCAGCCGCCCTCGGCCACGAACGCCGGCACCGGCCAGGCCGGCACGGTCCGGATCGGGGTGGGGATCAGCGGCAGCAGCGCGGCGGCCACCGCCCCGCCCCAGAGCAGCCGCACCGGCACGGCACCCACCCGGGCCTCGGCCCCGTTCCCGGGGCGCGGCCGGTCGGCCCCGGCCTCGGGGCGCAGCCGGTCGGCCCCGCTTGCGGGGCGCAGCCGGTCCGCTCCGGTTGCGGGGCGCAGCCGGTCCAGGGAGAGGGCGAGCAGGATGCCCAGCACCGGGACGCAGACCAGCGGGAAGCGCGCCGGCACCGCGTGGTCGAGCAGCGGCAGCTCGGCGACCAGCCGGTACGGCCCGGGAATGCCGGTGGACGTGCCGTCCAGGCGGACCTGCTCGCCCAGCGAGAGCAGCGCGAAGAGCAGCCCGCAGGCGGCCAGCGCGCGGACCAGCGGCCGGCGCCACAGCCAGATCACGATCACCACGGCGAGCACCAGCAGCCCCGGGCCGAAGAAGGAGTTCTCCTCGGTGGGGTTCGGCGCGAGCAGGCCGGGCAGGTGGTCGTCGCCGAGCACCGTCTGCCGCGCCGAGGCGGTGAAGGACGCGGCGTCGAGCTGGTAGCCGTGCGCGTGGAAGGGCATCCCCCGGTAGTGGCCCGGGCCGAAGAACTGGAACCACAGCGGGTACGCGAGCAGCGGCAGCGCCACCGCCACCCCGACCGCGAGGCGGCCGAGCAGCGCGGGTGCCCGCCGACGCGCGCTCTCCCGGTCGGCCGCCGCGTACGCCAGCGCGAACGTCCCGGCGGCGAGGACCAGGAAGGCCAGCACCTCCTCGCCGAGGAAGAGCTGATACGCCACCAGCAGCCCGAGCAGCGTCCCGTGCCGCCACACCCGGCGCGGGTCCGGGTGGAACACCAGCGCCAGGATCACCGGCACCAGGAACTGCGCCGCCATGTGCAGGTGCGCCCCGGCCTGCGCGACCATGCCGGGGGCGAAGCCGCAGACGAGCCCGCCGACGGCCGCCGCCGCCCGGGAGTCGACGAGCCGGCGGCGCAGCACCGCGTACCAGGCGGTCGCCGTGCCGGCGAGGCAGCAGACCACGGCCACCAGGAACGCGGCCTGCGAGCCGAAGAGCAGGGTGACCGGGGTCAGCGGCACGCCCAGGCCCAGCACCGAGGTGTTGGCCATCAGGTTCACCCCGTCCGGGGCGTTCAGCTCCCCGCTGTACAGCGGGTTCTCCAGGCCCGTCACCGCCCGGGCCGCGCGGGCCAGCATCCACTCGAAGAGGACCTGGTCCCCCGCCTGGTGGAACAGCCGCCCCGGGCGCCCCCACTGGCCGAGGGTCAGCAGCACCGCCAGGGCGAGGTAGCCGGCGACGACCAGCGCGTCCGGCGCGCGCACCGGCAGCCGGCGGGACCGCCGGGCGGGTGCCGCCTCGGCGGTGCCGGTCGCCGCCGGGGCGCTCATCAGGTCGGCTGGTCGGTCAGCGTCCGAACGTCCCAGACCCAGACGTCCAGCTCCCGGCGGCCGGGACCGACCAGCTGCTCGACGGTGCGCCGCAGCTGCTCGGAGTGGTGCTGGCCGACCGGGAGCACCAGGATGGCCGCCCGCCAGTGCCGCAGCTCGTCGAGCGAGCGGCGGCGCTGTCGGTCGTCCAGCTTCGGGATGCGGCCGGTCGAGGCGACCTCCTCCAGCAGCCGCCCGACGCCGCTGGGCCGACCGCCGAAGCGGCCGGGGTCGCCGGTGTTGCCGTTGCGCGGCGCCAGGAAGTAGCCGCCGGGGATCTTGAAGTCAAGGTTGGTGGAGGCGGCCCAGCGCATGCCGTGGGTGTGCCCCATGTTCGGCACCGGGATCGGCACCAGCGTCTGGTCCTCACCGACGTAGCCGCGCCACCGGTCGGCGGTGATGAAGTCCGGTACGGGCGGGCGGGAGGTCACCTTCAGCGGCATCGGCGCGATCGGCAGCAGCGCGAGGACGAGCCCGGCAACGGTGAGCGTACGCAGCGTGCGCCGCTCGACCGGCAGCGTCCGGGAACGCTCGACGGCGAGCGCCAGCAGGATGCCCACCACCACGCTGGTGATCAGGCCGAAGCGGGTGGGCACCACCGCGTCGAGCAGCGGCAGCCGGACCAGCCACTCCCAGGGGCCGGTGAACAGCTCCCGGTGCCACCAGGACACCCGCTCGCCGAGGGAGAGCACCGCGAAGAACGCCCCGGTCGCGGCGAGCGCCCGGACCAGCGTCTCCCGGCGCAGCCAGGCCACGATGCCGACGGCCATCAGGGCGAGGCTCCAACCGAAGAAGGCGTTCTCCTCGGAGTAGTTCGGCGCGAGGTTGACGTTGGCGCGCTCGTCGCCGCCGATCGTCGGCGAGCCGGGCGCGAAGAAGGCCGCGATGTCGTTGCCGTAGTCGCGGACCGCGTCGCTCAGTCCGTGGTACGCCATCGGCCCGGCGAACTGGACGTAGAGCGGGTACGCCAGCAGCGACCCGGCGAGCAGGGTGCAGATCGCGAGGGCCTTGGCCAGCGGTCGCCACGCCGCCGACCAGAGCGCGGGCCGCTGGGCGAGCACGGCGAGCAGGAACACCCCGCAGGCGAGCGCCGTGAAGAGCAGGATCTCCTCGTTGATGAACGCCTGGGCGGTGACCATCAGGGCGAGCAGCACGCCGTCGCGCCACGGCCGCCGGGACCGGGTGATGAGCAGCACCCGCCAGACGATGAACGGCAGCAGGAACTGCGAGATGATGTTGGGGTGCCAGTTGGCGTGCGACAGCATCGCCGGCGAGAACCCGCAGAACCAGCCGCCGACGGCCGCCGCCAGCGGGCTGCGCACGACGTGCCGGGAGAGCACGAAGTACCAGGCCGAGGCCGTGCCGGCGAGCGCGAGCGTGACCAGCACCACGAAGGTCACGGCAGGCCCGAAGAGCAGCGTCACCGGCACCATCGGAATGCCCAGCGCGAGGATGGCCGTGTTGGCCATCAGGTTGACCCCGTCGGGGTAGTTGAACTGCTCGGTGAAGAACGGGAACTCGCCGTGCAGCACCACGCGTACCGAGTGGGCGAGGAAGAACTGCACCTGGGCCGGGTCGCTGCTGTAGAGCGAGGCCACCCGGCCGGCCGGGTCCACCCAGATCTGGCTGGTGACCCACACCGCGGCGAGCAGGAACAGGCCGAAGACCGTGAGGTCCTGCCGTCGCCGGGTCCACCGCCGGGGCCGGGCCGCGCCGTCCGCCCCGCCGGCCTCGCCGGAGGGGGCGGCGTCGGTCGCTTCGGTGGTGGCCACGGCCGCGCCGGGGGCGTCGGCCTCGTCGGCGCGGGCGGCCCCGTCCGGCGTACGGTCACCGGCGCCGCCGCCCACGGGCGGCGCCACGGGTTCGGACGCGGGGGCCGCGGCGGCGTCGGATTCCGACCAGGATTCGGCGCGGGTCTCGGCAGGCGTCACAGTCGGCGGAGTCTACCCGAGCGGGACATTCACCCTGAAACCACGGCAGTGTCCTCTGTGGTCGGCGTCGGCCACCGCCCGCGACCTGCGCACGGACGGTGGGCGAGGGGGCGCGTCCCGGTGATCCGACATCTCGTACTATGGCGCTTTCCGTTGAACGACGGCTGAGGCGATCGAGGGGGCGTACAGGTGGCTCCAGTCCGCCGGCGCGGCATCACGGCCACCGCACTGCTGACCCTGCTGCTCACCGCGACCGCCTGCGGGCCGGTGGCCGACCGGCAGCCGGGCGACCTGCGGGTCGGCTACGACAGCCTGGACGGCGACCTGACGGTCTGGCCGCCACGCGGCACCCTGACGGGCGACGCCGCCGTCAGGTCGGCGGTGACGGAGGCGGTACGCGACTGGCGGTCGCCGGCCGACGACCGGGTGCACCTGCCCACGTCCGGGATCCTCTGGTCCGGCGAGGTCGGCGGCGCGCCGCTGGCCCTGGTCGCCGCGGACGTGCCCGGCGAGAGCGCCTCCTGGCTGCTCCAGGTCACCACCGAGAACGGCCGGTACGCGGTCACCCGCGCCGCCGAGTACACCGACCCCGGCTACCTCGTCTACTCCGACGTGCTCCCCGTGCACACCGCCGACGGGCGGCGCTACCTCACGTCGGGCCGGGTGCAGCGGCTGCTCGGGCCGGACGGCCGCGCCCTGCGGCACACCGACGGCCTCACCGAGCCGGTGACCGTGCCGGCCTGCCGGGCGGTGCCGGTGACCGCCACGCTCAGAGCCACCCAGGCGCTGCCCCGGGGCCGGGCCGCCGACCGGCTGCTGGACCTCGGCACCGGCACCACCGACCCGCGCTACCCCCTCGTACGCGACGAGAGCGGCTCCGGCAAGCGGGCCCTCACGGGCCTGGACACCTGCGCGCTCGCCGGCGAGGAGGGCCCGTTCGGCAGCGTCCCCCGGCGCATCGGCGACCGGGACGCGCCGCGCTCGGTGCCGTCGTCGTGGCCGATGACCAAGCTGACCGTACGCACCCTCGGCGAGGTCGCCCTCGGCGGCGGCGAGCCGGCGGAGCTGGAGCAGCTGAGCTGGGAGACGGCCGACGGCACGATGACCGCCGTGGTCTACCGCCCCGCCGACGGGGGCACGCCGGTGGTCTCCCCCGCCGACCGCGCCAACCCGTTGCAGACGTACACGCTGCCGGTGCCGGGGCAGTCGCTGGCCGTGCTGAGCTGGCGGCCGACCGCCGACAGTTCGCTGTCGACGCCGCCGGACACGCCCCGGCTGGTGGACCGGCCGGGGCTGGTCGTGGTGCCGGCGCCGAGCCGGTCGGAGACGTTCAGCCTCGCCGAGGCGGAGAAGACGCACTACCGCTCCCTCGGCGGTCGCTGACCCGGCGTTCCCCCGGCGTCCGCTGACCCGGCCTTCCCCCGGCGTCCGCTGACCGGCACGCGAGACGCCGACGGCGGGTGACCCGGTCTCCCGGGGCACCCGCCGACGGCGGTCGGAAACTCAGCTCTGCGCGGTCGCGTCGTCGGCGGCGATCACCGGCTCGACCTGCTCGACGTCCAGCCGGGAGATCCAGCCGGTGACGTCGCGGGCCACGTCCTGCGCGGTCAGGCCGAGGTCGGCGAGGATCTGCGCGCGGCTGCCGTGCGGGTGCCAGTCGGCCGGTACGCCCAGGTCCTTCAGCGGCACCCGGACGTCGGCGTCCCGCATCGCCTGGGCGAGGGCGTCACCGACGCCGCCGACCCGTACGCCGTCCTCGACGGTGACCACGAGGCGGTGCCCGGCGGCCAGCTCGACCAGCTCGGCCGGGACCGGCCGGACCCAGCGCGGGTCGACCACGGTGACGCCGTAGCCCTGTTCGGCGAGCCGGGTCGCCACCTCCATGCCCAGGTGGCCGAAGGAGCCGACCGCGACCAGCAGCACGTCCTTGCGCGCCGCCTCGGCCAGCACGTCGACGGTGCCGACCCGGCGCACGGCCGGCAGGTCGGCGGCCACGGTGCCGGTCGGGAAGCGGACGATGGTCGGGCCGTCGTCGACGCCCACCGCCTCGCGGAGCTCCTCGCGCAGGGTGGCGGCGTCGCGGGGCGCGGCGATCCGCAGGCCCGGCACGACGCCGAAGATCGACATGTCCCACATGCCGTAGTGGCTGGGCCCGTCGGGGCCGGTGATGCCGGCCCGGTCCAGCACGAAGGTCACCGGCAGCTTGTGCATCGCCACGTCCAGCAGGACCTGGTCGAAGGCGCGGTTGAGGAAGGTCGCGTAGACCGCCACCACGGGGTGCAGCCCGCCGAGGGCCAGGCCGGCGGCCGAGGTGGCCGCGTGCTGCTCGGCGATGCCCACGTCGTAGACCCGGTTCGGGTGCTTGCGGGCCAGCTTGGCGAGGCCGGTGGGCTCGGCCATCGCGGCGGTGATGCCCACCACGTCGGGCCGCTCGTCGGCGATCGCGACCAGCTCGTCGGCGAAGACGCCGGTCCACTTCACCGACGGGGCCGCGACCGACTTGCCGGTCGCGACGTCGAAGGCGCCGGGGCCGTGGAAGCAGTCGGCCTCGTCCTCCTCGGCCGGGCGGTAGCCGTAGCCCTTTCGGGTGACGGCGTGCACGATCACCGGGCCGCCGAAGTTCTTCGCCGCCCGCAGCGCCGACTCGACCGCCGTCACGTCGTGCCCGTCGACCGGGCCGACGTACTTGATGCCGAGGTCCTCGAACATCGCCTGCGGGGCGACGGCGTCCTTGATGCCCCGCTTGACGGCGTGCAGCACCTCGTACATCGGCCGGCCGACCAGCGGCGTCGAGCCGAGCGCCTCCTTGACGGTGTCGAGCACCTTCTCGTAGCCGGGGTTGAGCCGCAGCGAGGAGAGGTGGTCGGCGAGGCCGCCGATGGTCGGCGCGTAGGACCGGCCGTTGTCGTTGACCACGATCACCAGCGGGTTGCCGGCGGTGGCGATGTTGTTCAGCGCCTCCCAGCACATGCCGCCGGTGAGCGCGCCGTCGCCCACCACGGCGACCACACTGCGCTGCTCGCCCCGCAGCTTGTAGGCCTTGGCCAGGCCGTCGGCGTAGGACAGGGCGGTGGAGGCGTGCGAGTTCTCGATGAGGTCGTGCTCGCTCTCGGCCTGGCTGGGGTAGCCGGAGAGGCCACCGCGCTGCTTCAACTTGTCGAAGCCGACCTGCCGACCTGTGACGATCTTGTGCACGTACGCCTGGTGGCCGGTGTCGAACAGCAGCCGGTCGCGCGGGGAGTCGAAGACCCGGTGCATGGCCAGCGTCAGCTCGACCACGCCCAGGTTGGGGCCGATGTGCCCGCCGGTGCGCGAGACCTTGGCGACCAGGAAGTCACGGATCTCGGCGGCGAGGACGTCCAGCTCCTCGGCGGACATCCGCTTGACGTCCTGCGGACCCCGGACGGTGGCCAGCAGCCCGGTGTGGTGGACCGTGCCCTCTTCAACGCTCATGACGCAAGAGTCTATCGGCCGTCCGACACTCCGCAGGACGGCCCGGACGCCCGCCCACCGACCGGGGGTGCTGAGCGCCTGGTCAGCCCCCGGGTGGATCGCGGGTGACCGGGGGCACCCTGCGGGAGTCAGGTCGCGATCCGCAGCCGCCGGGGTGCCGGGACGGCCGGGGCGCCCCGGTACGCCGGCCCGGACGGGGTCCAGGAGCCCAGCACGGCGGCCCGGGCGGCGCCGGTCACCGAGGGCAGCGCGCCGGGCAGCCCGTGCCAGGAGAGCCAGCCCAGCAGGGCGAACGCGTACGCCTCCTTGGCCTGCGCGGGCACGCCCAGCTCGTCGGTGGTGCGCAGCCGCCAGCGCCCCGCCCCGAGGGCGGCCAGCCGGGCGGTCAGGGTGGGGTTGCGCACCCCGCCGCCGGCCGCCACCACCTCCGCCACGCCGTGCCGGTCGCACTCGGCGGCCACCACCCGGGCCGTCAGCTCGGTCAGGGTGGCGAGCACGTCGTCGGCCGGCACCGCCTCGCCGAGGGCGGCCAGCCGGGCGTCCAGGTAGCCGGCGTGGAACAGCTCCTTGCCGGTCGACTTGGGCGGCGGCGCCGCGTAGTACGGCTCGGCGAGCAACGCGTCGAGCAGGCCGGGGTGCACCCGACCGGCCGCCGCGCGGGCGCCGTCGAGGTCGCAGGGCCGCCCGAGGAGGCGGCGGGCCGCCGCGTCGAGCAGCGCGTTGGCGGGCCCGACGTCGTACCCGAGCACCGGCGCGCCCGGCGCGAGCACCGTGAGGTTGGCGATGCCGCCCAGGTTGAGCGCGGCGCGCGGGGCGGCGCCGTCGGCCGGGTCGAGCAGCAGCGCGTCGAACGCCGGGACCAGGGGCGCGCCCTGCCCGCCGGCCGCGACGTCCGCCGAGCGCAGGTCACTGAGCACGGGCACGCCCACCCGGGCGGCCACCCGGGCCACCGCGCCCAGTTGCAGGGTGCCCAGCGCGCGCCCGTCGGCGACCCAGTGGAAGACCGTCTGCCCGGGCGAGACCACCGCGTCGACCGCGCCGCCGGCCAGCTCGACGCCGAGGGCCGCCGCCTCGGCGAAGACCTCGCCGAGGCGGTTGTCCAGCCGGCAGACCGCCTCGATCGTGGTGCTCCCGGGCGGCAGCAGCGCGCCGATCGCCTCGCGTAGCTCGTCGTCGTAGTCGAGGGCGCGGTGCCCCAGCGGGCGCAGCCGCAGCGTGTCCCCGTCGGGGGTGAACTCGGCGGCGGCCACGTCCACCCCGTCGTACGACGTCCCCGACATCAGTCCAACGATCCTCATGTGAGGAAGGGCCCCTTCTTGACGGATTCGGTAGAGGAAGGGTCCCCTCCCAACCCGGCGGCGGGCAGGAGCAGACCGACCAGCTCGACGTGCTGGGTCATCGGGAACAGGTCGAAGCCGCGCAGCACGGTCAGCCGCCAGCCCAGCCCGGCGAAGGTGCGCACGTCGCGGGCGAAGGCGGCCGGGTCGCAGGCCACGTACGCCACCGCGCGGGGACCGGCGGCCACGATGTCGCGCACCACCCGGGCGCCCGCGCCGGAGCGCGGCGGGTCGAGCACCACCACGTCGACCGGGCCGGTGATCCGGCGGCGGGCCAGCGCGGTCTCCACCCGGGCCGGGACGACCTCCACCCGGGGCAGGTCGCGCAGGTTCTCCCGGGCGGCGGCGACGCCCTGGGCCGCCGACTCGACCAGGGTGACGCGGCCCGCGTCGCCGACCCGGCCGGCGAGCGCGGCGGCGAAGAGCCCCGCCCCGCCGTAGAGGTCCCAGGCCCGCTCCCCCGGGCGCGGGTCGACCAGCTCCAGCACGGCGTCGACGAGGGTGTCGGCGGCGGCCGGGTGGACCTGCCAGAACGACGACGCCGGCAGCGTCCACTCCCGGCCGGCGGCCACCTCGCGGACCCGGTCCGGGCCGCTCACCGTGCGGGGCACCCCGTCGGCGACGGCGGTCACGGCCACGTCCCCGCCCGTGGAGGCGACCGTCTCGACCGCGTCCGCGTCCGGCCAGCGCGACCCGGTCGGGGCCAGCACGGGCAGCTCGCGGATCGCGGGGTGGGCGATCAGGCAGCGGTCGATCGGGACCACCTCGTGCGAGCGGTGCTTGAGCAGGCCGGCCCGGCCCGCCCCGTCGACGGCGTAGCGGACCCGGGAGCGCCAGCCGAGCGGCCCGCCGGGCAGCGCCTCGACCCGGACGCCGAGGGCGTCCAGCTCGGCGTCGGTGAGCCCGCCGAGGCGGGTGAGCTGCTCGCGCACCACCGCCGCCTTCCAGTCGAGCTGGGCGGCCGGGGCGACGTGTTGCAGGTCGCACCCGCCGCACCGGCCCGGCTTCGCGTACGGGCAGGGCTGCTCGACCCGGTCCGGGGCGGCCTCGAGCACGCTCACCGCGTCGGCCCGGACGAACCCCTTGTGCACCTCGGTGACCTCGGCGACCACCCGCTCGCCGGGCAGCGCGTGCCGGACGAAGACCACCTGGCCGTTCACCCGCGCGACGCAGTGCCCGCCGGGCGCGACCGCCCCCACGGTCAGCTCGACCCGCTCGGCCTCCTCCAGCCCGCGGTCGTTCCCGTGCGCGCTCACCGTTCACCTCCACCACTCGGGCCGCTCTCGCCGGGCGGCGCGGACACGACGGGCGGGACGCTCGGCGGCAGGGTGCCGCGCGGCGCGACCCGGGGGCCGCGTGCCGGCCCCCGGCTCAGTGTGGCGTCCAGCCGGTCCAGGTCCTTGCCGGCGGTCGAGGCGAGCTGCCACGGCACGCTGGTCACCATCACCCCCGGTTCGAAGAGCAGCCGCCCCTTCAGGCGCAGCGCGCTCTGGTTGTGCAGCAGGTGCTCCCACCAGCGCCCCACCACGTACTCGGGGATGAAGACCGTGACCACGTCGCGCGGCGACTCCCGGCGGACGCCGGCCACGTAGTTCAGGATCGGGCGGGTGATCTCCCGGTACGGCGAGTCGACCACGGTCAGCGGGACGGGCAGGTCCCGCCGCTCCCACTCCGCCTGCAACTCCCGGGTGTCCTTCTCGTCGACGTTGACGGTCACCGCGGTCAGCGTGTCCGGCCGGGTGGCCCGGGCGTACGCGATCGCCCGCAGCGTCGGCTTGTGCAGCTTGCTGACCAGCACGACGGCGTGGTTGCGGGCGGGCAGCACGGCGCGGCCCTCGTCCGGCGGGGTCAGCTCCGCGGCGATCCGGTCGTAGTGCCGGCGGATGCCCAGCATGAGCACGTAGATCATCGCCATCGCGGCGATGGCGATCCACGCGCCGAGCAGGAACTTGGTGACGAGCACGATGACCAGCACCGCGCCGGTCATCGCCATGCCGAAGGTGTTGATCGCCCGGGAGCGGAGCATCCGCCGGCGCGCCTGCGGGTCCCGCGTGGTCCGCAGGTGCCGGTTCCAGTGCCGGATCATGCCGGCCTGGGAGAGCGTGAAGGAGACGAAGACGCCGACGATGTAGAGCTGGATGAGCTTGGTCACCTCGGCCTGGAAGCCGACGATCAGCACGATCGCGGCGACGGCCAGGAAGACGATGCCGTTGGAGAAGGCCAGCCGGTCGCCCCGGGTGTGCAACTGCCGGGGCAGGTAGCGGTCCTGGGCGAGGATCGAGCCGAGCACCGGGAAGCCGTTGAAGGCGGTGTTCGCGGCCAGGAAGAGGATCAGCGCGGTGACCCCGGCGACCACGAAGAGCAACACCGAGCCGGAGCCGAAGACCGTCTCCCCGAGCTGGGTGGTGACGGTCTTCTGCACGTACCCCTCGGGGCCGGAGATGATCTGGAGCCTCGGGTCCTCGACGAACTGCAGGCCGGTGAGGCGGGACAGCCAGATGATGCCGACCAGCATGGCCACCGAGATGGTGCCGAGCAGCAGCAGCGTGGTGGCCGCGTTGCGGCTCTTCGGCGCCTTGAACGCCGGCACCCCGTTGGAGATCGCCTCCACGCCGGTCAGCGCCGCGCAGCCCGAGGAGAAGGTCCGCAGCAGCAGGAAGACCAGGGCGAAGCCGGTGACGCTGTGCTCGGCCTGGATCTCCAGGCCGGCGCTGGGCGCGCGCAGGTCGTGGCCGAGCACGAACACCCGGACCAGGCCGGTGAGCAGCATCCCGACCATCACGATGATGAAGCCGTAGGTGGGGATGGCGAAGGCCGTGCCGGACTCCCGCAGGCCGCGCAGGTTCACCGCGGTGAGCAGCACCACCGCGGTGACCGCGATCAGCACCTTGTGGGTGGCCACGAACGGCACCACCGAGCCCAGGTTGGCCACCCCGGAGGAGACCGAGACCGCGACCGTGAGCACGTAGTCGACCAGCAGCGCGCTGGCCACCGCGACCCCCGCCCGGGGCCCGAGGTTGACCGTGGCCACCTCGTAGTCGCCGCCGCCCGAGGGGTAGGCGTGCACGTTCTGCCGGTAGCTGGCGACGACGGTGAGCATCACCACCACGACGGCCAGGGCGATCCACGGCGAGAAGAAGTACGCCGAGGCGCCGGCGGTGGAGAGGGTCAGCAGGATCTCGTCGGGCGCGTACGCGACGCTGGAGAGCGCGTCGGACGCGAAGACGGGCAGCGCGATGCGCTTGGGCAGAAGCGTGTGCTTGAGCCGGTCGGACCGGAACGGTCGACCGAGGAGCAGCCGCTTCAGCAGCGAGGTGGGTCTGGCCACAACGGCCAAGCGTACGACCCCCCGGGTGGGCGTCGTGGGGTGGCCGATCACGACGTGGCGCGGCGGCGGAGTACCGTCGGTCCGCACTCGCGCCGGGAACGTGGCAGGCTCGCAGACGGCACGCTCACCGGCCGGGTGTGGCGCACCTTGAGGAGGGACGCGGTGCATGTCGTGATCATGGGTTGTGGCCGGGTCGGCTCGACCCTCGCCTACAGCCTGGAGTCCCGGGGGCACTCGGTCGCGGTCATCGACCACGACGCCGACGCCTTCCGCCGGCTCGGCCCGGACTTCGCCGGGATCACCGTCACCGGCGCCGGCTTCGACGGGGAGGTGCTGCGGCAGGCCGGCATCGAGCGGGCGGACGCCTTCGCGGCCGTCTCCAGCGGCGACAACTCCAACATCATCTCGGCCCGGCTCGCCCGGGAGACGTTCGGCGTGTCCCGGGTGGCGGCGCGGATCTACGACCAGCGCCGCGCGCAGGTCTACGAGCGGCTCGGCATCCCCACCGTGGCCACCGTCCGGTGGACGGCCGAACGGATGCTGCGGCACCTGGTGCCGGAGGGGAACGTGGAAATCTTCCGCGACCCGACGAGCACGGTGTCGATCATCGAGGTGCCGGTGCACAAGGACTGGGTCAGCCGGCCGGTACGCGCCCTGGAGGGGGCGACCGGGGCCCGGGTGGCGTACCTGATCCGCTTCGGCATCGGCACGCTGCCGACCAGCTCCAGCGTGGTCCAGGAGGGCGACCAGCTCTTCATGCTGGTCACCGACGACATCGCGGAGACGGTCACGTCGGTGGCGGCGGCGCCGCCGGAAGGAGGGCTGTGAGCATGCGCATCGCCATCGCCGGCGCGGGCAACGTGGGCCGCTCGATCGCCCAGGAGCTGATCGACAACGGCCACCAGGTGATGCTCATCGAACGCCAGCCCAGGATGCTCCGCCCCGACCGGGTGCCGGCCGCCGACTGGGTGCTGGCCGACGCCTGCGAGCTGGCCAGCCTGGAGGAGGCCGACATCGCCGGCTGCGACGTGGTGGTCGCGGCCACCGGGGACGACAAGGTCAACCTGGTGGTCTCGCTGCTGGCCAAGACCGAGTTCGCGGTGCCCCGGGTGGTGGCCCGCGTCAACCGGGCCGAGAACGAGTGGCTCTTCACCGAGCAGTGGGGCGTCGACGTCGCGGTGAGCAAGCCGCGGGTGATGGCCGCCCTGGTCGAGGAGGCGGTCACCGTCGGCGACCTGGTCCGGCTGATGACGTTCCGGCAGGGCGAGGCGAACCTGGTGGAGATCACCCTGCCGCCGACCGCCCCGTACGTCGGGGAGCCGTTGCGCGCGGTCCCGCTGCCCCGCGACTCGGCGCTGGTGGCGATCCTGCGCGGCAAGCGGGTGCTGGTGCCCACGCCGGACGACCCGTTGGAGGCCGGCGACGAGCTGATCTTCGTGTGCACGGCGGAGGTCGAGGACGCGGTCCGCGCGGTGGTGCTCGGGGCGGACAGCGTCGAGCGCACCCGCGAGCAGCGCTGAGGCGGCGGCCTCAGCCGCCGGGCAGCGCCTCGGACTCCGCCTCCCGGGTCACCCGGCGGACCGTCCAGACCGTGATCAGCAGCAGCAGCACGTACGGCGGGTAACCCAGCACCAGCCGCGCCACGCCCAGCGCCGTGTCCTGGTGGGCGAGGTAGAGCCCCGCCTGCACGCCCACCTTGGCCAGCCACACCACGCCCCACAGCACGGTGAGCCCGGTGAAGGTCCGGACCAGGCGCGGGTCGTCGCGCCACTCCGAGCGGCCCTTGGCCACCAGCACCGACCAGATCCACCCCACCAGGGGCTGCCGGATGGCGGCCGAGAGCAGCAGGGCCAGCCCGTAGCCGATGCCGTAGAGGATGCCGGGGAGGTAGAAGTCGCGCTCGTCGCCGGTGCGCCAGGCGATCGCGGCGCCGACGGCGACGCCGAAGAGCCCGTTGACCGCGTGCCGGACCGGGCGGCGCTGTGCCAGCCGGAGCCCGGCGATGGCGAGGGCCACCACCACCGAGGCGATCACGGCGGGCCGCAGCTCGCCGATGATGTTGGCCAGCACGAAGACGACCACCGGGATGCTGGACTCGACCAGGCCCCGCCAGCCGCCGAGCTGGTCGGCCATCTGCTCGGCGAGGGTGGGCAGCGGCTCCTCGCCCTGCGGGTCGCTCTCCGGTTGTGCCGCCCGGTGCTGTCCCGTCGTCATCGCACGCCTTCCGTCCGCCGCGGCCACCGGGTCACTTCGGCGGTTCCAGCTCGTAGTACGGGTTGTAGATCACCTTGCGGTCGTCGCGCACCGCCACCCGGCCGCGCGCGGTCAGGTGCCGGCCGGGCTCGATCCCGGCGATGTGCCGCCGGCCCAGCCAGACCAGGGTGACCACGTCGCTGCCGTCGTAGAGGTCCGCCTCCAGCGTGGGCAGGTTGGTCCGCGGGGTGTAGACGACCGTACGCAGCCGACCGGCCACCGAGACCACCTGGCCCCGCGTGCACTGCCCGGCCGGAACACCGCCGTGCTCGGCGCTCTCCCGGCGCAGCTCCTGCGCCTCGATCTCCGCCTCGCTCGCCGTGAGCCGTCGCAGCATGCGGCGCAGCGGGCCCCGGCCCTCGTCGGTCGACATGACCTCCGCGTCACCCTCTCCACGCTGGGCCGACGCCTCGCCGGCACCCGGGACGACCCCGGCGACGCCGGAACCGTCCCGCCAGCGTACGCCGACGGGGCCGGTCCCGGCGCGTCGTGACGGACGGTCAGGCCTCGCGGGGCGCGGGCGCGGGGTTGCCGTCGGCCGGCGCCCCCTGGACCGCCTGGTCGGCCACCTCACGGGGCAGCCGCAGCGGCAGCGGCTCGCGCACCGGCTTGGCCTCCTGGCCCCGGTCGACCACCAGGCCGTCGAGGCACTCGGCCAGCGGGCCGGCGGCGGCCGGGTCGGTGGCCACCTCGCCCTGGTAGACGCCGCGGACCATCCAGCGCGGCCCGTCGATGCCGACGAACCGCAGGTCGGTCAGCCCGTCCGGGGTACGCACCCGGGCGTGCAGCTCGATGCCGTACTCGCCCTGGACCTCCTGGGCCGCCGCGCCGTCGTTGAACAGCGACTGGCGGATCTCCTCGCGCACCTCGTCCCAGATGCCCTCGGAGCGCGGCGCGGCGAAGACACCGAGCTGGAGCGCGTTCGGACCGTGCACGAGCACGACCTGCTGGATCACGCCCTCCGGGTCGGCCTGCACCCGCACCTCGACGTCGCGCACCGCCGGGATGTGCAGGCTGCCCAGGTCGAGCCGCTGCACCCCCTCGGGCGCCTCGGAGATGTCGTACGGGCCGCGGGCCGGGGTCGACTCCTCGTGCGAGTCGAGGACCTCGGTCGTCCGCTCGTCACGGGCGTGCCGTCCGGCACTGTCCCGCTTCCGGGAGAAGATCACTGCGCCAACCCTCCGCTGTTCGCTCTCACCCTGCCACCTCTTCCGTCCGGCCGCCTGCCCGGTCCCGCTCTTCCCGCCGCACGTCCGGCGACCGCCGTCCGTCCGGTGTTTCCGGGGCCGCGTCCTGCCCGCCGTCCGCCGGGGACGGCACCAGGCCGGCGTGGCCGCCCGTGGAGCCGTGGCCGCCGGTCCCGCGCCGGGACGCGGGCAGCTCGGCCACCGCCCGGAAGTCCGCCCGTGCCACCCGCTGCACGACGAGCTGCGCGATGCGGTCACCACGGGAGATCTTCGCCGGTGTCTCCCGATCATGATTGATCAGGTTGACCAGGATCTCACCCCGGTAGCCGGCGTCGACCGTACCGGGCGCGTTGAGCACCGTCACGCCGAGTCTGGCGGCGAGCCCCGAACGGGGGTGGACCAGGCCCACGTACCCCTCGGGCAACGCGATCGCCACGCCGGTCGGGACCAGGGCCCGGCCGCCGGGTGGCAGCTCGACGTCCGCCGCGGCCACCAGGTCCGCGCCGGCATCGCCGGGATGGGCGTACGCCGGCAGCGGCAGCTCGGGGTCGAGCTGCCGTACGGGCACGGGTACGACGTCGGTCACGGTTCTCCTCTTCCGTCCGTTTCCTGGGGTGACCCTGCCATCCTGCCGGTTCCGTCGCCCGTCGTGCGCCGTACCCTCGCAGGAGTGAGCCTGTCACCATCCTCGCCGTCCCCGGCGCCGCCCGCCGCGGTGCCCCCGCAGCACGCCGAGCGGCTCGGTCTGCCCTGGTGGCTGTGGCTGGGTGGCCTGGCCGCGGCCGCGCTGCTGGCCCTCGAGGTCTGGATGGGCGCCCCCGGCGTCCGCGCCTGGCTGCCCTTCGTCGTGCTGCTCCCGGCGACCGTCGCCGGCCTGGCCTGGCTGGGCCGGATCCGGATCGCCGTACGCGACGGCGAGCTGCGGGTGGACGACGCCCGGCTGCCGGTCCGGTTCGTCGCCGACGTCGTCCCGTTGGACGCCGCCGGCCGGCGTGAGGTGCTCGGGGTCGGCGCCGACCCGCTGGCGTTCGTGGTGCAGCGGCCGTGGATCCCCGGCGCCGTGCAGGTGGTCCTCGACGACCCGGCCGACCCCACCCCGTTCTGGGTGGTCAGCACCCGGCACCCGGTAGAGCTGGCCGAGGCGCTCCTCGCCGCCCGCGACGCCGCCCGGGCCTGAGTCCGTCCGGCCGCTGTCCGCTCGCTCCGGCGCTGTCCGGCGGCGTCCGGGACCCGGCCCGTGCTCGGTGCCGGCCGCCCGCTCAGCGGGCGCCAGGGAGGGCCGGCGGGGCGTCCGGCAGTGCCTTGGCCTGGCGACGCAGGTCGCTGCGGAGCTGGTCCGCCATGGTCCGGGTGGCCCGGCGGTTGAGGTAGCTGGCCACCGCCGCCCCGGTGAGGAAGGGCCCGAGGGTGGTCAGGTTGCGGCCGAAGCGCTTGAGCAGCGTGTCCCGCAGCTCCTTGCGCGCGGCGGTGCCCAGCACGGCGCCCACCCCGACACCGGGCATCATCGGGTTGATCCCCCGCTGGCCGGCCCAGGACTGCACCAGCGCGACCGCCCGCTGGGTGCCGCCGCTCGGCACCGGGACCCCGTAGACCTCGTGCAGTTCGCCGATCAGCTTCAGCTCGACCGCCACCACGGCGACCGTCTCGGCGGCCAGCAGGACCGGCGCGGAGAGCAGGGCCGGGGCGACCGCCCACTCGACCGCCGCCACTCCCCCGCCGGCGGCGCCGATGCCGGCCGTCGTCCGCGCGGCGTTGCGGACCAGCCGCTCGGCCAACGCCTCGCCGTCCAGGCCGTCGAAGTGCCGGCGCAGGGTGGCCAGGTCGCGTACCGGCACGTGCGGGGCGACCTCGGCGACCGTGTCGACCATCCAGCGCACCGCGCTCTTCGGCTTGAACAGGTCGGTCAGCCCACGCGCCCGCGCCTGCCCGACGAGCCGGCCGAGCAGTTGCCGCCGGCGGGCCGGCTCGACGTCGTCGGCGGTCAGGGCCGCGACGGTCGCACCCAGCTCGTCCGTGCCGCGCGCGGGCACCGCGTCGGCGTGGTCGTCCCGCGCGACGGGGTCGTCCGCGCCGACAGCCCGGCCCTCATCCGCGCCACGCGTGCCGCCGGACTCGCTCCACTCGCTCATGGTCCGACCTCCCGAATGGACCGACGTCGTCATGACGGTCACCCGTCAACGAGTCAAGCAGGTCCCCGGGAATGCCGCACGGCGACTCGGGCAGCGGCGGCCCCGACGAGGGAGCCGCCGCTGGTGCGGACGCTACGGTGTCAGACGCACTCGCGGCAGATGAGGTCGCCGTTGCGCTCGACCGCCAACTGGCTGCGGTGGTGCACCAGGAAGCAGCGGGCACACCGGAACTCGTCCTGCTGCATCGGCAGCACCTTGACCGTGAGTTCCTCGTCCGCCAGATCGGCGCCGGGCAGCTCGAAGCTCTCGGCCACCTCGGCCTCGTCGACGTCCACGGCGCCCGACTGTGAGTCGACGCGTCGGGCCTTGAGCTCTTCCAGGCTGTCCTCGCCGAGGTCGACCTCGTCGCGACGCGGGGCGTCGTAGTCGGTGGCCATCGGTTTCACTCTCCCATATCGATGTTGTCGCTTCCGGTTGTAACGCCGGACGACGCTGTTTCGGTTCCGCTGGCCCGCCACCACTTGTGTCGGTCACCCGACCCGAAGACAGCACGGACGGAGGCGTCCAGACGAACACCCCCAGCGAGCGCGGAACCTTACCCCCCCAGTAGGCGAGGCATGTATACCGCCCTCGTGGCTGAGATGTACGCCCCCGCACGCGAAGTTGTTCCCAATGTGATTCAGGCGACACGAAGATAGGGGTAGTAGTACCCGGTTCCCGGTTGGCGCGCCGGCATGTCCGGCTGTTTCCACGCGACCGCCGGACACCCGTTAACCTCAGCGGCGTACTCCGGCGGCCGGCGGGGCGGCCCGACCGCCGACGGCCGCCACCACCACGTCTGTCTGGGGAGCGCCCTGATGAGCTTTGCGCGAGTGCGAGCACTCGTTGTCGTCGGTCTGCTGGCGCTGGTGGCCCTGGTCTTCGTGGTCGTGGCCCTGGTCCGCGACACACAGAGCGGGGCGGGCGTCGCCGCGGGCTGCCCTGAGGGGTGGCCGCTGGCGAACACCGCACTACCTGAGCGCAAGGACGTCAAGATCAACGTTCTCAACGCCAGCGAGCAGCCGGGCCTCGCCCGCCAGATCGGCGACGAGTTCCGCAACCGGCAGTTCCAGGTCAAGAAGATCGGCGAGGAGAAGAAGAAGATCGACGACATAGCGGTGCTGCGGTACGGCCCGAAGGGCGTGGGCTCGGCGCACGTGCTGCGAGCCTACTTCCTCGACGACGCCGACACGGTGTACGACGCGAAGCGCACGGACGACACGGTCGACGTGGTGCTGGGCGGGTCCTTCCAGCAGCTCGCCACCACCACCGAGGTCAACCAGTCCCTCGGCGACCTGGGCGCGCCGGTAGCGCCCCCCGGCTCCTGCCCGGCACCGAAGAAGTGACCGCCACCGCGGCGCGCCGACCGGACCGGGCGCGCCGCGGGGAAGCTCTCCCGAGGCCACGTGGGGGCGCCCCCGCGTCGCCGCCGGCGGTCCCCGACCGCCGTCCGGCCGGTCAGGGACCGCCGGACGCGTCGAGGTCGGCGAGGCGGGCGTGCAGCGGCTCGAACAGCGCCGGCGGGGCGGCGACCACCATGTCCGGTCCGGCCGGCACCCCGCGCAGCCCGTCGACCCGCAGGCCGGCCTCATGGGCCACCAGGCCGCCCGCCGCGAGGTCCCAGGCCGCGAGCCCCTTCTCGTAGTACGCGTCCACCCGGCCCTCCGCGGCGTAGCAGAGGTCGATCGCGGCGGCACCGAGCCGCCGGATGTCCCGCACGTGCGGGATCAGCTCGGCCACCACGCGGGCCTGGTGCGCCCGGCGCCGCGGGTCGTACCCGAAGCCGGTGGCCACCAGCGCCTGGCCGAGGTCCGTCTCGGTGGAGCAGCGCAGCCGCGTACCGCCGCGCCAGGCGCCGCCGCCCGCGGTGGCCGTCCACTCGTCGCCCGTGCTGATGTTGCGCACCACCCCGGCGACCACGATGCCGTCCACCTCGGCGGCCAGCGAGACCGCGGAGTGCGGCAGGCCGTACAGGTAATTCACGGTGCCGTCGATCGGGTCGACGATCCAGCGGACCCCGCTGCCGGGCCCGCCCGCCGCGGCCCCGCCGTACTCCTCGCCGAGCACCGAGTCGTCGGGACGGAGGGTCGCCAGCGCGTCGAGGACCTGCCGCTCGACCGCCCGGTCGGCGGCGGTGACCACATCGGTGACGGTGGACTTGGTCGCGGCCACCGAGACCCCTTCGGTGCGCATCCGGTGGGCGGTCTCCGCCGCGTCCCGGGCCACCTCGATCGCGATCTTGAGCAGCTCCTGTGGCGTCGGCGCCGGACTGGTCATGGGTGGCCCCCTCTGTGCGGGTGGTGGGTGGGTACCGGCACGACCCCACCGGCGTCGTCGACGTCCCTCCGCAGCGCCGTGCCCACGCCTCATCATCGCCTACCCGTACCGGGCGACCGGACGCCGGCCCGGCGAGGTCGATGTGGTGCCGCAGGCAGGTCACGGCGGGCACCGACACCCTTCGCTGACAGTGCGTGACGGCGCGCATTCGCTCCGCATTGACATCGTCACAACCGGCTAGACAAGGTGCTGATCAATGCAGCTGGTTTATTCCAGCCAGCTGGCCACACACAACTCAAAGAACGGGGGATGCAGTGGCTGAAAGCTGCTCGAAGGCGCGCGTCGATGGGGAAAGAGGGCCATCGTCACCACCGGGGTGGCGCTTACTGCAATCGTGGCGACGGGCACCGCCGCGCACGCCGCGACCACCCACCAGTACGCGCGCTACGGCAACCAGACCAAGATCTACGGCGAGGCGTGGTTCAACAGCGGCGCCTGCTGCATCCCGGAGCGCAACGCCTTCACGGTAAAGGACTCTTCCTCGGACGGCACCCGGTCAAGGTCTACCGGTCCGGCGCCCGGACCGGCAACTACACCCTTCTGGTGGAAGGTGCGGGACAGGAACGGACCTTCAGCATCGAGACCGGCAACATGTCGCGCGCCGTTATCCACTGGAAGGTCTGCACGCTGGTAAGTGGTGGCGTCGAATGGTGCAACCCCCTGATGAACGACTACATCGACTGAGTCGCCCCGCTCCGCGAGCGTTGTAACGCATTTTTGTGTCGACGCGGTCGCCGTTTTCCATTTGAAAACGTCGACCGCGTCGCCGCATTTCCTACCGGCGCCGCGGCCCCCGGCCGCGGCAACGTCCGACCGGCGGCAGGTGAGGTCCCACGGGGAGCAGACCTCAGCGGGTGCATCGCCGACTGCCGCGACCCGACGGCCCGGGCTCGGCACGCAGGGTACGATCGCCATAAAGTCCACCTCTGTGCCAAATCGGCGGTCCTGTCGCCGGTACGCCGTGCGCCGCAGGATGATCGCGGCGGACGGCGTTACAATTCACCCTGCCCACGCGCCACGGACCGCCAGCGACCGGCCGGCCCGGGACACGGGGGTCCCTCAACCACATCGCCCGGCAAGGTGCCCCGCTCTGCGTCGGACGACCCGGCCGTGCTCGCTCTTCGCCTCCGGAAGGTCATTCGTGACAGAACCCCGCCAGACCGGCGCCGACGTTCGCTCGCTCACCGACACTCTGATCGCCCACGCGCAGAGCGCCGGCGGCCAGCTCACGTCGGCTCAGCTCGCGCGCACCGTCGAGTCCGCCGAGGTGACTCCGGCCCAGGCCAAGAAGATCCTGCGGGCGCTCTCCGAGGCGGGAGTGACCGTGGTGGTCGACGGCTCGGCGAGCACCCGCCGCCGCGTCGCCGCCGCCCGATCGGCCACCCCCGCGTCCCGGGCCACCACCGCCAAGACCACCAAGAAGGCCGTCGCGCCCGCCCCGAAGCAGGCGCCCGCCGCGGACGAGGCCCCGGCGCCCGCCCCGCGCAAGGCCGCCCCGCGCAAGGCCGCCGGCACCACCGCCGAGGTGGCCGCCAAGGCCGCCGCGCCCGCGAAGGCGACCAAGTCGACCCGGGCCACCAAGGCGACGGTCGCGGCGGCCGGCGCCAAGCCGGCCAAGGCCGGCGGCAAGGCCAAGGGCGAGGGCGCCGAGGGCGACATCGACCCGGAGGAGCTCGCCGCCGCGATCGAGGACGTGGTCGTCGAGGAGCCGGCGGAGCTGACCCGCGCCGCCGAGACCGACGCCGCCAACTCGGCCAGCGACAACGACTTCGAGTGGGACGACGAGGAGTCCGAGGCGCTCAAGCAGGCGCGTCGCGACGCGGAGCTGACCGCCTCCGCCGACTCGGTCCGGGCCTACCTCAAGCAGATCGGCAAGGTCCCGCTGCTCAACGCCGAGCAGGAGGTGGAGCTGGCCAAGCGGATCGAGGCCGGGCTCTACGCCGCGGAGCGGCTGCGCGCTGCCGACGAGGGCGAGGAGAAGCTCACCCGGGAGATGCAGCGGGACCTTGGCTGGATCTCGCGTGACGGCGAGCGCGCCAAGAACCACCTGCTGGAGGCCAACCTCCGGCTGGTCGTCTCGCTGGCCAAGCGCTACACCGGTCGCGGCATGGCCTTCCTCGACCTGATCCAGGAGGGCAACCTCGGCCTGATCCGCGCGGTCGAGAAGTTCGACTACACCAAGGGCTACAAGTTCTCCACGTACGCCACCTGGTGGATCCGGCAGGCGATCACCCGGGCCATGGCCGACCAGGCCCGCACCATCCGCATCCCGGTGCACATGGTCGAGGTCATCAACAAGCTCGGCCGCATCCAGCGTGAGCTGCTCCAGGACCTGGGCCGCGAGCCCACCCCGGAGGAGCTCGCCAAGGAGATGGACATCACACCGGAAAAGGTGCTGGAGATCCAGCAGTACGCCCGGGAGCCCATCTCGCTCGACCAGACCATCGGCGACGAGGGCGACAGCCAGCTCGGTGACTTCATCGAGGACTCCGAGGCCGTGGTCGCGGTCGACGCGGTCTCGTTCTCGCTCCTGCAGGATCAGCTCCAGCAGGTGCTGCAGACGTTGTCCGAGCGTGAGGCGGGGGTGGTACGCCTGCGTTTCGGGCTGACCGACGGCCAGCCGCGCACGCTGGACGAGATCGGCCAGGTCTACGGGGTGACCCGGGAACGCATCCGGCAGATCGAGTCCAAGACGATGTCCAAGTTGCGCCACCCGTCGCGTTCACAGGTGCTCCGGGACTACCTGGACTGATCGCGATCGTCAACCGAACGTGTCGTTTTGACCACCTGGCGTGCAACGTCGGAAGGTGATCGTTCGGTTGCACGATTGTGATCGTTGACGTGGCACCCTTGGTGCACTGCACACTGTCCCTGCCATGTGTGACCTCGGTCCCCCGCGGGCACACAGGGAAGGCAGCGCCGGGACAGGGTGTTGCACGATAGGTGAGCAAAGACCGAAGAGAGTGTTCATCGGTGACGACCAGAGGAGGAAGGCGATGACCCCGACCCTCACGCCGCCGCCCGAGACGGTGGCTCCCCCAGCCGCCGATGAACGGTGCGACCGCTGCAATGCTGCCGGCAAGCTCCGGATCACTCTGGCGGGTGGGAGCGAGCTGGTGTTCTGTGGGCACCACGCGAACAAGTACGCGGAGGATCTCGTGAAGATCACCGTGCGGTTCGCGACGGACCCGGAGTTCAGCTGGCGTGGCGCCGATCTGATGGCGAACTGAGATCCGCAGATCCACGACATAGCCGGCCGGAGGCCCCCTGAGGGGGCCTCCGGCCGGCTTTTGCGTCTCCCCGCCCGGCACGTCCGATCCGCCCGATCCCGGGCACCGGTGGCGGGCCGGTCGACAGCCGTTCAGAGGGTCTGAACGGTGGCGATGCGTTCCTCGAGCTGCTCGATGGTGGCCTGGGCGCTCGGCGGGCCGCCGCAGAGGCGGCGCAGCTCCGCGTGGATCTTTCCGTGCGGCTGCCCCGTGCGGTGGTGCCGGGCGGCCACGAGGGCGTTCAGTTGGCGGCGTAGGGCGACCCGACGCTGGGCGGCACTCATCGGTGCCGGCGGCGCTGTGGGCGCCGCAGCGGCCGCCTCAGCCGGCCTGGCGGCCCGGCGGCGCTGGGCCGCGAGCTGTTCCTGCTGCCGCTTGGTCAGCAGCAGGGCCACCTGGTCGGCGGTGAGCAGCCCGGGCAGGCCCAGGTACTCCTCCTCCTCGGGGGTGCCGGCCTGGGCGGCGGTGCCGAACGAGGCGCCGTCGAAGATCACCTGGTCCAGCTCGGCCGTGGCGGAGAGCGCGGCGAAGCGCTTCTCCAGCTCGCCGCTGGCCTGGTCGTCGCGCTGGGCGCGCTCCAGCAGGTCGTCGTCGAAGCCCTCGCGGTCCTTGGGCTTGCCGAGCACGTGGTCCCGCTCGGCCTCCATCTCGCTGGCCAGCCCGAGCAGGTGCGGCACGCTGGGCAGGAAGACCGAGGCGGTCTCGCCGGGGCGGCGGGCGCGGACGAACCGGCCGATCGCCTGCGCGAAGTAGAGCGGGGTGCTGGCGCTGGTCGCGTACACGCCGACCGCCAGCCGGGGGATGTCGACGCCCTCGGAGACCATCCGGACCGCCACCAGCCAGCGCTGCTCGGACGCCGCGAACGTCGCGATCCGCGCCGAGGCGCCCACGTCGTCGGAGAGCACCACCGCCGCGCGCTCGCCGGTCACCTGCGCGATGAGCTTCGCGTACGAGCGGGCGGTCTGCTGGTCGCTGGCGATGATCAGCCCGCCGGCGTCGGGCATCCCCGCGTTGCGCAGCACGGTCAGCCGGGCGTCGGCGGCCCGCAGCACCTGCGGCATCCAGTCGCCGGCCGGGTCCAGTGCGGTGCGCCACGCCTGCGCCACGAGGTCCTGGGTCATCGGCTCGCCGAGCCGCGCCGCCAACTCGTCCCCCGCGTTGGTGCGCCACCGGGTCTCCCCCGAGTACGCCAGGAAGAGCACCGGCCGGACGACGCCGTCGCGCAGCGCGTCGGCGTAGCCGTAGACCGAGTCGGCGCGGGAGCGCAGCAGGCCGTCCCCGCCGCGCTCGTAGCTGACGAACGGGATCGGGTTGTCGTCGGAGCGGAACGGGGTCCCGGTGAGCATCAACCGGCGCTCGGCGCCCTCGAAGGCCGCTTTCACCCCGTCGCCCCAGGAGCGGCTGTCCCCCGCGTGATGGATCTCGTCGAGGACGACCAGGGTGCGCCGGGTGAGGGTGCGCCGCTTGTGCACGTGCGGCGCCATGCCCACCTGCGCGTACGTCACGACGGCGCCGTGGAAGTCGGCGGAGGAGTGCAGGTCGGCGTTGCGGAAGGCGGCGTCGAGCTGGATGCCGACCCGGGCCGCCGCCTGCGCCCACTGGGTCTTCAGGTGCTCGGTCGGCGCCACCACGGTCACCGCCTCGACGGTGCCGTCGGCCAGCAGCTCGGCGGCGATCCGCAGGGCGAAGGTGGTCTTTCCGGCGCCGGGGGTGGCGACCGCCGTGAAGTCGGGGTCCCGCCGACGCAGGTATTCCACGAGTGCCTTGCGCTGCCAAGCGCGCAGTGCCGGAAACGTCTCGATCGCCGGCAACCGGGCCGCCACGGGAAGCTCCTCTCCGACCGCCTGACGGCGGACCCCGGGCGAGGGCCACGGGTACCGCCGCCCATGAAAACGCCTCCGCGCAGTGGGTGCCGCGAAGGCCGACCCAGCATAACCAGCGCCGCCCCGCCGGGCCCACGCGACATACGGGCCACGCCGGTCCCACCGCCTCCGCCCGGGCCACGAGCGACAGGCGCCGGAGCCGCCCTTCGGCACCCCGGACCCGCAGATCGCCGCCCGGTAGACCCGGACGCCGCCCCGACCGGGGTGCCGGCACGCCTCAGACGTTGCCCGTCCTGACCACTCCTGCCGTGGCGAGTGCGCCCTCCGTCACTCCCGCCGGCCGCGCATGCCCGTCCTGGGCGCCCGCGTGGTCGGCACCGGCGCGGACCACCGGCGGCGCAGCGACACCAGGCGCAGCAGGAAGACGACGACCGCCGCGGCCGTGAGCCAGCCGGCGTTGGCCTGCCCGAGGGCGTCCAGCAGCACCACGAGGATCGAGCCGGCGAGCGCGGCGACGGCGTAGATCTCCCGCCGCAGCACCACCGGGATCTCGGCGGTGAGCAGATCGCGCCCGAGGCCGCCGCCGATCGCGGTGAGCATGCCGATCACGCAGGCCCCCACCGCCGGCACCTGGGCGTCGAGGGCCTTGACCGTGCCGGTGACGGTGAACAGCGCCAGCCCGGCCGCGTCCAGCACCAGCACGGTGGTGCGCAGCCGGGCGAACTCAGGGTGCAGCCAGAAGACGGCGGCGGCGGTGACGGCGGCCGTGGCGGCGTAGCGCCAGTCGCCGAAGGCCAGCGGCGGCGCCTCGTCGATCGCCAGGTCCCGGAAGATCCCACCACCGAGCGCGGCCACGAAGCCGACGAAGACGACGCCGAAGAGGTCGAGCCGTTTGGCCACCGCCGCGGAGGCCCCGGAGGCGGCGAAGACCGCCACCCCGGTGAGGTCGGCGAGGAGCAGGGCGGTGGAGGTGGTCACCGGCGAAGGTTACGTGCGCGACCGGGAGGGTCGCCCACGCTCACTCGCCCCAGGAGTCGTAGATCTCCTTGCACTTCGGGCAGACCGGCGAGCCGGGCTTGGCGGCCTTGGTGACCGGGAAGGTCTCCCCGCACAGCGCGACGACGAAAGTGCCCATGACGGCGCTCTCGGCGATCTTCTCCTTGCGTACGTAGTGGAACATCTCGGGACCGGTGTCGGCGTCCTTCAGCTCCGGACGCTCGAGAACCTCTGTGCTCACTTCTGCACCTCCGACCGTCAAGTCTGGCAGGTCACCCCGCTCCGGTCCACTTCATGTCGCCCGGACGGGGGCCGTACGGTGGTGACGTGACCGACTTTCACATCCGCTACGGCAGCGAGGTTGCCGACGCCCTGCGCGACGGGCGTCCCGTCGTCGCCCTGGAGAGCACCATCGTCTCGCACGGCCTGCCCCGGCCGGACAACCTGCGGGTGGCCCGCGAGATCGAGCAGGCCGTCCGGGACGCGGGTGCGGTCCCGGCGACCATCGGCATGGTCGGCGGGCGGCTCGTGGTGGGCCTGGACGACGCGGAGCTGACCCGGCTCGCCACCGTCGACGGGGTCGCCAAGCTCTCCGTACGCGATCTCGCCCTCGCCGCCGCGACCGGCGCGGACGGCGCCACGACCGTGGCCGCGACCAGCGCGGTGGCCGCTGCCGCCGGGATCGGCGTGTTCGCCACCGGTGGCCTCGGCGGGGTGCACCGGGAGGCGGCGCAGACCTTCGACGAGTCCGCCGACCTGGTCACCCTGGCCCGTACGCCGATCGCGGTGGTCTGCGCCGGGGTCAAGTCGATCCTCGACGTGGGCGCGACCCTGGAGCGGCTGGAGACCCTCGGCGTCGGCGTGGTCGGCTTCCGGACCCGGCGCTTCCCCGGTTTCTTCATCACCGACGGCGGCTTCGACCTGGACTGGTCGCTGGACTCCCCGGAACAGGTCGCGGACGTGCTGGCGGCCCGCGAGCAGCACGGCGCACACCACGGCGGCCTGATCGTGGCCAACCCGCTGCCGACCGACGAGCAGCTCGACCCGGAACTGCACGACCGCACCCTCGCCGACGGGCTCGCCCTGCTCGAGCGCGACGGGGTGACCGGCAAGGCCGTGACGCCCTACCTGCTCGCGCACTTCCACTCGGCGACCGAGGGGGCGAGCCTGGCGGTGAACGTCCGGATCATCCTGCGCAACGCCGACCTCGCGGCCCGGATCGCCGTCGCCGCGGCCGCCCGCCGCGCCGGGGCATGACCGCAGGCCGCGTCCTCGTCGTCGGTGACCTGATCACCGACGTGGTGGCGGTGCTGGCGGGGCCGGTGGCCACCGGGTCGGACACGCCGGCGGCGATCCGGTTCAGCGGCGGCGGGCAGGCCGCCAACACCGCGGCCTGGCTCGCCGCGCAGGGCGTACCTGTCACGCTGGTCGGTGCCGTCGGCGACGACGACGCCGGGCGGGACCGGGTGGCCGAGCTGGAGCGGGCGGGGGTCGACTGCGCGACGCGCGTGTGCCCCGACCGTGCCACCGGGACGGTCATCGTGCTGGCCACGGCCGGGGAGCGGTCGATGATCACCGAGCGGGGCGCGAACCTGCGGCTGACCCCGGGGGACGTCGACGCGGCCCTGACGGCGACGCCCGACGCGCGGCACCTGCACCTGTCCGGGTACACCCTGCTGGACGCCGAGTCCCGACCGGCGGGGCTGCGGGCGTTGGCCGCCGCCCGCGAGCGCGGGCTCACCACCAGTGTCGACGCGGCCTCCGCGGCCCCGCTGCGGCGGGTCGGCGCGGCGGCCTTCCTGTCCTGGGTACGCGGGGTCGACCTGCTCCTGGTCAACGCCGACGAGGCGACAGTGCTGGCCGGCGGGCTGGACCCGGCGGCGCAGGGGCGGGCGCTGTCGGCCTCCGCCCGGCGGATCGTCGTCAAGCAGGGCGAGGCCGGGGCGGTCTGGGTGGACCGGGACGCCTCGGTGGCCGTGGCGCCGGCCCGCCGGGTGTCGGTGGTCGACGTCACGGGGGCCGGGGACGCGTTCGCGGCCGGTCTGCTGGCCGCCTGGCTCGACGGCGCGCAGCCGGCGGTGGCGCTGGGCCGCGCCGGCGACCTCGGCGCCCTCGCGGTCTCCCAGATCGGTGCCCGCCCCTCCCCCTGACCTGCGGGCCCGGGAGGGTGGGATGGATCAGGGCTCGGCGTCGATGATCTTGTGTGGGCGTTCCTCGGCGGTGAGGCTCATCGGCGGGGTCTCGTCCCGGTGCCGCGGCTGGAAGCGGTTGGCCAGCCGGTGCTCCTCCTTGGGCGGGCGGTCGTTGGCCAGCAGCACCGCCAGCCACGGAATGAGCACCATGCCCAGGGCCACCATCGGCAGCCACAGCCAGAGCAGCGGGGCCTGCACGCCGACCAGGACGGCACCGACGATCACGCAGGCCACCCGGATGCCCATCATCAGCACGTAACGCTTCTGACGGCTGGTGAGCTGGTCGTCCTGGCTGCGCGAGGCGTCGGTGATCAGGATGGGCTGGTACGCCTGACGCTTCACCACGGACCTCCTCGAGGGGGTTACGCCCCATCCTGTCACCTGCGGCGCGTGATCAGCGAAAATCGCTCGACCCGGCCTCGTGTTACTTGCGTGGTACGCTCGCGCCGTGGGCAGCAGGTTCAGCTTCACCGACGAGGCGTTGGCCAACCTGAGGGTCTACGACGTCACGCCCGGGGAAGTCTGGGAGGCGCTGCACAGCACCCGCCGGGTCATCCGACACCTCGGCGACGACGTGATGGTCGTCTACGCCGCCGCCCGCCGGGGGCGCCGGCTGGCCGTGCTGCTCGCCGAGGCCGACGGCACCGACAACGACTGGGACATCCTCTCCGCCCGCGAGCTGAGCGACGTCGAGGCGAAACGCTACGACGAGGCCGTGCGGAGATCTCGCCGATGAGGAGGCGGTGACGATGAACCGTAACGACGCGACCAAGCAGTTCCACAGCGGCGGTGACCGGCTCGCGGAGCTGATCGACGGGAGCCAGCAGGTGGAGCTTCCCACCCCCGACACCGACACCCCCATGGTCAGCCGCTCGGTGCGCCTGCCGCTGGAGACGTACGAACAGGTCCGCGCCGCCGCCGACGCGCGCGGCATCGGGGTCACCACGCTCATGCGGCAGTGGATCGAGGCCGGCCTGGCCGACCTGGACGACTCGGCCACGGTCTCCCTCGCCGACGTCCGGCGGGCGCTGGCCGCCCTCTCCCGGCCGACCGCCGCCTGACCCGCCCCGTCACGGCGCGGGAAACTCGCCGCCGCCGGTCCCGCCGTGCCCGAGCGGCGACGCGGCCGGCTCGGGCGGGCGGCCCCTGCTGCGCCACGCGTCGGCGGACGCCACCCCCGCCAGCACCACGGCGACCAGCGCCAGGGCCACCATCGGCGGCACCAGGGTGAGCGCCGGGCCCAGCAGGAGCAACACCACCAGGCCCGCCACCCGGGACCGGGACACCCGGCCGAAGATCTCGTACTCGAAGCGGGCCCGGGCCGCCAGGAAGATCGCCGGGCCGCCGACGACGAAGACGAGCCAGGTCGGGTCGGTACGGCCGTGCGGGTGCGCGATCACCAGTTCGTAACCGACGGCGGTGCTCAGCACGCCGACCACGATGACCAGGTGGGTGCTGCTGGCGGAGGTGCCCAGCCGGCCGGGCGACCGGGCTACCCGCAGCGCCTCGGCGAGCAGGTGACCCGCCCGGTGGAAGTAGATCCGCCAGAGCAGCGCCGTGGTGGCGAAGGCGGTCGCGAAGGCGCCGGCCCGGTCGGCGGTGAATTCCGCGCCGCTGTAGGTCAGCCCGATGACCAGGATGGTCTCCCCCAGCGAGATGAGGAAAATCTGCTGGTACCGGTCGGCCAGGTGCTCGCCGGCGATCAGCCAGCCGGCGGTGCGTGCCGGGCCCAGCCGGGGCAGCGGCCAGCCGAGCAGCAGGCCGGCGAAGTCGACGGCCACGGCGAGCGTCCAGAGCGGCAGGCGCAGCTCCTCCGGCCCGACCGCCCCGGCAAGCCACGGCACGGCCCCTGCGGCGGCCCAGGCGAAGAGCCGCAGCGGGACCGTGCGGCGCGGATGGCGGCGCAGGGCCGTGGCGATGATCAGAGGCCGGCCGAGCATCACCGCCAGGTACGCCAACACGAACGAGGGTGCCCGGTCCTCGAACGCCCGGGGCAGCGCCACGGCCATCACCATGGCGCCGAACATCGTCCCGACCACGACGAACTGGATCACCGGATGCTCCGGCTCGTACCGGCTGGTGACCCAGGTGGTGATCGACCAGAGCAGCCACAGGGCCAGGAAGAGCACGCCCGTGCGCCCGATCTCGGCCAGCAGCGTCCCGACGGAGCCTCCGGTGCCCTCGACCAGGCGCAGCGAGACCCGGGTCAGCGCGAAGACGAAGACCAGATCGAAGAAGAGCTCCAGGAAGGTGGCCCGGGGCGAGCTGTCCTCCGGCCGCAGCAACCGCCCGCCGCGTTCGTCCGTCATCGGCTGTCCGTCGTCGCCATCCTGGCTACAACGACCGCCACGACGGCGCGGTTGCGTCAGCCCCCGGCGGACTTCGCCTTCGCCGCCGCCTTCATCTGCTGCTTGTACTCGCGCACCCGGCGCAGCGAGTCCGCGTCGGTGACGTCGGCCACCGACCGCTGGGCGTCCGGGTCGCCGTAGTCGCCGGCCGCCTCCCGCCAGTCCTTCGGCGTGACCCCGAACCGCTTGCCGAGCAGGGCGACGAAGATCTGCGCCTTCTGCCTGCCGAAGCCGGGCAGCTCACCGACCCGGCGCAGCAACTCCCGGCCGTCGGCCACGTCCGACCAGAGCCCGGCGGCGTCGCCGTCGTACCGGTCGACGAGGGTCCGGCACACCTCCTGCACCCGGGCCGCCATCGCCTTCGGGAAGCGGTGCAGCGCCGGCGGCCGGGCGAACAGGGCGACCAGCGCCTCCGGGTCGTGATCCGCCAGTTCCCGGGCGTCCAGGTCGCGCCCGAGGCGCTGCGCCAGCACGTACGGCGAGGAGAACGCCTTCTCCATCGGCACCTGCTGGTCGAGGACCATCCCCAGCAACAGGGCCAGCGGATCCCGGTTGACGAGTTCGTTGGCCTCGGGGTCGATGGGCAGTGCGAGCGTCATGGCGCCATCCTGCCCTGACCGGAGACGGCGGAGGCGCGTACGCCGCAGTTGGCGACGCACGTGTCGGCAGGCCCGTGCCAGCGACGCCGCGCAGGTGACCCGGCTGCGTGCGCTGATCCGCCGGGTGGCCGGACCCCGCCGCCGGGCACCAGGCAGGATGGCGACGTGGACGGACACGAGATGTTGCTCTCCCCCGCCGGCGTCGAGGCGCTACGGACCGCGCTGACGCGGGCCGGGTTCACCTCGAACGGCATCGCCACCAGGCTCGGCCCGCAGGCCACCGGCGGGGTGGCCCGCAACGACTTCCGGGCCGCGCTGCGCGCCAGCGAGGACCGCGATCCGCTCGGCACCCTGATCCGGGTGTTCGTCTGCGAGCAGACCGAGCCGGAGGCCGCCGTGGCCGCCGCGCTGGCGCCGCTGTCGCTGGCCGAGGCGCTCGCCGGGGGCCTGGTCGAGCGGCACGGCGACGGGCTGCGGATGGGCGTGGACCTGGAGCCGTACGGGGACGAGTGGTGGGTGCTCGCCGACGTGCCCGCCAGCGCCCGGCCCGGCCGCCCGCTGCACGCCGAGCACGTGCTCGGCATCGGCGGGGCGACGCAGACGCTGATCGGCGCGACCGTCCGCCGGCCCGTCGAGGCCGCGCTGGACCTGGGCACCGGGTCCGGCGTGCAGGCCCTGCACCTGGCCAGCCACGCGCGGCGGGTCACCGCCACCGACCTGTCGGCGCGGGCGCTGCGTTTCGCCGCCACCACCGCCGCACTCAACGGCCAGGACTGGGAACTCCTCCGCGGTGACATGGTCGCCCCCGTCGCCGGGCGGCGCTTCGACCTGGTGGTGAGCAACCCGCCGTTCGTGGTGGGCCCCGGCACCACCACGCACGTCTACCGCGACTCGGGGCGGGTCGGCGACGCGATCGGCGCGGAACTGGCCGCCGCCGCGCCGGGCCTGCTCACCGAGGGCGGCACCATGCAGTACCTGGCCAACTGGGTGCACGTCGCCGGGGAGGACTGGGGCGAGCGGGTGACCGGCTGGTTCGCCGGCACGGGGCTGGACGCCTGGGTCATCCAGCGCGAGGTGGCCGACCCGATGGCGTACGTCAACCTGTGGCTCACCGATGTCGGCGAGGCGGCCGACCCGCGCCGGATGGCGGACTGGCTGGACTGGTTCGACGCGCACAAGGTGGAGGCGGTCGGCTTCGGCATCGTCTCGCTGCGCCGCTCGGGCCACGACGACCCGATCGTACGGGTGGAGGACCTGCGCCAGCGGGTGGAGGCGCCGCTCGGCGACCGGGTCGACACGTGGTTCGACCGCCAGGACTGGCTGCGCGCCCGCGACACCGACGGGCTGCTCGCCGCCCGCTTCCGGGCCGCCGAGGGCCTCCAGCTGCGGCAGGAGGCCACCATGGGCGACGAGGGCTGGGCGGTGGACCGGCAGGTGCTGGCCATGCCGCACGGCCTGCGCTGGACCGAGGAGATCGACCCGCTCGTCCTGGCCCTGGTCGGCGGGGCCGACGGACGGCTGGCGCTGCGCGACCAGCTCGCCCTCCTCGCCGCCGCGCACGACGTCACCCCCGGGGAGCTGGCCGAGGCGGCCGGGCCGATCGTCGCGCACCTCGTCGAGCGCGGCTTCATCGAGCCGGTCACCGACTGATGCGGGCCGTGGTGCAGACCGTCGGCCGGGCCGCCGTGACGGTCGACGGCGAGGTGGTCGGCGCGATCGACGACGGGCTGCTGGTGCTGCTCGGGGTGACCCACACCGACACCGTCGAGACCGCCCGGACCATGGCCCGCAAGGTGCACGAGCTGCGGATCCTCGACGAGGAACGGTCCGCAGCGGACACCGGCGCGCCGGTCCTGGTGGTCAGCCAGTTCACCCTCTACGGCGACGCCCGCAAGGGCCGCCGTCCGAGCTGGACCGCGGCGGCCCTGGCCGAGGTCGCGGAGCCCCTGGTGACGGAGGTCGTGGCGGCGCTGCGCACCCGGGGCGCGAAGGTGGAGACCGGCCGCTTCCGCGCCCACATGCTGGTCGAGAGCGTCAACGTCGGCCCCCGCACGGTGCTGCTCGAACTCTGACCGGCCCGGCGTGCACCCGCCCGCCATCGCCACTCAGGCCGACCACCACCGACGACAAGCCGGTGGCGGAGTCGCGCCGTGGCACAACCCCGCCGCCGGCAACTGTTCACGCGGGTGGAGTGACGACGGTAGAACCGTCGCATGTCATCCCCCTCACAGCCCTTCACCTGGGTCTACGCGAGGCGGCGGCTGACCGCCGCCGCCGCGTCGGCCGGTCTGGTCGCGGCCGGTCTCGCCGCGATCCAGACGCCGGCCACGGCGGCCGCCCCGCCCCCGGCCGGCCCGGCCGGCCCGGCGGTCGCCCGAGGCACCCACACGGTCACCCTGATCACCGGCGACGTGGTCACGGTGACCACCTCCGCCGACGGCAAGGCCACCGCCGAGGTCGACCGGCCCGACGACGCCACCGGCGGCGTGCGCTTCCGCCAGAGCGGCGACGACCTGTACGTCCTGCCCGACGAGGCCCTGCCGCTGCTGGACAGCGACAAGCTCGACCGGCGACTGTTCAACGTCACGGACCTCATCGAGATGGGGTACGACGACGCGAAGACCCCGACGCTGCCGCTGATCGCGGCGTACACCCCGGCGAAGGCCCGCACGGCGAAGCCGGCGCCACCGCGCGGCGCGAAGCTGGTCCGCGACCTGCCCAGCATCCAGGGTGCGGCGCTGACCACCGAGAAGAAGCAGGCCCGCACCCTCTGGTCCACCGTCGCGCCCGCCACGGCGGCGGCACCGGCCAGGGCCCTCGGCGGCGGGGTGACGAAGCTCTGGCTCGACGGCCGGGTGACGGCGTCGCTGAAGGAGAGCGTGCCCCAGGTCGGCGCGCCCGCCGCGTGGGCCGCCGGGTACGACGGCAGCGGGGTGCGGGTCGCGGTGCTCGACACCGGGATCGACCCCGGCCACCCCGACCTGGTCGACCAGGTCGACGACAAGGTCAGCTTCGTGCCGGGCGAGGACACCTCCGACGTCAACGGGCACGGCACCCACGTCGCCTCGACGATCGCCGGCACCGGCGCGGCCTCCGGCGGCGGCAACCGGGGCGTCGCCCCGGGCGCGGACCTGATCGTCGGCAAGGTGCTCAACAACGCCGGGCAGGGCCTCAACTCCTGGATCATCGCCGGCATGCAGTGGGCGGCCGAGTCCGGGGCCGACGTGGTCAACATGAGCCTCGGCGACGGCTCGCTGACCGACGGCACCGACCCGATGACCGCCGCCGTGGACACGCTCTCCGCGCGGCACGGCACGCTCTTCGTCGTCGCCTCCGGCAACTCCGGCCCGCAGACCATCGGGTCGCCCGGCACCGCGCCGAGCGCGCTGACGGTCGGCGCGGTCGACAAGCAGGACGCGCTGGCGGGCTTCTCCAGCACCGGCCCGCTGGCCCGCACCGGCGCGCTCAAGCCGGACCTCGCCGCGCCCGGCGTCGGGATCGTCGCGGCCCGCTCGCAGCAGGCCGCCGGCGAGGGCGCGTACCAGGGCATGGACGGCACCTCGATGGCCACACCGCACGTCGCCGGGGCCGCCGCGATCCTCGCCCAGCGGCACCCCGACTGGTCCGGGCAGCAGCTCAAGGACGCGCTCATGAGCAGCGCGAAGGGCCTGTCCGACGACTACCGGCCGTACCAGGTCGGCACCGGCCGGCTGGACGTGGCGGCGGCGGTGCGCGGCACCGTACGCGCCACCGGCTCGGCGTTCTTCGGCACGTTCGACTGGCCGCACGAGCCGACAGACGCCCCGGTCACCCGGTCGGTCACCTTCACCAACTCCGGCACCGCCGCCGTGACCCTCGACCTCGCCCTGACCGGCGGCGGCCCGTTCGCGCTGGGCACCTCCTCGGTGACTGTGCCGGCGGGCGGCAGCGCCGACGTCGCGGTCACCGGCGACCCGCGCGGCGACGCGCACGGCGAGCTGACCGGCTACCTGGTCGGCACCGACGCCGCCACCGGCACGGCGGTCACCCGTACCGCGCTGGGGCTGCTCAAGGAGAACGAGCGGTACGACCTGAAGGTCAAGCTGATCGGCCGCGACGGCAAGCCGGCCAGCGCGACGGTCCTGGTGAACCGGGCCGGCGACGTCAACCCCGGGCAGTATCCGGTCACCGGCGAGCGGACGCTGCGGCTGCCGAAGGGGACCTACACGGTGGAGGCCGTGCTGGACGTCCCCGGCGAGCGGGCCGACCGCCTCGGCTTCGCCCTGCTGGTGGACCCGGAGACCGTGCTCGACCGGGGCGCCGAGGTGGTGCTGGACGCGCGCCGGGCCCGCCTGCTCGACACCACCGCACCCGAGCGGACCGAGGACCGGCAGCGCAAGCTGGACTACACCGTCGGGTACGCCGACGGCAGCGACTTCCGCGCGGCGTACCAGCTGCCGATCCGCTACGACGACCTGTACCTCCTGCCGACCGAGCGGGTCGGCACGGTCTCGTTCACCATGGCGGCGCGGTGGCGCAAGGGCGAGCCGATGCTGAGCCTGCGCATCCCCGGCCGGTCGCCGATCGACGCCACGGTCCAGCCGGGCAGCACGATCACCGCCGGCACCGAGACGCTGCGGCCGGTCCACGCGGGCACCGGCGCCCCGGAGGCGTACGCCGGTCTCGACGTCAAGGGCCGGGCCGTGGTGGTGACCCGCAGCGACGCGGTCGACCCGACCGCCCGGGCCGCCGCCGCGGCGGCCGCCGGGGCGAAGCTGCTGCTGGTCGTCAACGACGGTGCCGGCATCCTCAACGAGTGGGTCGGCGAATCCGCCATCCCCGTCGCCACCGTGCACCGCGACGCCGGCAGGCAGCTCATCGCCGCGACCCGGGGCGGGCCGCGCAAGCTGACCGTCACCCGGGTCCCGTACGCCGGCTACGTCTACGACCTGGCCCGGGTCTGGCCCGGACAGGTGCCGGACCGGTCGCTCGCCTACCACCCCCGGCAGCGGGACCTGGGCCGGATCGACGCCCGCTACCACGCGGCCGTCGACTCCCCCGGCTCCGGCTACCGCTACGACATGGTCTTCAGCCCCTCGTTCGGCTTCCCGGAGGCCGAGTCGCACCCGGGCACCCGCACCGAGTGGGTCACGCCCGACGTGGTCTGGCACGAGGTGCACGACCAGGGCGGCTGGACCGACACGGCCTACCTCAACACGTACGCCAAGGGCAGCACGACCAGGCTGGACTGGTTCGCGCCGGCCGTCCGGCCGGCCTTCAGCCGGGCGTTCGGGGTACGCAACAGCCGCTACGGGGACTACATGACCCTCAACGTGCAGGCCTGGAGCCCGTCGGACGACGTGCTGGAGCACGGCGGCAACATGGAGTGGGGCTCGGTGCCGACCCACCTCAGGCTCTACCAGGGCGACAAGCTGGTGGACGAGAACACCTGGAACGCGGACCTGCAGTGGACGTCGGTGCCCGCCGGCACGCTGCCGTACCGCCTGGTGCTGGACGCCTCGCGGCCGGCCGACCGGTGGCGGCTGTCCACCCGCACGCACACCGAGTGGGACTTCGTCTCCGGCTCCAACACCGCCGACAACTTCGTCCCGTTCGCGCTGCTCCAGCTCGACTACGCGCTGGAGACCGACCTGCGGGGCGACGTCAAGGCGGGCACCACGCAGCGGATCAGCGTCAAGGCCGGGCCGCAGCCGGGCGGCACCGGCACCGGCACGGTCACGTCGGTCACGCTGGACGTCTCGTACGACGACGGCGCCACCTGGCGGAAGGTCACCCTGCGCAAGGGCGCGGGTGACCGCTGGACCGGCTCGCTCGCCCTGCCGAAGCAGCCGGGTGGCTTCGTGTCGGTGCGGGCCGGCGCCAGGACGGACGCCGGCTTCGGCATCCGGCAGGAACTCATCCGGGCGTACGGCCTGCGGTGAGCTGGTTGGCGGGGCCCCGGGACGCAGCGCGTGCCGGGGCCCTTCCCGACGACCCGTCGGCATTCCCGGGCTGGTCAGGACCGGTGGGCGTGTCCCATACTCTGCCTGCCGTAGCGGGCAGGGGGAGGCAGCCACCGATGCTGGGCGCGTTGGGGCTGAGCCCCGAGGACGAGGCGGTCTACGGCCTGCTGGTCCGGCGGGGCCAGTCCGGCCCGGCCGAGCTGGGCGACGCCCTGCGGAGGCCCGCCGCGGCGGTCGAGGCGGTGCTCTCGCAACTGACCGCGTACGGCCTGGTGAAGCGCGGCCCGGACGGGCAGTTCTCGGTGGCGCCGCCCGCCGTCGCGCTCGGGGCGCTGATCAGCGAGCAGCGGGGCGCCCTGCACAACGCGGAACTCGCGCTGGTCCGGCTCGCCGAGGAGTACCGCTCGTCGGTCGCGGGGCGCACCATCGACGAGTTGATCGAGGTGGTCAGCGGCGTCGACGCCGTCCGGCACCGGTTCGCGCAGGTGCAGCACGCCGCCCGCACGCAGGTGCGCAGCTTCGTCACCACCCCGTTCATCGCCGTGCCGCCGGGCGCCAACGCGGTGGAGTCGGCGGCGGTCGGTCAGGGGGTGCGCTTCCGCGTCGTGGTCGACCGGCCGACACTGGCCGAACCGGGGGTGGTCAGCGAGACGCTGGAGTCGCTGCGCGACGGCGTCGAGGTGCGGGTGGTCGACCACCTGCCGATCAAGCTGGTCCTGGCCGACGCGGAACTGGCCCTGGTGCCGTTGACCGCCACGCCCGGCGGCGAGCCCGGCGCGGTGCTGCTGCACCGCACCGGGCTGCTGGCGGCGATGGACGCGCTGTTCGAGATCGTCTGGCGGCACGCCCACCCGCTCGACTCGTCGGCGCTGACCGCCCCCGCCGGCGACAGCGCCGACAGCCAGGCGGCCGACGGCCCGACCGAACTCGACCGGAAGATCATGGCGCTGCTGCTGGCCGGGCTCACCGACCCGGTCGTCGCCGCCCAGCTCGACCTGTCGTTGCGGACCCTCCAGCGGCGCCTGCGCCACCTCATGGACCTCGCGGGGGTGCAGACCCGGATGCAGCTCGGCTGGCACGCCGCGCGCCACGGCTGGGCCTGACGGGGCCGCGGGCCCGGCGGACCCGCGGCAGGGCCGGCGAACACCAGGACGCCGCCCCCGCGAACGCGGCGGTGGTGTCGGCGAGGGCGGCCGTCAGCCGTGGCGTCAGGAGAAGAGGCCGCGGCGTTGCAGCGACTGACGGATCCAGCCGTCGAGCTGGGGGGTGAAGTCGGTGCGTTCGGCGGTGGCGTGGTCGACGGTGAAGCGGCCGAAGGCGTCCCGGCCCTCGGTGAACAGACCGCCGCGCTTGTCCAGCTCCAGCACCACCTGGATCTGCTGCGGGTCGGTGACGAGGGTGACCTCCAGCTGGTTGATCGCCCCGGCGTACTGCGGCGCCGGGTAGAACTCGATCTCCTGATAGAAGGGCAGGGTCTGCCGTACGCCGTAGATGTGGCCCCGCTCCACGTCGGCCCGGGCGAACCGGAAGCCCAGCCGCAGGAACGCGTCCAGGATCTTCTGCTGGGACGGCAGCGGGTGCACCGCCACCGCGTCCAGGTCGCCCTTGTCGACCGAGCGCGCCACCTCCAGCTCCGTACGCAGCCCCATCGTCATCCCGTGCAGGTGCTGCCCGTACAGCTCGGTGAGCGGCGTCTCCCACGGCACGGCGAAGCGGAACGGGATGTCGTGGCGCTGCCCCGGGGCGAGCTGGAACGCGCCGGTCGCGGCCTGCCGGTGGAACTCCTGCGTGGTCTCGTAGTCGTTGTCGCCGCTCTCGACCTCGACCCGGGTGACCAGGCCCAGGGCGACGTACGACACGTCGACGAGGTGGTCGCCGCCGGCCACGTGGATGACGCCCTCCAGTTGGCCGCCGGGGCGGCAGTTCGGATTCGTCAGCACGGTTTCCACGGACGGGCCACCCACACCCATCGCCTGCATGAGCCGCTTGAAGACCACGACACCCTCCACAACCTGTTCGGTACGCCGACGTCGCCGACGGGCCGGCCGTGCGGGCCGACCGCTGGCACGGTAACCGCCGGCGGCAACCGGCGCTCGGCGACGAGCCGCCCACGCTGAGCAGGGCATCGACGGAATTCGTGTCGGTTCCCCGATCGCCTCACTCCCGTTTCACGCCCCGCCCGCCAAGCTGTGTGTCACACCGGCACCACTGGGCCGGATCGAACGGCACAGACGTGGACACGGGGAGAAACTGAGATGGCCCTGCAGATGACGGAGCACCGGACGCGCCCGGCCGGCACCACCGAGGCCGCGAGCGCCACCGACACCCTGACCGACCTCGACGCCACCGACGAGCGCGGCGTCTCCACGGACCTGGTCCGGGCATACCTGAACGGGATCGGCCGGACGAAGCTGCTGACCGCCGCCCAGGAGGTCGACCTCGCCAAGCGGATCGAGGCCGGGCTGTTCGCCGAGGAGAAACTGGCGACCTGCACCCCCGTCTCGACGGAGCTGCGGGCCGACCTGGAGCTGATCGTCGCGCAGGGCCGCGCCGCGAAGGACCACCTGCTGGAGGCCAACCTGCGCCTGGTGGTCAGCATCGCCAAGCGCTACACCGGCCGCGGCATGGCGTTCCTCGACCTGATCCAGGAGGGCAACCTCGGCCTGATCCGCGCGGTCGAGAAGTTCGACTACGCCAAGGGCTACAAGTTCTCCACGTACGCCACCTGGTGGATCCGGCAGGCGATCACCCGGGCCATGGCCGACCAGGCCCGCACGATCCGCATCCCGGTGCACATGGTCGAGCAGGTCAACCGCATGGTCCGGGCCCGCCGCGAGCTCTCCGTCTCGCTGGGCCGCGAGCCCACCGTCGCCGAGGTCGCCCGGGCCATGGACATCCCGGAGTTCCAGGTCATCGAGCTGATCTCGTACGACCGGGAGCCGGTGAGCCTCGACCAGGCGGTCGGCGAGGACGGCGAGAGCGCCCTCGGCGACTTCGTCGCCGCCGTCGACCCGAGCGCCGAGCCGGGCGACGCCGCCGCGCAGGGCGAGCTGCGCAACGAGGTCAGCATCGTGCTGTCCACCCTGTCCCAGCGGGAGCAGGCCGTGATCCGGCTCCGCTTCGGCCTCGACGACGGCCGGCAGCGCACCCTCGACGAGGTCGGCCGGGAATTCGGCCTGTCCCGGGAGCGGATCCGGCAGATCGAGAAGGTGACCCTGCTGAAGCTGCGTGACCCGGAGCGGGCGCAGCGCCTGGAGGCGTACGCCTGCTGACGTTCCTGGACCACGCGAGGCCCCGGCGGTTCGCCGGGGCCTCGCGTACGTCCGGGCCGTGGTCCTTGATCCCGGCTGCCCGACGGGCTACCAATAGCCATGAACTGGACCCTGGAAGTGGTGGTCGTGCCGGTGTCCGACGTGGACCGGGCCAAGGCGTTCTACGCCGACCGGCTCGGCTTCGCCGTCGACCACGACACGACGTTCGGCGACGACGCGCGGATCGTGCAGCTGACCCCGCCCGGCTCAGGCTGCTCGATCGTGATCGGCAGGGGGCCGCTGCCCGAGATGCCACCCGGCTCGCTCAAGGGCCTCCAGCTCGTCGTGCCCGACCTGCGCCGGGCGCGGGCGGAGCTGGTCGAGCGCGGCGTCGAGGTCAGCGAGATCCAGGTGCTCGGGGAGAACCCGCGCCCGGTGCCGGACCCGCTGGACAACGTCGGCTTCGTCCACTTCGCCGACCCCGACGGCAACGCCTGGTCCGTGCAGCAGATCTCCGACCGGGCGGCCTGACCGGTTCGGCCGCCGTACCGCGACGTGTCAGGAAGGGCACCTTCCTCGACCGCAGACGTGCGGACGGCGGTGCGAGGAAGGGACCCTTCCTATACAAAATGCGATAGCAGGGGGCCCTTCCTTACACCTCGGGCCCTTCTACAGGCGGCGGGGGCCGGTGTCGGGGCGGGCCACGGCGGAGCCGACCCGGACGGTGGCGTGCAGCACCGAGATGCCGTCGGGGCGGGCGAGCACCGGGTTGAGGCTCAGCGCGCGGACCCGGGGCTGCTCGTCGGCGAGCCGGCCGACCCGCAGCAGCAGGTCCGCCAGGGCCGCCCGGTCCACCGGCGCCGCGCCGCGGTGCCCGCGCAGCAGCGGCGCCGCCCGGGGCTCGTCGACCAGCTCGGCCGCGTCCAGGTCGGTCAGCGGCACCGCCCGCCAGGCCCGGTCGCCGAGCAGCTCCGTGGCGACGCCGCCCAGCCCGAAGCCGACCACCGGGCCGAACGCCGGGTCCTCCACCAGCTCGACCACGCAGGCCACCCCGGGCGGGACCATCGGCTGCACCAGGACGTCCGCGCCGAAGACCGCCGACATCTCCGCGTACGCGCGGTGCACCGTGGCCGGGTCGGGCAGGTCGAGCCGGACCGCGCCGAGGTCGAGGCGGTGCCGCAGACCGGGGGCGGCGGCCTTCAGGGCCACCGGGAAACCCAGCCGGGTCGCCGCGTCGACGGCCTCCGCGGCGGAGCGCGCCGGCACCGACTCGACCACGTCGATCCCGTACGCCGCGAGCAGTCCCGCCGGGTCGAGGGCCTCCGGGCGCAGGGCGGCGTGCGCCGCCGCCCGGTCCACCCGGGGCAGCTCCGGCGGCACCCCGGCGGGCCGGCACAGCCAGTCGGCGTACGCGGTGACCCGGGCGAGGGCGCGCACGGCCTCCTCCACGCTCGGATAGGCGGGCACCCCGGCGGGCGTACGGCCGACCAGGAACGTCGCCACGGCCGGCTTGCCGGCGGCGAACGCGCTCGGCAGCGCGGCCGTGAAGTCCGCCTCCGTGTCGGTGAGCTGGCCGGGCAGCGGCGGGGCGAACACCACCACCAGCGCGTCCACCTCGCCGTCGGCTCCCGCCTCGGCGAGCGCGGCGGTGAACTCGGCCACCCCGGCGCGCGGGCCGACGTCGCGCGGGTAGCCACGGGCGACGGTGAGCCCCTGCCCGGCGCAGGCGGTGGCCGCCAGCCCGGTCAGCGCCGAGGAGTTGCCGACCACGCCGACGCGCGGCCCGGCGGGCAGCGGCTGGTGGGCCAGCAGCACCCCGACGTCGAGCAGCTCGGCGACGGTGTCGACCCGGATCACGCCGGAGTGGGCGAACAGCGCGGCGACCGCCACCTCGTCCGGGCCGGCGGAGTCGCCCACCCCGGGCGGGCGGGCCGGCGAGGCGAGCGCCACGACGGGCTTGTCCCGGCCGATCCGGCGCGCCAGCCGGGCGAACTTGCGCGGGTTGCCGAACGTCTCCAGGTACAACATGATCACGTCGGTGCCGGGGTCGTCCTGCCAGTACTGGAGCAGGTCGTTGCCCGAGACGTCGGCCCGGTTGCCGGCCGAGACGAAGCTCGACAGGCCGAGCCCCCGCCGGTCGGCCTCGGCCAGCAGCGCCACCCCGAACGCGCCGGACTGGCTGAAGATGCCCACCCGGCCGGGCACCGGCAGCCGGGGGGCGAGGGTGGCGTTGAGGCGTACCGCCGGGTCGGTGTTGGCCACCCCCAGGCAGTTCGGGCCGACCACCCGCATGCCCGCCGCGTACGCCGCGCGGACCAGCGCGCGCTGCGCGGCCGCGCCCTCGCCGCCGGCCTCGGCGAAGCCCGCCGAGATGACCACCAGGCCGTGCGCCCCCGCGGCGGCCGCGTCGGCCACCACCTCGATCGCCGCCTCCGGTGGGACCGCCACCACGGCCAGGTCGACCGGCACGCCGGCATCGGCCGCCGAGGAGTACGCGGGCAGCCCGGCGACCGTCGTCGCGCCCGGGTGCACCGGGACCACCGCGCCGAGGTAGCCGCCGTCGCGCAGGTGCCCGAGCACCGCCGCGCCGACGCCCTGCCCGGTGGCGCTGGCGCCGTAGACGGCGACGCCGCGCGGGGCGAGCAGCCGGGCGACGGAGCGGGCCTCGGTGCGGTGCTCCCGGCCGCGCTGCACCTCCAGGGTCGCGTCGGTGGGGGCGATCGGGAAGCTCAGGTGCACCACGCCGTCGGCGAACTGCCGCTGCACCTGGTAGCCGAAGTCGGAGAAGACCCGCAGCATCGCGCCGTTGGCCGGCAGCACCTCCGCCACGAAGTTGGCGATGTCGTTGCGGCGGGCCGTGTCGGCCAGGTGCTCCAGCAGCACCGAGCCGATGCCCCGGCCCTGGTAGGCGTCCTCGACCACGAACGCCACCTCGGCCTCGGGGGCCTGCGGGCCGAGCCGCTCGTAGCGGCCGACGGCGACGATCCGGTCGCCGACCAGCACCACGAACGCCTCCCGGTCGCGGTGGTCGACGTTGACGAAGCGTTGCAGGTCACGCTCGGGGATGCGCGGGTACGGCGAGAAGTAGCGCAGGTAGCGGGTGCGCTCGGAGAAGCGCGAGTGCATCGCCACGATGCCCGGCCCGTCCGACGGGCGGATCGGCCGCAGCTGCACGGTGCTGCCGTCGCTGAGCAGCACGTCCACCGGTTGTTCCACCGTGGTCACCTGTGCGGTCCCCTCCGCCCGCCGGATCAGTCGCGCGGGTCGTGCGGATCGAGCCCGAACAGCGGGAAGGCGGTCTTGCGGGCCGCCGCGATCGCCCGGTCCACGGCGCTCGGCTCGCCGGTCGGCTGCCACGGCTCGTATGCCGGGTCCACGTCGTCGGTCATCCGCAGCGGGATCTGCCGGCCCGGCCGGCGCGCGGCGGCCAACTCCCGCCACGCCGGCGGGGTCAGCGTCGCCGGGTCGACGGGCTCCCCGGCCGCCACCGCGAGCAGGTGCGTCCAGGCCCGGGGCACCACCTCGACCAGCGCGTACCCGCCGCCACCCGTGGCCACCCAGCGGCCCTCGCAGAGCTCGTCGGCGAGCGCCCGCAGGGCCAGGTAGGTGGCGCGCTGCCCGTCCACGGAGAGGTTCAGGTCGGCGAGCGGGTCGAGCCGGTGCGCGTCGGCCCCGCACTGGGTGACCAGCACCTGCGGCCGGAACGCGCGCAGCACCGACGGCACCACCGCGTGGAAGGCGCGCTGCCAGCCGGCGTCGTCCACCCCGGGCGGCAGCGGGACGTTGACGGCGCTGCCCTCGGCGCCCGGCCCGCCCGTCTCGTCGGGAAAGCCGGTGCCCGGGAAGAGCGCCAGCGGCGTCTCGTGCACGCTGACCGTGAGCACCCGGGGGTCGTTCCAGAAGACCTGCTGCACCCCGTCGCCGTGGTGCACGTCCACGTCCACGTACGCGACCCGCTCGGCGCCCAGGTCGAGCAGGCGGGCGATGGCCACCGCCGGGTCGTTGTAGACGCAGAACCCGGCCGCCCGGGCCGGCATGGCGTGGTGCAGGCCGCCGGCCACGTTGACCGCCCGCCGGGCCTCCCCCCGCCAGACCGCCTCGGCCGCCGCCACCGTGGCGCCGGTGACCAGTGCGCTGGACTCGTGCATCCCCTCGAAGACCGGGTTGTCGGAGGTGCCCAGTCCGAAGCCGGCGAAGAGGGGATCGCGGGGGGCGACCTTCACCGCGGCGAGGTAGCGCGGGTCGTGCACCCGGCTCAGCAGCGCGTCGTCGGCCGGCTCCGGCTTCACCAGCCGCACCCCGGGACGCGCGAGGACGCCCAACTCCCGGGCGAGGGCGAAGGTCAGCTCCACCCGTACCGGGTCGAGGGGATGGTCCCCCATGTCGTAGGCGAGCAGCGACTCGTCCCACACCACCACAGTGTCGTCGGACATGGCCCCATCGTCGCACGCGCACCCCGGCACGCCCGCGCACGCGCTGCTCAGCCGCCGGGTGTCGCCCGTGCGGGCTTCCGCTGGGCCGTCGGGTCCCGCCGGCGCCCGGTGCCCGCTCAGCCGGCCGGGGTCGCTCCGGTGGCCACCGGGCGGGCCGGGTCGGCTACCCAGTTGCTCCACGACCCGACGTAGAGCGCGGCGTCCGCCCGTCCGGCCAGGTGCAGCGCGAGCACGGCCTGCGCGGCGGTCACCCCCGACCCGCAGTACGCCCCGACCGGCCGGCCCTCGCCCACCCCGGCGGCGGCGAACCGTTCGCGCAGCGCCTCGGCGGCGGGGAACCGGCCCTCGGCGACGTACTCGCCGGCGGGCAGGTTCACCGCGCCGGGGACGTGACCGGCGACCGGATCGATCGGCTCGGTCTCGCCCCGGTAGCGGGGCGCGGCGCGCACGTCGAGCAGGACTCCATCGTCGGCCGCGGCCAGCCGGGCCGCCTCGCCCGCGTCGAGCACCGGCAACGCTCCGGGCCGCACCTCGACGTCGCCCGGCTCCGGGGTCGGCACCTCCGTGCTGACGGGCAGCCCGGCGGCCAGCCACGCCGGGAAGCCGCCGTGCAGCAGCCGTACCGGCCGGTGGCCCGCCCAGCGCAGGGTCCACCAGGCGCGGGCGGCGGCCATGCCGTCGCCGCCGTCGTACACCACGACGGGACGACCGGCGCGCACGCCGGCGGCCCGCAGCGCGGCCTGGAGGGCGGCGGGGTCGGGGAGCGGGTGGCGACCGGCGGGGCCGGGCGGCCCGCAGAGCGCCGTGTCCAGGTCGACGAAGACCGCGCCGGGCAGGTGACCAGCGGCGTAGTCCTCCCGACCCGGCGCGCCGACGAGCCGCCAGCGCACGTCGAGCAGCGTGGGCGGGTCGGGCTGGCCGAGTTCGACCGCGAGCCGACCGGCCTCGACAAGGAGATCATCGGAGGCGGACATGGCGACCAGTCAACACCATCCCGGCACCGACCTGGCGGTTCGCCGTGGGTCGTTCGCTGAACACCGAGGTAGCATCGTTGGCCGGAGGTCCGCTGACGTGAAGCATGATCTGGTCGACACGACCGAGATGTACCTCAAGACCATCCTCGAGCTGGAGGAGGAGGGGGTGCCGCCGCTGCGCGCCCGCATCGCCGAACGGCTGGGGCAGAGCGGGCCGACCGTCAGCCAGACCGTCGCCCGGATGGAACGCGACGGCCTGCTGACCGTCGAGGGCGACCGCCACCTGGCGCTCACGGCGCACGGCCGCAGCAACGCGGTCTCCGTGATGCGCAAGCACCGCCTCGCCGAGCTGCTGCTGGTCAACGTGATCGGGATGCCCTACGAGGAGGCCCACGAGGAGGCCTGCCGGTGGGAGCACGTGATGAGCGACGCCGTCGAGAAGCGGGTCTACGACCTGCTGAACCGGCCGACCCGCTCGCCGTACGGCAACCCGATCCCGGGGCTGGACGAGCTGGGCACGCCGGAGCAGACGACCGCCGCCCCGATCGAGGGCGAGCGCAACCTGGCGTTCCCCGGGCTGTCTGGGCCGGTCGTGGTGCGACGCATCTGCGAGAGCGTGCAGACCGACGCGGACGTGCTCCGGCAGCTGCACGCTGCCGGCGTCGACCCGGGCGCGACGGTGACGGTGGCGCAGGAGCGCGACGGGGTGTCGATCGACCGCTCGGGCGACCGCATCAGGTTGCCGCGCGAGGTAGCCTCCCGGGTCTTCGTCGCCGCCCACTGACCCACCCGGCCCCACGCCTGTGCGCAGCAGGCGCAGGATCTTGAGGCGAGGCAGTTCACGCTGTGCCGGGGGGCCTCGTCACGCTGGCCGAGGTCAGATGGCGCGGGTGTCGAGTCCCTGGGCCAGGGCGACGAGAGCGGTGGTGAGCTTCTCGGCCTCCGCCTTGTCGGTGTCGCGTGGGGTGGCGTAGCGCAGGGTGGCGAGGCGGCCCTCGGCGGCCAGCCAGCCCACCTCCGCGACCGGCCCGAGGGCGCCCTTGGCCGGGGTGGTCCGCTGGTACGCCCGCTGGCCGAGCCCGGAGACCTTGGTCGCCTTCTCCGGCACCACGTCCGCAGTGAAGGCCGCCGCGTCGATCGACGTCCGGGTGACGGTCAGCGTCAGCTCCGGCAGGGGCTCCTGTCCCGCGCGCACCACGCAGGTGTGGCTGTCGCCCGTCGCGCTCGCTGCGGCTACGTCGAAGCGGACGCCGGCGTGCTGCTCGATCACGCCGAAGTCCAGCAGCCGACACGCCCCGCCGGAGGAGGCGGCGGACACGTCGACCGTGATTGGCGCGGGAGGCGGTACGGCCACCGGTTCCGCCTCCGCGCCGCAGCCCGTCAACAGCAGCAGGGTCACACTGGCAGACCAGATCCGCCCATCCACTACCGACCTCCCGATAACCGCACAACGGCTTCACCCAGGTGCCGAAGTCGCCTTCTAGAGCAACATTTCTTCATTGCCTAACCCACTTCCGAACCCTGCGCTAACATACCGGCCGCACCCCTGCCTCCATTTCCTATCGATGCGGCTGCATCAGCTCGGACTCCTCGATGCGGACCATACAAGCTTCCTAGCACCTTCGACATCGTCAAGGGCGGAGGACAGTAATGGATTCCAACCCACTGACACGCGCAAGTCACGGCACTTCTCGTCGAAATCCGATTTCGGCATTCAGCACCAATATCAACTAGATAGCCGCCGCCGCTATCCTGAACCGGAAACGGCCTACTTCAGCTATCGCGTAGTATACATGGCCACGCTACGGTGGCTACGGCAATGCCGTGACACCGAATCCCTACCCCCCATCGGCGACGTCTTCTTCGAGCTGCACTCGCGCTTCATCGGAGCACAGCAGCGCAACGTTGAAAGGAACCTCTCCGCCATCCCACTTTGGACCCAAGCCAAACGAATTAGCCCACTCAGAAGAGATGTCCTTGATTAGCCGAAAGAAGATCTCTCGATCGACTGGACTGTCGATTAGCAACAGGTCCGCTCGTTCTATTACTAGCAAGTACGCACGAGCAGGACACCCAGACAATTCTGTAATGCACTCAGCGAATGCCGCCCAGTTCCAACCGAAGTACCCGGGGAAGCGGAATTCTCGAGAAAACTCAGCAAAAAGCGATTCGGCAGTACGCATTAGCTTGCCGTCAAGCTTTACCACGACCCCACCAGAAGCAGGTGCGGACCTGCTCAGAGAATCAAGGTCGATCGAATCTGACAGCACGTGCATCCGAGGTTGGCTGGCGGTCCACAGGTCGTCAAAGGTGTCCATCATCAGTACCTAATAAAGGTTTGGTAATGATCCGGGGTGTAGTAAACAGAACCGTCAGATCCAGTGACAATCCGCTCGCCGCCAGGCCTAGGGTTTCCCGAGCCGGGCACCGTACCCCACTCACGGTAAGTTATAGCATCTCCGCCGGCCGTAGTGCGCGGGAGAACCTGCCCCCCAGTGCCACCATCATTGCGGAACTCCTTCGGGACAGTCGGACCCATCGCCCCGCCTTGCACGAGCACGCCATCCCTCTGAATCCCCTTAATCACATCGCGGGATTCCAGTGGAATTGAGTTTCCGAAGCAACCATTCGTGTTGTGAACAAGGACCGGCACGTTGCCGGCCATCACATAGTACGTGTGAACGTCGTGGACTGTGAGGTTGTAGGCGAGCCCCTTGTGACTTGGGGTGCCGTTGAAGTTTTGGACGGCGATCAAATCACCATAAGGCGTCTGCAACCGGTCGCCTCGGTCGAGGGAGTCCGCTCGATCCCACCTACCGTCCGTGGCGTTCCAGAACGGGTGGTCCTCCGTGGTAGTCAGCACTGCCCCGTCGACGGTCAGTGCATGCAGGTCGTCTTCGTGCACCCAGACATGGGTGACCTTGCGATGCCCCTGCTCGCCGGTTTCCGGATCCGTCGCGACTACGACGTCCCCCACCTGGACCTCGCTGATCGGCTTGGTGCTGCCGTCGGCCATCAGAACTTCGGTGTCGCCACTGAAGCTGCACATGCCGTCCGCGACATCCTTGCCGGCCAAGGTCCTCGCGCCCTGCCGGGTTGCCACCGCTCCTGCCGCTTGGGCGGCCGAACCCCCGATGTCGAACTCACACGCCTGCTCGCAGAGGTCCATCGCTCTGTCGGCAGCGAGCTGCTCGATCCACTTCTGGCAGTCCCCCGGCCGCCCCATCTCATGGCACACGTTCATCGCCAGCGCCTGCTCCGCCTGGTTGACGAAGAAGTCGTTCGTCCCGGCCGATTCGGCTTCTGCCCGGAACTGCGCACGGTGGTACTTGTTCCAGAGCCTGGTGAACTCCGCGAGATCGATGTTCTCGGGGACGGTTACCGTACGACCGAGGGTCCGCGGGTTGTTGACCTTCTTGGGCGCACTCCCGTTCCTCCCGTTGTTCTCGCCCCAGGTCTTGTTATCCGTGCTGCCACAGCCATGCGGGCAACCGTCATCCGGGTTGTAGCCGTAGCAGTCGAAGATGGCGCAGTCGTCCGGGATCAGGCCCGTCGGGTCGCTGCTGGTTACCGGGGTGTTGTTGGCGTACGCGTAACCGTTCCACTGCTCGGGATCGGCGAGATCCATGATCGGATCGACCGCGACGAACTTGCCGATGGCCGGGTCGTAGGGGCGTGCGCCGATGTTGGTCAGGCCGGTGGTGTCGGGGCCGCCGTCGATCGTGCCGCCCACGAAGCCGAGCTGGTTCGGCCAGGCGGCGGGTGCCGAGCCGCGCACCCCGCCGTACGGGGTCTGGCGCTGCGCGGTGATCGCCTGGTTGCCCGAGACGATGGCGAACTGCTGGGTGCCCTGGTGGTCGGTGACCAGCCAGGTGACGCCGGTGCCGGGCTGACGCATGGCGTACATCTGGCCGAGGTGGCTGTAGTAGCGCGTCGCCGACTTGGTGCCGCTGCTGGTGGTGTAGCGGATCTCCAGACCCGGCAGGTAGAGGGTCTTGCCCGTCGGATCGCGCGCGATCAGGCGGGCGCCGTCGGCGTCGTACAGGTAGCTGTGGTTCTTCCCGCCGTCGGTGAGGCCGACGAGCCTGCTCTCGCTGTCCCAGCTCAGGGTCTGGCTGCCGGTCCCGGCCGGGCAGGTGTTGTTGACGGCGGTCGCGCTCGGCCGGCAGGTCATGTTGCCCGCCGCGTCGAAACGGTAGTTGCGGGTGCCCGCGCCGGCCCCGGTCGTGACGACCTGCTGAGCCCCGTGGGGCTGGGCCGCACCGGGCGCCGGGTACGTGTAGGTGGATTCGGTGGTCGTGGCGCCGTGCCTGGTCTCCTTGGCCCGGTTGCCGACCGACGTGCCGAGAGGATCGAAGGTCCAGGAGTGCCAGTACGGCGCTGGTCCGCCCAGCCCGGTCGCCGTCGGCGCTGGTGCGCAGTCGCCGGACGAGGGCGTCCAGGCCGCCGTCAGCCGCCTCGCGTAGTCGTAGTCGAAGCACTGGACGTCGGCCGCGCCGCCGGTCGGGGTGTCGCCGATCCGGGTGATGTTGCCCGCGTCGTCGTAGTCGTACTTCAGCTTCGCCACCGGCTGCGGCGCCACCTGGCGGCTCGTGACGAGGTCCGACAGCCGGCCGGTGCTGTCGTCGTACGTCCAGGAGCGGTCGAGGTAGTTCTGGGCGGTCTGCTGGTAGCGGACGAGGCCCGTCTCGGCGAACGCGTTGTAGTCGGTGTTGACGACGTACTGGCCGGCGTTGGGCCAGTTCGTCTTGACCTGCTCGGCGAGGCCGGTCGCCTCGTCGTAGGTGAAGGTGAGCTGCTCGCCGCCGAGGCTTCCCGCGTTCGGGTACGTGGCGGTCGCGACGCTGACCCCGTCCGCCTTGTACGAGCGGGTGAAGGTGTAGGTGCCGTTCAGGTTGGCCTCGGAGGCGGGGATGACGTAGTCCTCGCCCGTCGACTTGTAGAGGGCCGTGTAGCCCCGGACGCGCATCTTGTACTCGTTGACGCCGAGGTCCGTCCAGCGGCTGGTCGACGCCAACTGGCCCTTCGCGCCCGTGGGGTCGTACGCCCAGGTGGCACGCTTGTTCGCCGTCGCGATCGAGGTGTCGTAGACGGCGTCCTTACGGCCGAGGCTGTCGTAGTGGTAGACGAGCTTCTTGCCACGCGCGTCGACCGTGTGCTCGAGGTCGCCGTAGTCGTTGTACGTCGACTCCGTACGGCCCCGGTCGGGGTCCTCCGCCGCGGTCTGCCGGCCGCGGATGTCGTACTCGTACGTCCACTCGTTGCCCGCGGCGTCGGCGACCCCGGTGAGCTGCTGCTTCCGGTTGTAGGTGTAGGTGCTGGCGTCGTGCGGCCCGGCGACGGAACCGCCCGAGTGCTGGCGCACCTCGACCGTCTTGCCGGCGGCGTTGGTGATCGTGGTGGTCGGCGTCCCGCCGTCGGGCGGAGTGACGTAGACCCGGTCACCGCCGTACACGGTGGTGGTGCGCCACTTCTCCTGGCCGCTGGTGGTCAGGATGCTGGCCGTGGTGCGGCCCACCCGGTCGTACAGGTTCACCGTCTGGCTGTTCGCCTCCCACGCCGCGATCGACTTCAGGTTGGTGCCGGCCGTCAGGTCCGGGTCGTGGTGTCGGCCGTTGGTGTACGCCACCCGTCCGGCGGCGTCGTAGACGGTCTCGCTGAACACGGTGCCGCCACCGGCGACGGCGGCAGTCTGGGTCTGTCGCGGGCGGAGCAGTCCGTCGGAGAGCGCGTGGCTGGTGACGTACCTGCCCTCGGCGTTCAGCACCCGGGTCGTCACGGCGTTGGCGCCCCCGCTGTTGCGGATGGTGTAGGTGTACTCGTACGAGGGGGTGGCCGGGTTGGCCGGGTCGCTGCCCATCGGCCGGTTCGGCAGCCAGACCTTCCGCAGCCGGCCGAGCCCGTCGTACTGCAGGTCGGTCACCTTGCCGTTGGCGTCGGTGGACCGCTTGGCGAGGCCCAAGCCCGGGATCATGTCCTGGCTCGTCGTCCAGTCCAGGTGGTTCCTGGTCTCCACCCTCGTGACGGGGCCGCCGGCCGCCGGGGTGTAGGTCGTGGTCGTCTTGTTCCCGCGGATGTCGTAGGCGTCCTTCACCCGGCCGTGGGCGTCGTAGGTCGAGGTGCCCGTGGTCAGCCAGACCGTCCCGCCCGACGGGGACCAGTCCTTCAGCGTCTCGACCTTCGTGGGGTCGCCCTTGGTGGGCGCCACCCCGTACGCCTCGCCGTCGTAGGACGTGCGCACGTCGTTGACGATGTCGTCCCTGCTGGTGGGCGCGGTGCCGCACGGCAGGGCGAAGGTCTCGACCCGGACGGAGGTGGCGAGGATGTTCCTGCCGGCGTTGCGCGCGTACGTCGTCCGCATGCACTGCTCGTCGCCGGTCTGGGCCACGTCACCGAGGTCGCTGGCGGTGACCTCCATGCCGTACTCGTCGAAGCCGTTCGTCTTCTTCGTCACCCGCCACCCGCGACCCGCGTCCAGCTTGACGGCGTTCCAGCTCGCCTGGACGCCCGTGTAGCGGGCGTAGGTGGTGGTCTGGCCCATGTCCCGGGTCGCGGTGGCCGCCGACTGCCACGCCTGGCTGGCCCCCCTCGACACGACATCGGTCTCGACGCCGTTGTAGGTGACCTGCTCGCGGACCTGCCCGGCGAGGGCGTCCTCGTCGTTGACCTGGGGAGCGTCGGCGGCATCCGAGACGTCGCCGTCGCCGTTCAGGTCGAGCGCGGCGAGCGTCACGGTACGGGTGCCGCCGCCCGGCGCCGCCCGGTCGCCGTGCATGCCCCGGTAGTAGCGGGTCTCGGCCAGGGTCTCCTGACCGTCGGTGCCCTTGCGGACCTGGACCCGCCCGTAGCCCCGGTAGTCGGACCAGGTACGGAACTTGTCCTTGGTCATGCCGTCGTCCGTGGCGTGCCGCCAGGCCGCGCCGCCGAGATAGTCGTACGTCGTGACGACGTCGGTGCCGCCGACGGTGCCGTCCGACTCGTGGATCTCCTCGACGACGTACTTGTGGAAGTAGTCGGTCTCGATGAGGTCCGTGAACGGGTTCTCGGTCAGTACGGGATAGCACCGCAGGGTGTTGCTCTGCGGCGAGGACGGCATGGGCCCGTCGGTGTCGCACTCCGGTTGGGAGTAGACCACCGTGATCTTGCCGCCGGCCTCGGTCCAGACGGTATTCATCCGCAGCCAGTGCATCGGCGGCTTGCCGTCGTCGGTCTTGTCGACCCGGTTGGGCCGCTGCACGAAGTCGAAATTGATCTCCGGCAGGGTCACCGGCTCGCCGATGTGCCCGGTGTGCTGGATCGACTCCAGCCACATCCCGTCGCGGGAGGCGTCACCGTTCGGCGGGAAGGTGTGCCTGAGGTCCCAGCTCTCCACGTCGCCGGCGACGCCGGCGACCTTCGTGGTGATCTTCGACAGGCGGCGGGTGCTCCAGAAGGTCGGCGAGTACTTGCCGGGGCACTGGGTGCCGGTGCACTCCTGGTCCCAGGGTGTGTCCGGCCAGCGGGCCGGATCGTCGTGGTCGGTGCAGTCCGACAGGCACCGGTCGGAGGTGGCGAAGAAGACCTGCGCGGTCGGGGTGACGGAACGGTCGGTCGCGCCCCGGTCCCAGGTGCCGTAGTCGATGCGGGTGACGTTCGAGGCCCGGACGTAGGAGACCTCGTCGCTGTCCGTGGCGTTCGCGGCGTACTTGTTGGTCTCCCGGCTGTACCAGAGCGACAGGGTGCCGCCGTGGGTGTCGATGACGTAGTCGAGGTTCCAGCGCCACGCCTGCTCGCAGTGGGCGGCGGCGAAGCTGCTGTTCCAGCAGGGCTCGTTCTCGTGGTTGCCGTAGACGCGAACAGTGTTGGTGGAGGCCGTGCCCGTCGTGTGACCGGGCAGGTCGTCGAGCCCGAAGAAGTACTGGGTGCCGTCGGCGGCGGTCACCTTCCAGTGCTCACCGTTGTTGTCGCCGTTCGCCGCACCCGCCAGCTTCTCGACCTTCGCCGCGTCGTCGTTCTTCGGTCGCCACACGCCGGTCGCCGTGTCCCTGACCAACTCGGTCGACCGCCCGTTGAGCGAGAGCACCGCGTTGTCGGTGCCCCAGCACTGGTCGCCGACCTGGTCGTCGTTGGTGGCGCCGTTGGCGGTGTCGTCGAAGCAGGGCACGTACCGCCGCTCGATGAAGCCCGGGTTGTAGTCGAAGCCCTCCCCGACCCACGACGGCTGGTTGTTCGAGGCGTCGCTGCGACCGTCGACCGCGCTCGACGAGTACGCCAGCGACACCGTCGGCGTCGGACCCGTGGCAGGCGGCACCCGTACGGGGTAGGACCAGGAGAAGTCGCCGCTCGACCCACCGGCGCTCCAGCTCGACGACGCCTGCAGCGGCGTCGCCCCGTAATCGCCGGTCGAGCCGGAGGAGGAGGCGGCCAGGGCGACCAGCCCGGTCCCACCGGCGGAGGAGATCTCCACCTCGGCGGACACCCGGTTGGTCGCGTCGTCGTTGCGCGAGGCGAGCGGACGGGCGCCACACCCCGCCTGCTCCGGCGTGGTCAGCGCGCACTCCGGCAGCGCCACCAGGCGGAGCCGGGTCGACCAGTCGGCCCCGAACGCCGAGGCGAATCCGGAGTAGTCCACCCCCAGGCTCATCCGGCCCGCGCCCGTCCGACCGTCGGCGCGGGCGACCCGCAGCACCACGCCGTCACGCCATCCCGCCGGCACCTTGGCGCGGTCGAGAACCTCAACCCGGGCCCGGCCCACGGCGGTGGCGGCGGTCGTCCGCGCTCCCGCGTCCTTCGACACCGCCGGACCGACGTACACCGGCAGGGCACCGACCCGAGTCGTCGCGGACGGCGCCGTGACCTGGGGTGCCGTCGCGGCGCGGTTTTCGGGAGCCGGTGCGACGCCCGCCTCCGCCACGCCGGCCGAGGGCCAGGTGACCTTCCCGGCGGGCCGCCTGTTGGCGCCCTGTGACAGGTCGGCCGGACGCGGCTTCGACCTGACCGGCTTCGCGGAGATGGGCTTCGGTTGCGTGACGCCGAGGCTGACCGGCGGTGCGGCGGCCGCCGGCCGAGGCTGGGCGGTCAGCGTGGCGGCCAGCATGACGAGAGCCAGGCTCCCGGCCAGGACCATCCGCAGCCGGCTCTCGGGGCGCCAGAACGAGGACCGGGAATCGCGCCGCGCCACGGTGGCCGGCAACGGACGAGCAGACATGGCAAATCTCCGCCGTGAGGGGTGGGCAGTGGTCTGGGCTTCCTGAATGCGAGGTTCCGTACCGCGTCCGGCGCGGCGTCTCGCGTGCTCAGAGCCCTTCATGGAGTGCGGCGACCTCGCGGTCCGACATGGCTCCCGCGTAGACCTTGATCTGATCGAGGTTCCCCGCGAGATGTCCCCATGTCGCGTGACCGGCTCCGACATAGAACGGCTCAGAGGAGACGCCGCCGTCGACACCCGTCGCCACCTGTTGCTGTCGCACCCCGTTGAGGTAGAGGCGGACCTCTCCCGCACTCGCATCGAACACACCGGTGACATGTGTCCACTCGCCGGGTCTGGTCTGCTCCAGCGAGTCCGCCCACGCTGCCGACCACACCGGTGTACCCGTCGCGGACGGTGTCAGCACAGAGAAGGCCCACCTGTTGCTCGCCGCCACATAGAGCGCGACCGAGCCTTCATCGAGCTCGTTCCTTCCCTGCCGCACGACAACCTGTTCCTTGCCGTTGAGGGAATCGATGCGGACCCAGGCCGACACGGTCAGGGACTGGCCCGTGTTGACGACGGGTCCACTCGCAGCGGCGTAACCGGTCTTGGTGGTTGTCGCGCCGTAGCCGTCGGGCTGCGGGTGGTTCAGCCAGAGGGAGTCGTTGTCGTCGTACGCGTCGCCGGTGAAGCCGACGTTCTGTCCGTCGGAGTACGGGTCGGTGCATCCGTGAAGATCCAGCGACTGACCCCAGTAGCTGGAACTCACCGGAGACGCGCATCCGGAGGAAAGTCCTCCGCTGAAGTCCCAGTTCGCCACCTGCACCGGCGCCAGGATCCCGGGTATCGCGTTCGTACCCGCCTCGGCGCTGACGTCGGTGCCTCTCAGGTCGTCGATGGTGAGGGTGCGGTTCCACAGACGAACATCGGTGAGGCCACCCTTCCAATGCGTGGTCATGTAGGGAACTCCACCGGGCACCTTGTACTGCGCAGCCCCGACGACCAGTGGACCCCCGCCTGCCCACCCGGCCGCCGCTCGCTTGGCGGACCCTGCGAGGTTCCCGTTGACGTAGAGCTCCACCTGTCCGGTGGCCGCGTCGAAGGAACCCGCGAGGTGGGTCCACTTGCCGACCTGCCGAGGGGCGACGGAGGCCGAGGACACGACGTGCAGCCAGTTGGGACCCTGGTCAGAGTCGGCATCAGGAAGAGTGAAGGACCACTTCGGCTCGCCGTTGTGGACGCGGTACCCGAGGTAGAAGGCACTCAGGCTGGCACCGGACTTGCTGACTGCCGTCCAAGTGCTGGTGGGGAGGTCCGGATCCGCATCGCTCGGATCCGCGTCTGCCATCCGCACCCATGCCGAGACACTGAACGACTTGCTCGTATCGAGTGAAACGCCGCTGGTGGAGAGGTACGAGTTGGCGGCGAATGCCGGAGTCGACTCGTTGTGGATCCGGCTGTTGGCCGCCCAGCTCACGGTGCCACTGGGCGTCAGTTGCACCTGGTTGATCACGTCGGAGAAATTGTGGCCGTCGATGGTGTCGAGCGGCCAGTGCGCGACCGGCGCGGAGGGGCCGTTCACCAGGAACCGGTGTCCCGTGGTGTCACTGCGCTTGCTGGCACTGTCGACGCTGTAGACCTCCAGCACGTTGTAGCCGAAGCGCCGCGGCGTCAGGGTCACCGTGTACGACGCGCCGGCAGCCACGGTCACCGTCGTCAGAGGGGTCGTCTGCCCTGCCCAGCCGTAGACGTACTTCACGGCGTCCTGTGAGCCGGCGACGAAGGTGAAGGACCCCGAGACTCCGGGTCCGCCGTGGGCTGTGCCGTCGTCCGGGTACGCCGTCGAGGTCACCGTCGGGGGCAGCGGCTTGGAGACGTCCACCGTGAAGCTGCACCAGGCCGTCCATCCCGAGTACTGGCCCGCCCTGTCCCTGGTCTGCACCTGCCACTCGTACGTCTTGCCCTCCGAGCCGGCCCCGAGGCTGATGACGCCGGACTCGCCGTAGTTGTTGCCCGGCTTGGTCTGGCCCGTCTTCGCCGTGACCGTCGTGGTGCCCTTCAGCCGGTACTGGAAGTAGCCCACCAGGCTGTCCGTGGCGCCGTCCGCGTCGCCGTAGAACGCCTTCAGCACCGGCGAGGCGGTGCCGATCGTCGCACCGCACGCCTGGCCGGACGTGGTGAGGCCGGTCGGCACGGCCGGCTTGGAGTTGTAGGTGACCTCGAGCCACGCCTTGTTGGTGTAGAACTTCTTCCACCGGCTCTCGAAGTCCTCTCCCACCCCGGACGGATTGCACGCACACAGGCCCACGGTGTAAACGGACCATGCGTTGGTGGCGGCGTGCTGGAGGTCCGACACCACGGTGGTGCTGGAGAACTCCGCGTCGTCGTCGGGCTGGATCGCACCGCAGCCACCGGCCTCGTTCGCGTTGCCCTCCCACGAGTCGAGGTAGGTGGCGGGCAGCGGCCGGGTCGTCCAGGCCATCCGGCCGCCGCTCGCCACCGTGATGGCGTTCGTCCGGTAGGCGTAGACCCAGGTCGGGTCGCAGGAGTACGAGTGGTCGAGCGTTACCCGGATCGTCCCGCCCAGGATCTGCTTGCCCTTGAGACCCGACACGTTGAAGTCGTAGTAGGAGCGGTAGCGCTCCCCGTTGCCGCCCTCCGGGTACGGCTGGCGCCCGACCCGGGCCACGGTGGTGTCGTTGTTCTCGCCGTTGCTGGTGGAGTACGCCCACTTCGTCCGCAGCTTCTCGAACTCCGGATCGATGTAGATCGGGTAGGTGAGCCCAGGATCGGCCATCAGGTCGGCGTCGGGAGTGACGGTGAACTGGGCGCCCGACGCGGCGACGCTCACCTTCGCGCTTCGCGAGGTCACCGCCGGCTCGGTGGCGGTGGCCCGTTCGCCCGGCGGGGTCTCCAGCAGTGCTGCCGCCTGGGCAGGCAGCACCTCGCCAGCCCGGGCCGGGTCGTCGGAGGAGTCCCACATCCGCGCCGGCGCCGAGGTGGCGACGGTGACCCCTGCCGCGGTCACCAACCGCATGGCACCATCGGCGGCCTGGGCGATCCTCATGTCGCCGCCGGTGCGGTAGCGCAACGCCTTGATCGCCGGCTGTGCGGCGGCCTCAGGGGTGAGCACCTCCACCACGTGCGTGTAACCCTCGGCGGTCGCCGTGACGTGCAGGTTGACGTCCTTCAGCACGGACGGGTACGTGGCGGTGGGCCCGTTCACCTGAGGCTTCGGCAACGGCCCCAGCGGCCAGCCGAGGGTGAAGGTCGCCCCGGCCTCCCGCCACGTCACGAGCGGACCCGCGCCGCCTGTGGAGAACGACACGTCGGCCAGGGTCGCGCCCGGAACCAACCTGTCGCCCCGCTGACGCAGGCCGGGGTCGATGGCCGCCCAGGAGCCGTCCGCACGGCGTACCCGCTGGGGTGCGACCGCCGCGACCAGCTTGCGGACGCCGTCCGGGGCGACGGTGACGTGCGCGTACTCCGTGCGCTCGCTGAGCGCCTCGACCGGCCGGCCGCAGGCCGCCGCCAGCCTGGCTGCCGCCGCCTCGTCCGGCGCCTCGGCGCTGCCACACTCCCGCTGGGGCGCCGGAGCGGGTGCGGCGACGGCTGGCGGAGCCACCACGAGCCCGCTGCCCGAGACGCCGACACTGACGGAAGTCAGCCAGATGAAGGCACGACGCTTCCACGACACGACCACGAGGTCCCCCGAATCACCCGCACAATAGCGAGCGAACTTTAGAGATCCTTTACCCGCCGAGTAAATACCCGACTACAAACTGCTGTCATCAAAGCCTCAAGGCTGGACAAAGACTCACCCCTGATAGCCGTAGGTAACCCCCTACCCGGTGGAAGGCCCCTACAGCTGTCAGTCGTCGACGTACGGGCAGTGCCGGCAGCCGCGCCCGCAACAGGTGCCGCGCCGGGCCAGGAAACCCGCGCTGAGCACGAAGAGACCGGAAGCCGGGTCGAGGTAGCCGGCCTCGCCGGCGGCCAGGGCGGCGGCGTGTGCGCCCAGGATCCGCTCCCGGTCCGGGTGCTCCGCCGGCAGCCGGGACGGGTGCGGCTCGGTCAGCGGCCGGTCCGCCAGCGGTCGTCGTTCTCCGGTCACCGGCGCAGTCTAGAGACCCGCTCGTCGGCCCCTGCCCGGGGCGAGGTGCCGGGCCACCACCGGATCCCGCAGGTCGCGGCGCTGCGGACGGCCGACGCGACCCCGGGCACGCAGCGCGGCGCGCCGGCCGGCGTGAGATCGGATAACCAGTGGCGTCGATCCGGGCGGGGCCGGCAGGCTGACCGGATGGACCACGGACGGGCCGGGCGCCCGCACGCCGCGTCGGATCCCGCGGGGTCGGCGGCCTCCCCACGGCGGTCACCGGCCCGCGCCGGGAATCCGACGTGACGCAGCAGGCCGTCAGGCCCGTCGCAGGTGCCGCCCCGAACCGGCCCTCGCTGCTGCGCACCCGCAACTTCGGGCTGCTCCTGGCCGGGCAAACGGTCAGCGAACTGGGCACCCGGGTCTCCAGCGTGGCGGTGCCGCTGCTCGCCGTCGGCACACTCGACGCCAGCGTCTTCCAGGTCGCGCTGCTGACCGCGCTCGCCTGGCTGCCGTACCTGATCTTCTCCCTGCCCGCCGGGATCCTCGCCGACCGGGTCGACCAGCGGCGGCTGATGGTCGCCTGCGACCTGGGCCGCGCGGCGTTGCTGCTCTCGGTGCCGGCGGTCGCCCTGGCCGACCTGCTCACCCTCGCTTTCCTGTACGCGGTGGTCGGGCTCTCCGGCGTGCTCACCGTCCTGTTCACCGTGGCCCACAAGAGCATGCTGCCGAGGCTGGTGCCGCCGGACCGGCTCGTGGACGCCAACGCGAAGCTCACCGTCAGCCAGGACTCCGCCGAGCTCGTCGGTCCGACGATCGGCGGCGTGCTCGTCGGGCTCGTCGGCGCCGCGAGGACCTTCGTCGTCACCGGCCTCGCCTTCGCCGTGAGCGGGTTGACCCTGCTGCTGATCCGGGAGGCCCCGGGCGAGCCCGCGCCCCGGCGCGACCGGGTGCCGCTGCGGGTGGAGATGACCGAGGGGCTGGGCTTCATCCGCCGCCAGCCGATCCTGCGCAGCATCCTCGCCTGCACCACCGCCTCGAACTTCTTCGTCATGGCGTCCGGCTCCATCGAGGTGGTCTTCCTGCTCGAGGAGCTGCACGCCACGCCGGCGCTGGTCGGGCTGGTCTTCTCGGTCAGCGCGGTGGGCGGCCTGGTGGTCGGCGCGTTCGCCGGCCGGTTGACCGCGTGGCTCGGCTCGGCCCGGGTGATCTGGGTGGCGATGGCCGCCCCCGGCCCGCTCTACCTGCTCATGCCCCTGGCTCGGCCCGGCTGGGGGATGCTGCTCTACGGCATCGGCCTGGCCGCGTTCTCCGCCAACGCGGTGCTCTACAACGTGGCCACCCTGACGTACCGGCAGCGGATCACGCCGCCGGCCCTGCTGGGCCGGGTGAACGCGGCGTTCCTCTGGGTCTGTTTCGGCGTGATCCCGCTCGGCGCGCTCACCGGCGGCGCGCTCGCCAGCCAGCTCGGGCTGCGGCCGGCGCTGTGGATCTGCGTCCTCGGTACGTGGAGCGCCGCGCTCTTCGTCGTCCTCTCCCCGCTGCGGCGGATGCGGGACATGCCGGCGGCCTGACCGGTCGATGCCAGCCCTGGCTCCGGGCGGAACCCGACGCCGGCCGATCGGGCCGCACGCTGCGCCGGGAGGGCCCCGGGCACCGGGCCGTCCCCCGTGCGCACGGAAGCACGTTGGCTTTCCGCCCCGCCCGGCCTATGGTGGCTGCATGTGTTCGACCGGTCAGCAGATCAGCACCGCCGTCGTGGTGACGGCGGCGCCCGCTGCTGCCTGCCGGTGTGCCCTGCGGGTGAACGTGGCGACCCGGGTGGTGCGATCCGCGGTCGCACCGTCGTGCGCCGGCTCGGTCGCCTCCCGACTGCCGAGCCCCGCCGGACGTGGCCCTCCGTGAACCGATTGCAACTCTTGCGAACGGCCACCAGGGCGAAGCTATCCAGCTTCGGCCCTTTTTCTTTTTCCCGAGGAGCTACGCCATGACCACACCCACCCAGTCCAGCGAGCAGAAGTGGCTCGACGACCTGCGTACGACGCTGACCAACGACTTCGAGGCGCAGACCGTCCGGCTGACGCAGCTCACCGCCGACACCGGCGACCCGGGCGAGGCGCACACCCAGAGCGCGCTGATCGCCGCCACCCGGCGGAGCATCGAGCAGGTCAGCGGGGCGCTGCGCCGCCTCGCCGAGGGCCGCTACGGCATCTGCGAGCGCTGCTCCGCCGCGATCCCCCGGGAGCGCCTGGAGGTGCTGCCGCACGCCCGCTTCTGCGTGCCCTGCCAGCAGAAGCAGCACTGACGGACGGCAGGGTGCCGTGCCGGGCGACGGCACGGCACCCTGCCGGCTCACCCGAACCAGGTCATCGCATGCCCGTGCGAACGCGTCCAGGCGAGTGGGCGGCCGTCCAGCGCGAGCACGTTGTACAGCGCCCCGTCCGGCGGCTCCGGCAACGCGTCGTGGGGCAGCACCTCCGGGGACTCGTTGGAGATCCAGTGGCCGGGCAGGCGGCGTACCGCGTCGACGAACGCCGCCCGGCGCGGCGCCGGCACCTGGTAGAGCACGGAGGTGTGGAACACCACCAGCGTCGCGCCCGCCGGCGCCCGCGCGGCCAACGCGGGCAGGTCGTCCACCAGGTCGCCGCGCACGAGCAGCGGCGGATCGGCCGCGGCGACGGCCGCGGCGGTCCGCAGCCGGGCGCGGCGATGTGTGTGCTCCGGCCAGACGAGGGCGTCGAGCCAGGCGACGTCCGCGGCCTCGGTCACCCGCAGCGGATTGAGGTCCAGGCCGGCCCGCCACACCACCTCCGGCAGCCGGTCCGGCGGGGCCACGCCGGTGGCCGCGCATCCGAAGGCCGTGTCGCCCGTGCCGAGCGCGTGGTCGTTGTAGCGGTAGGCGTACCGGTCGGGGTAGAGGCAGAGCCCGGCGGACGCGCCGACCTCCAGCAACGCCAGCGGCTGCGGCAACGCGGCGAGCACGGGCAGCAGTACGGCACACCGCCCGGGCTCGTTCGTCTGGGTCGCGCGGGTGCGCAGTTCCGCCCCGATAGCCGGCCAGTTCGCCAGCGCGAAGTCGCGGAAGGCCGCCGGGTCGTCGACCGGCCCGCCGAGCAGTCGCACGACGCCGAACAGCAGGTTCGGCTGCCGCCTGGCCGGCGGGAGCGCGGCGAGCAGGGCCAGCAGTTCGTCGTCGCGGGAGACGGCGAGGGACAGGCGCTCGTACGCCGGCGACACGCCGCGCGCCTCCCGGGTGGCGAACTCGACGTAGCTCTCGGCGATCGTCATCTCCTGATGATCGCGGTCGACCCCTCACGGCGTCTTCCCCTGACGCGGCTTCCTGCGCTGTGAGATTTCCTCCAGGTGCTGGAGCTGGTGCTGGCGCACCATCGCGTCCCAGGCTTCCTGGTCGTAGTCCGGGTCTGGTGGGATCCACTTGTGGGAGCCGTCGCTGTAGTGGAAGCGCTCGTCGCCGCGCCGAATGACGCTCACCGCACCCACCCCAGGAAGCGACGGTGCCGTAGTCCGGCGGGCACCCAGGTCAGGTCCTCGGCGGCCCAGACCAGGTAGGACCCAATGTAGAGGGACAACGACACCGGGGCGTCCTCAAACTTGGCGTACAGTTCCCTGCGTCGCGTCCCGCACGGCCAAGGGGCGTCGCAGCCGCCGCAGGTCCAGAGGGGTAGGACGGGGCCGTGGGTGGTCATGACTGTTCCTCCCCCGGCCAGTGGCCTCGACGAATCGGGGTGCGGTGCTGAGCCCGGCAGGGCAGCTCCGAACCGCACCGGCAGACTCGACGCCAGAGCCGCCAGGACCAGACCGGGCGGTGCCGACGGGCCAGGGTGAGCGCCACGGCCAGCAAGTAGCCGTCGTACGAGACGCGCTTGGGCATCTGTGACCTCCCGGCAACGAGTTCCCGCCTCACCCGGCAGGCCCCGCTACACCACACATCACCCCCTACCAGGTTGTCAATCTGTAAGTGGCAATCGTCAAGACTATGACGCACTTACTTTCAGGTCGTGAAGCGACCGCGCTTGTACGGGCCTGGCGAGCTGGCTGCCCTATTCGGCGTTTCGCGTCAGCGTGTCCTACAGATCACCCGTAGGCCCGGATTCCCGGAGCCCCTCGCACGCCTGATCGGGACGACGGTCTGGGACGCGGACGAGGTCGACGAGTGGGCCCGACACAATCGCCCACCCCGTCCCACAGACGGCGACGAGGACCGCTGACAAGACATCTCGATCACGGGCGGGAGAGATGGCGTGGCCCCGCCCGGTGGTCGTACCGGGCGGGGCCTGGTTAGCCTTGGTCAGATTCGAGGCCAGCCGTAGGCGACGTTGCCCGGCTGGCGGGTGGGAATCAGAAGCGAGGAGCAGCAAGCTCTCGCCACACTTGCAATGGTCTACTGGTCCACGAGCAACGCCCCAGCGATTTTATCAGCAATGTCGCTTACACTATCTGCCGCGGTCGTGAAGCCAGCGAGATCCGGAAGAATCCCACTGTATTCCTTAACGTCCTCAAACGTCACCCCGCTCAGCACCGGTATCAGTGTCTCTTTGTGCAGCAATACCCCGAGCTCGCGCTCGGTCCAGAATCGTCCAGTTAGGTATGCCGGAGTAAGTACGACCACGCCGGCCCGGGCCCTGCGGAGGCCTTGGTCCATTTGCAGCGCCAGACTCTTGCCAGGACGGATGGCCAGCTCATCGAACCAAACGCTGAGGCCAAGATCTTCGAGTCGGCCGCAGATCTCGCTGGCGACCCTGCTGCCGTCGATCCGTGCATAGCTGAGGAAGATGTCGTAATCACGAGCGCCTGGGGCGATGGCACCGTGAACGCGCTCAACCAACTCTTGCTCGGCGGGGGTATATCGAATATCCGTTCGACCGGCAGCCGCAAGTTTCCGGCTAATGCCGTCAACTACTTTCTTGTTGTGGGACTGCGCCTGCCGATTGTATTGGTTGACCACCTTCCGATTATGGGCTTCTACCTTTCGGTTGTATGCGTCGACCTCTCGGTCAAGCTGCGCTTGGGCTCGCTTGACCTGCTGGTCCATTTGCCTCTGCACGGCACGCATCTGCCGCCTGAACTCGCTGGCACCACTGGTTGCCATCCCGGCTCCTACTTGACTTGAAGGATTAGCCCATCCGCGCTACCGGCACCATCAGGATCCGCAACAATGATCCGTGGGCATGGGGAGCGGACCTACCAACCCGCCTGTCGAGACTCGACACAACAGGGGTTGGCTCGCACTGGGCTTGTCTGGCGTATGGCCATGTTGGCGGCGGTCGCAGCGAGGCCCCGGCCGCCGCCAACGCCTACTTCTTCTTGCCGCTCTCCTTGACCGTGGTCGTCGGATGCGACTTGCCATACTGTGTGGTCACAAAACGACCGGTAACGGCACTGCGATACGTGCCAGACGCCTTCTTCGCCATGACGCGAAACACCTCCTCTCCGTACTCGATCAACTTGCGTGATCGAGCCGGGACGAGCGAGGATCCGTCCTGCAGCAATCAGGTCGGGCTCCGTCCCGGCTCACGAGCCCCGGGCGCGCCAACGCCCGGGGCTCGTTGCTCGTGTTAGCTGCAGCCGCTGGTGGAGCCGCAGCCCTCGCAGACGTAGCAGCTGCCGGCCGGGCGCATCTTCGTACCGCAGGTGAAGCAGAGCGGCGCGTCGGCGGCCTTGCCGATCACGGCCTCCAGCAGTTCGGTGCTGGAGCCCACGGACGGCGCCGGCTTGGCGGCGGCGACGTCGGCGGTCTCCTGCGCCGGCTGGGCGACCGGGCCGGTCTTCGGCTCGGTCGGCGCCTCGACCGGGGCGGAGGCGGCCATCGCGGTGAGGTCCGCACCGCTCGCCTCCGCCTCCGCCTCGGCCCGGAGCTGGGCGGCCCGCTCGCTGGCGGTGAAGATGCCCAGTTCCGCACGGCGCTCGTACGGCAGGAAGTCCAGCGCCAGGCGACGGAAGATGTAGTCCATCACCGAGGCGGCCATCCGCACGTCCGGGTCGTCGGTCATGCCGGCCGGCTCGAAGCGCATGTTGGTGAACTTGCTGACGTACGTCTCCAGCGGGACGCCGTACTGGAGACCGATGGAGATGGCCACCGAGAAGGCGTCCATCACGCCGGCCAGGGTCGAGCCCTGCTTCGACATCTTGAGGAAGACCTCGCCGAGGCCGTCGTCCGGGTAGGACGAGGCGGTGAGGTAGCCCTCGGCGCCGCCGACGGAGAAGCTGACCGTCTGGGACGGACGCTTCTTCGGCAGTCGCTTGCGCACCGGGCGGTACTCGACGACCTTCTCGACGACCTTCTCCACCTCGGCGGCCGGGGCCTGGATGGTCGCGGCGGCCTTGTTCGGCTTGGCGACCGACAGGGGCTGGCCGACCTTGCAGTTGTCGCGGTAGATCGCCAGCGCCTTGAGGCCCAGCTTCCAGCCCTCGAAGTAGATCTTCTCGACGTCCTCGACGGTGGCCTGCTCCGGCATGTTGACCGTCTTGGAGATGGCGCCGGAGATGAACGGCTGCACGGCCGCCATCATCCGCACGTGGCCCATCGGGGCGATGGAACGCTCGCCCATCGCGCAGTCGAAGACCGGGTAGTGCTCCGGCTTGAGGCCGGGGGCGTCGACCACGTGGCCGTGGTCGGCGATGTGCTCCACGATCGCCTCGACCTGCTCCTCGGGGTAGCCGAGGCTACGCAGGGCGCGCGGCACGGTCTGGTTGACGATCTGCATCGAGCCGCCGCCGACCAGCTTCTTGAACTTGACCAGCGCCAGGTCCGGCTCCACGCCGGTGGTGTCGCAGTCCATCATCAGGCCGATGGTGCCGGTCGGGGCGAGCACGCTGGCCTGGGAGTTGCGCCAGCCGAACTTGTCACCGATCTTGTTGCCCTGGGTCCACTGCTTCGTCGCCTCGCGGACGATCGCGGTGGCCACGGTGCCCGAGGGCTTGATCTCGTCGTTGGCGGCGGCGTGCTTGCGCATGACCCGCTTGTGCGGCTCGGCGTTGCGGGCGTAGCCGTCGTACGCGCCGACGACGCCGGCCAGCTCGGCCGAGCGGCGGTACGCGGTGCCGGTCATCAGCGAGGTGATCGCCGCGGCGACCGAGCGGCCCTGCTCCGAGTCGTAGGGCAGGCCGGAGGCCATCAGCAGGGCGCCCAGGTTGGCGTAGCCGATGCCGAGCTGCCGGTAGGCGCGGGTGGTCTCGCCGATCTTCTCGGTCGGGAAGTCGGCGAAGCAGATCGAGATGTCCATCGCGGTGATGACGAACTCGACGGACCGGACGAACTTCTCCACCTCGAAGCCGCCGTCGGCGCGGAGGAACTTCATCAGGTTGAGCGAGGCCAGGTTGCACGAGGAGTTGTCCAGGTGCAGGTACTCCGAGCACGGGTTCGACGCGGTGATCCGCCCGGTCTCCGGGCAGGTGTGCCAGTCGTTGATGGTGTCGTCGTACTGGAGGCCGGGGTCGGCGCACTCCCAGGCGGCGTGGGAGATGGTGCGGAACAGGTTCTTGGCGTCGATGGTCTCGATGACCGCACCGTCGAGCCGGCCGCGCAGGTCGAAGCCGCCGCCGTTCTCCACGGCGGTCATGAACTCGTCGGAGACCCGGACGGAGTTGTTGGCGTTCTGGTACTGCACGCTGACGATGTCGGCGCCGCCGAGGTCCATGTCGAACCCGGCGTCGCGCAGCGCGCGGATCTTGTCCTCCTCGCGCGCCTTGGTGACCACGAACTCCTGGATGTCCGGGTGGTCCACGTCGAGGATGACCATCTTCGCCGCGCGCCGGGTGGCGCCGCCGGACTTGATGGTGCCGGCGGAGGCGTCCGCGCCGCGCATGAAGCTGACCGGGCCGGAGGCGTTGCCGCCGGAGGAGAGCAGCTCGCGGGAGGAGCGGATCCGGGACAGGTTCACGCCGGAGCCGGAGCCGCCCTTGAAGATCAGCCCCTCCTCCTTGTACCAGTCCAGGATGGAGTCCATCGAGTCGTCGACGGCCAGGATGAAGCAGGCGCTGACCTGCTGCGGCGAGGGCGTGCCGACGTTGAACCAGACGGGCGAGTTGAAGCTGAACACCTGGTGCAGCAGCATCCAGGTCAGCTCGTGAGCGAAGATCTCGGCGTCGGCCGGGCCGGCGAAGTAGCCGTACTCCTCACCCGCCGTGCGGTAGGTGGTGACCACCCGGTCGATCAGCTGCCGCAGCGACCACTCCCGCTCCGGGGTGCCCACGGCGCCCCGGAAGTACTTGGTGGTCACGATGTTCGCCGCGTTGACGCTCCACGACTCCGGGAACTCGACGCCGCGCTGCTCGAAGTTGACCGAGCCGTCCCGCCAGTTGGTCATGACGATGTCGCGGCGCTCCCAGGCGACCTCGTCGTAGGGGTGCACCCCCTCGGTCGTCCAGACCCGCTCGATCTTGAGCCCCGCGCCGGCCTTGTTGCGTGCCCTGCTGGTTGTCACACCGTCCCCCGACATCTCATCCGCCCCCTCGTCCGCACGGCCACCGCCGCCCGATCCGACTGTCAACAAACTGCGAAGAATTCAACTGGTACGGCCGGCGGCCTCGGCCGCGTCGGCCCCGGCACCCTCCCGGGCGCGCGCGGCGGCTCGCAGCGTCTCGATCTCGCGCTCGAAGTCGGCGAGCGAGTCGAACGACCGGTAGACGCTGGCGAACCGCATGTAGGCGACCTCGTCCAGGTCCCGTAGCGGGCCCAGGATGGCCAGCCCCACCTCGTGGCTGGGGATCTCGGCGGCCCCCTTGGCCCGGACGGTCTCCTCGACCTTCTGCGCGAGCAGCGCGAGCGAGTCGTCGTCCACGGGCCGGCCCTGGCACGCCTTGCGCACCCCGCCGACGATCTTCGTACGGCTGAACGGCTCGGTCACCCCGCTGCGCTTGACGACCGCGAGGACCGCCTCCTCGACGGTGGTGAACCGCTTGCCGCACTCCGGGCAGGATCGCCGCCGGCGGATCAACTGGCCGTCGTCGGCCTCCCGCGAGTCGACCACCCGGGAGTCGGCGTGCCGGCAGTACGGACACCGCATCGCACCCGACCTCCTTCATCGATCGCGGGTCCGCCGACCGCTCGCCGGGCACGCGTCAGCGCGACGGAGCCATCTGTCGATGGTCTTCGCCGTGTCGACGGTGCCGGAGTGCGGTGGGTAGCCGAACCCAACCTGTAGGCGACTTACGCCCGTGTGACTACTACATCTAGGGGTTGACCGTAGGCCGCTGCGGATCGGAGGTCAAGTTGGCCGGCGTGTCCGGCGCGTCACCCGACTCCGGGATCGACCGGCACCGCCGCCCGCCGCAGGACCAACCGTCCGACGCCCCCGCGGGTTACCGGTCCGGCCGGTGCGAAACGGCCGACGATCGGACGAAAGTCGAACACCCGTTCGACCCGGCGTACCATTTATCAGAACACGAGTACGACCGGAGCGGTTTTTCACCCCGACACGCCGAGCAAGGTCGTACAGATGTTTGAAAATGACCGATCTCACCTATACGGTCTTAAACAACCGGGCGCGGAATCCTCCGTCCACCGGTCACCTCGCACCACCGCACGCACCAGCACCACCGCAGGCATCAGCATCACCGCACGCACCACGAGCCGCCAAGGCACCCAGCGCCGACCAGGGAGGACGGACGTGACCGAGGATCGGGCCAGCCGGCCGAAGAGCCCGCAGCAGATCACCGAGGCGGGACCGCCGGCCACCCGACGCCGGGGCGCCGCGCGCAGCCGGACCGGGCAGCCCGCCGTGCGTCCGGTCACCCCGGTGGTCAGCGCCTTCCCCGACCCCGCGACGGTGGACCTCACCGCCCGGCAGCGCCGGATCCTGGAGTTCATCCGCACCTGGGTCGAGCGGCACGGCTACCCGCCGAGCGTGCGCGAGATCGGCGAGGCCGTCGGTCTGGTCTCGCCGTCCAGCGTCGCCTACCAGCTCAAGGAGCTGGAGAAGAAGGGCTTCCTGCGCCGCGACCCCAACCGGCCGCGCGCCGTGGACGTCCGGGCGCCCGCCGAGGTCGACGACGAACTGGCCCGCTCACAGCGTCCCGCCCCGGCCTACGTGCCGATGCTGGGTCGGATCGCGGCCGGTGGCCCGATCCTGGCGGAGCAGGCCGTGGAGGACATCTTCCCCCTCCCCCGCGAGCTGGTGGGTGAGGGCGAGGTCTTCATGCTCCAGGTCAAGGGCGACTCGATGCTGGACGCGGCGATCTGCGACGGTGACTGGGTCGTGGTCCGGCAGCAGCCGACCGCCGAGGCCGGCGACATCGTCGCCGCCATGCTCGACGGCGAGGCGACCGTGAAGACCTACCGCCGCCGCGACGGGCACGTCTGGCTCATGCCGCAGAACCCGGCCTTCGACCCGATCCCCGGCGACGACGCCACGATCATGGGCCGGGTCGTCGCGGTGCTGCGCCGCATCTGATCCGCCACCGCGCCGGTTGGCCGCGTCGGCGGTCACCCGGCGCCGTGCCGCTCAGCTGCGGGCCCTGAGCGTCCGTTGCCGTCTCCGGCAGGCCCGGCGCCTCAGTAGCGGTCGCTCCGGCAGGCCCGACGCCTCAGTAGCGGTCGCCCCGGTAGCCCCGGCCACCACCGGGCACGTGACCGTAACCGCGACCGTCGTCGGGGCCGTCGTCGCGCCGGCGGACCGGCCGCTGGCCACGGGGGTCCGATTCGTCGCCCCGACGCGGCGGCTCCGCCCGGCCACCGCCGTAGACGCCGCCGCCCGGCTGCCCGCCGCCACCGTAGACACCGCCACCGGGACGACCGCCGCCTTGGCGACCACCGCCACCGCCCTGGCGACCACCGTCGCCACCCTGACGGCCACCCTGGCGACCACCGCCTTGACGCCCGCCGCCCTGGCGTCCGCCACCACCCGGCGGCGGCCCACCCAGGCCGGGCGGCCCGTCCACGGGCGGGCGACCGCCACCGTAGACCCCGGCACCAGCAGCCGGACGGGCGCCACCGTAGACGCCACCGCCAGCCGGGCGGGCGCCACCGGGTCCCGCGCCGGCCGGCGCGGGACCGCCGCGCCCACCGGCCGGGCCGCCGTAGACCCCGGCCGCCGGCGCACCGCCGTAGACGCCGCCCCGGCCCCGGTCGCCCGGCGGAAGGAAGCCGTCGTCCGCCGGCCCACGCCGGTCGTCGGCGAGGACGTCGTCGCGGTCGGCACCGTCGTCGTCGCGCGGCGGCGCCGGCTTTCGCCGGGACCGGAGGATGCCGAAGACACCCGCCGCCACCATCAGCGCGCCGATCACCCCCACGGCCGCGATCAGGTACGTGATGTCGCTCAGGCTCAGGCCGTCGACCCAGGACTGGCCGGCCTTCTTCGGCGCGCCGCCACCGCCGGCCACCGGCTTCGCGCCCTCCGAGGAGGGCGTGTAGCCGAGGATGTCGATCGGCGCGTCCTCGTCGAGCTGGCCGCCGTCGGAGACGGTCAGGAAGGTTTTGCCGTCGGGGCTGTAGGTGATCGCCTCACCGAACGGGTCAGCGAGCGCCGTCACCCGGGGCTTGCCGCCGGTCAGGGCCGCCACGACGTTGCCGTCGGTCACGTCGTACTCGAAGGCGTCGGCGTAGGTGCGCACCACCACCCGGGAGCCGTCGGGGGACCGGGCCGCACCGGTGATCGCGACGCGACCCGGGGCGCCGAGCCGGTTGTCCGTGTCCGTCTCCGGCAGGCTGATCTCGCCGACCTTCTTCATCGGTACGGCCGGAGTGTCCCCGCTCTTCATCTTCTCGGCGGGGGTGAAGATCTGGGCCTTGCCGGACATCACCTTGGTGATGATCAACGGGTTGCCGTCGTCGCCGATCAGCAGCGCCTCGGCGTCGTGCGGCTTGCCCTCCGGGTAGGAGAGGCGGTGCAGCACCGGCCGCTTCGACCCGTTGACCGGCATGCTCCACAGCGCCACCCGCTCGCGACGCTCCCGGCTGGTGACGTTGTCACCGGTGTCGGCGATCCAGATCGTCCTGCCGTCCGGGGAGAGCGCCAGATCCTCGGTGTCGAACGGCCCCTGACCCGAGTAGCGGACCGGCTCCTTCGCGATCCCGCACTTGGTGTCGAGGAAGAAGACCCGCTTGCGGCTCTCCACGTCGGTGCCGTCGTTGATCACGATGTAGCCGCTCTTGGTGGCCACCAGGCCCGACAGCTCCCGCAGCCGCTCGTCGGTGACCGTGCACCGCTTCTTGCCGGGAGCTGCCGCGAGCGGGGACGCGGCCGAGGCGGGCGCCGCCGCCAGGGCGACTCCGGTACACGCCACGGTCGCCCCCAGCAAGCCGAGGGCGACCGTGACCGAAGAAACAGCGCGGCGCATTGAATCAGTGTCGCATGCCGGGCGTTTCCGACGTGTGACGCCGGGAGGGCGTCACCGGGCGCCCGCGACCGCCTGGTCCTCGTCCGCCCGGAACGGCGCCAGCTCGGCGGCGAGCGCCTCACCGACCCGCACGTGCACCAGGGTGCCCTCCGGCAGGTGGGAGGTGCTCAGCACCTCGCCCTGACGGTGCACGCGGGCCACCAGGTCGCCCCGGTCGTACGGCAGCACCGCGCGGACCTCCACGGCCGGGCGGGGCAGCCGCGCCTCGACGGCCTCGCGCAGCCCGTCGATCCCGCGACCCGAGTGCGCGGAGACGAAGACCGCCTCCGGCCAGAGCCGCTTGAGCCGCAGCAGCGTCTCCTCGTCGGCCGCGTCGGTCTTGTTGACCACCAGCAGCTCGGGCAGCCGGTCGGCGCCCACCTCGGCGAGCACCTCGTGGACCGCCCGGACCTGCTCCTCCGGGTCCGGGTGGGTGCCGTCGACGACGTGCACCACCAGGTCGGCCTCGGCGACCTCCTCCAGGGTCGAGCGGAACGCCTCGACGATCTGGTGGGGCAGGTGCCGGACGAACCCGACCGTGTCGGAAAGGGTGTAGAGCCGCCCGTCGGCCGTGGTGGCCTTGCGGGTGGTCGGGTCGAGGGTGGCGAAGAGCGCGTCCTCCACCAGCACGCCCGCCCCGGTGAGCCGGTTGAGCAGGCTCGACTTGCCGGCGTTGGTGTAGCCGGCGATGGCCACGGCCGGCACGGCGTTGCGGGAGCGCCGGGCGCGCTTGGTCTGGCGTACGGTCCGCATGCCCTTGATCTCCCGGCGCAGCCGGGCGATGCGGTGGCGGATCCGGCGCCGGTCGGTCTCCAGCTTCGTCTCACCGGGACCGCGCAGACCCACGCCGCCGCCGGCGCCGCCGCCGCGACCGCTACCACCGGTCTGCCGCGAGAGGGTCTCACCCCAACCGCGCAAACGCGGCAGCAGGTATTCGAGCTGGGCCAGCTCGACCTGCGCCTTGCCCTCCTTGCTCTTGGCGTGCTGGGCGAAGATGTCGAGGATCAGCGCGGTGCGGTCGACCACCTTGACCTTGGTGCGCTGCTCCAGGTTGCGCAGCTGCGACGGCGACAGCTCACCGTCGCAGATCACCGTGTCGGCGCCGGTGGAGAGCACCACCGAACCGAGGTCGTCGACCTTGCCCCGGCCGACGTAGGTGGCGGGGTCGGGGCGGTTGCGCCGCTGGATCAGCCCCTCGAGCACCTGCGAGCCGGCGGTCTCCGCCAGCGCGGCCAGCTCGGTGAGGGAATTTTCGGCGTCGCTCTGCGAGCCCTCGGTCCAGACGCCGACGAGGACCACGCGCTCCAGGCGCAGCTGGCGGTATTCGACCTCGGTGATGTCCGCGAGCTCGGTGGAGAGGCCGGGGACCCGCCGCAGCGCCTGCCGCTCCGACAGCTCGAACTCACCGGTGGTGGCGTCGAGCTCGTCGTCCTCGTAGGGAAGAAGGGTCTCCTGGTTGTGCAAGCCGGTCTCCTGTCCGTTCTGTCACGTACCGAGCAATCCTGACATGTGCCAACGCGGAACGCACCCGCTATATGCCCGCTCGAACGGGCCACAAAAGTGGGGGCGGATGCCGGAGGGACCCGCCGGGGCGAGTAGAAATGCGGGGCAGCCGTTCAGCGTCGACGGAGGGACCCCGTGGCCATCACCCGACTTCCAAGTGCCGGATTCTCGATCACGATTCGGATCGCCGTACCGGCGGACGCGTCCTCGATCGGCCGGCTGACCACCTCCGTGGGTGAGGCCGGGGCGATCGTCACCGCGCTCGACGTGGTGGACTCCGACCCGACCCACGTGCTCGTCGACCTGACCTGCGACACCGCCGACGCCAGCCACGCCGACCAGGTGGTCGACGCGTTGACGGCGCTGGACGGCGTGGACGTGCGCAAGGTCTCCGACCGGACCTTCCTCCTGCACCTCGGCGGCAAGATCGAGGTCAGCTCGAAGGTGGCGCTGCGCAACCGTGACGAGCTGTCCCGGGCGTACACCCCGGGGGTGGCGCGGGTCTGCATGGCGATCGCGGAGAACCCGGCCGACGCCCGCCGGCTGACCATCAAGCGCAACACCGTGGCCGTGGTCAGCGACGGCTCCGCCGTGCTGGGCCTGGGCAACCTCGGGCCGGCGGCGTCGCTGCCCGTGATGGAGGGCAAGGCCGCGCTGTTCAAGCGTTTCGGCGGGGTGGATGCCTGGCCGGTGGTGCTCGACACCCAGGACACCGACGAGATCGTGCAGATCGTCAAGGCGATCGCCCCGGCGTACGGCGGGATCAACCTGGAGGACATCGCCGCGCCGCGCTGCTTCGAGATCGAGGCGCGGCTGCGCGAGGCGCTGGACATTCCGGTCTTCCACGACGACCAGCACGGCACGGCGATCTGCGTGCTGGCCGCGCTGACCAACGCGCTGCGCGTCGTGGGCAAGCAGCTCGCGGACGTCCGGGTCGTGGTCTCCGGCGCGGGCGCGGCCGGCACCGCGATCATGAAGCTGCTGCTGCGCCAGGGCGTCGGCGACATCATCGCGTACGACCGGCAGGGCGCCCTGCACCGCGACCAGAGCGGGCTCAACCCGGCCTGGCAGTGGCTGGCCGAGAACACCAACAAGGAGAACTACTCCGGCGACCTGGCCGGGGCGGTACGCGGCGCGGACGTCTTCATCGGGGTGAGCGCGCCGAACCTGCTCACCGGCGACGACATCGCCACGATGGCCAAGGACTCGATCGTCTTCGCGCTGGCGAACCCGGACCCGGAGGTCGACCCGCGGGAGGCGCGCAAGCACGCGGCCGTGGTCGCCACCGGCCGCTCCGACCAGCCGAACCAGATCAACAACGTGCTCGCCTTCCCGGGTGTCTTCCGGGGCATGCTGGACGCGCACGCCGAGGAGTTCACCGAGGAGATGGCGATCGCGGCGGCCCGGGCCATCGCGGACGTGGTCGGCGAGGACAAGATCAACCCGACGGTGATCGTGCCCAGCGTCTTCGACTCCCGGGTCTCCCCGGCGGTCGCCGCGGCGGTCCGCGCCGCCGCCCAGAACCCGACCCCGGCCCCCGCCGCCGACCCGGGCCCCGCCGACCTCCCCGAGATCGCCGCCGAAGCCAGCGCCACCCCCTGACCCCCACGCCCCGCCCGGCCTCCGCCCCACCCCGCCCGTTCCACCCGCCACAAGCGCGTCGATCATGAAGTTATTGCCCTAGGAGAGCGCTATCCCCGGCAATAACTTCATGATCGACGGGGTCGGGAGCCCGGGGCCCGGCCGAGGGCGGGGCGGGGGCGGGGTGGGTCAGGCGGACGTGGTGAGGGTGGTGGGGTCGAGGGTGCCGGTGGCTACCAGGGTGGCCGGGCCGGCCAGCCAGCAGGAGTCCTCCGTCACCGTGACCGAGAGGCGTCCGCCGGGGACGTCCACCGCCAGCACGCCGGTGTCCCGGCCGGCGTCGCGCAGGGCCACCGCGGCCACCGCGCAGGCGCCCGTACCGCAGGAGAGGGTCTCGGCGGAGCCGCGCTCGTACACGCGCATGAGCACGTGGCCGTCCGTGTCGTCGACGGGCTCGCCGGGGGCTGTGAACTCCACGTTCACCCCGGCGGGGAAGACCGCCGGGTCGACGTCGGGGGCCCGGGTGAGGTCGAGCGCGGTCAGTTCCAGCCCGGCCGGCAGCGCGCAGACCAGGTGCGGGTTGCCCACGTCCACGGCCGTGCCGGGCAGGGTCAGCCCGCCGAGGGTGGCGGTCGCGGTGTCGTACAGCCGGGGGCGGCGCATCTCGACGGCGATGGCGTCGGCCGTGACCAGCGCGCGCACGACGCCGGCCCGGGTGGCCACCGGCAGCGCCCCTTCCGCCGGCTCGGCCAGCCCGGAGGCGACCAGGTAACGGACGAAGACCCGGGCACCGTTGCCGCACATCTCCGCGAACGACCCGTCGGCGTTCCAGTAGTCCATGAACCACTCGGCCTCGCCGGCCAGTCCGGCGCCCTCCGGGTGCGCGGCCGCCCGGACCACCCGCAGCACGCCGTCGCCGCCGAGGCCGCGCCGCCGGTCGCAGAGGGCCGCGACCAGCCCCGGTGTCAGGTCGAGCCGGTTGTCCGGATCGGGGAGGATGACGAAGTCGTTGCCGGTGCCGTGGCCCTTGGTGAACTGCACGCCCCCATCATCGCGCAGTGACGGGCAGCAGGCGCAGGGCGGCCGGGACCAGCTCCGGCGCCGACGAGTCCAGCCAGTGGATCCGCGGGTCGCGGCGGAACCAGGACCGCTGCCGCCGGACGAAGCGCCGGGTGGCCCGGACGGTCTCGTCGTGCGCCTCGGCCTCGGTCAGCTCCCCGGCGAGGAAGCGCAGCACCTGCTGGTAGCCGAGCGCGCGGCTGGCCGTACGTCCCTCGGGCAGGCCGCGCCCCACCAGGTCCCGGGTCTCGGCGACCAGCCCGTCGGCCCACATCCGGTCCACCCGCAGGGCGATCCGCTCGTCCAGCAGCGCGGTGTCCAGATCCACGCCGAGCTGCACCGAGGGGTAGTACGGGGTCGGTTCGGGCAGCGCGGCGGTGAACGGCGCCCCGGTCAGCTCGATGACCTCCAGGGCGCGCACGATCCGCCGGCCGTTGCCGGGCAGGATCCCCGCCGCGGCGGCCGGATCGGCCTCGCGCAGCCGGGCGTACAGGGGCGCTGGGCCGGCCTCGGTCAGCTCCCGTTCCAGCCGCTCGCGCACCGCCGGGTCGGTGCCGGGGAACTCGAAGCGCTCCAGCACCGCCCGCACGTAGAGGCCGGAGCCGCCGACCAGCAGCGGCACCCGGCCCCGGGCCAGGACGTCGTCGACAGCGGCGCGGGCCAGCCGCTGGTACTCGGCGACGCTCGCCGGCTCGGTGACGTCCCAGATATCCAGCAGGTGGTGCGGCACCCCCTCGCGCTCGGCCGGGGTGAGCTTGGCGGTGCCGACGTCCATGCCCCGGTAGAGCTGCATCGAGTCGGCGTTGACCACCTCGCCGTCGAGGGCGTGCGCGAGGGCGATGCTCAGCGCCGACTTGCCGGCCGCCGTCGGCCCGACCACGGCCACGACCGTCCCGGCCGGTGGGCGGGTGGTCACGCCGGCCTCCAGGACGACACGAGGTAGGCGACGCCGTACGGCGCCGAGTGGTGGCGCAGCTCGCCGCGCCAGTCGCCGCCCGTCGCCCGGACCGCGCCGGCCAGCACCTGCCAGGGCGCCCGGCCGGCGGCCTTCAGCTCCGCCGACAGGACCGGGTCCAGGTCGAGCAGGGCCTCGGCGTCCGCGTCGGCCAGGGCGCGGGCGACCCCGTCGTCGTACGCCTCGGCGCGCGGGTCGTCGTAGCCGGGCGACTTCGGGCCGCGGCAGGCCGACCCGTCCCCCGTCACCAGCAGGGCGGTACGCGGCTCCGTCGCCGCGCCGAGCGCCGCCCCCAGCTCGGCGCACTCCGCCGGGGAGGCGTCGGACGCGACGGAGCGGGCCAGCCGGGGCAGCTCGGTGCGGGAGCGGCCGACCAGCCACGCGCCGATGGTCAGGCTCAGCGGCAGCCGCTCGCCGCCGGCGCAGTTCACCTTCCACAGCCGCACGGCCCGGTCGAGGCCGTACCGGCGCAGCGAGCCGTGGTCGGCCGCGTCGAAGCGGGTGGTCTCCGGCCCGCCGCCGACCAGGACGATCACCTCGGGCTCGGCGGCGAGCAGCCCGGCGACGGCGGCGTCGCAGGCGGCGCGGAGCTCGTCCAGCTCGGGCGCGGCGGCACCGGCCAGCTCGGGGACGATCAGCGGCGGGTGGGGGCAGACGGCAGCGGCGACCAGGGGCACCCGGCAACGGTATCGGCACGACGGCGCCCGGCGCCCCGCACCCGGGCTCTCCGAGCCACCGCGGCCGGCCGCTCCCCGCCGGCGGGTCGCCTGCCTGGCCGGGTCGCCACGCCGACGACGACGCCCGTCCGTCCGTCCGGCACGCCGTACGCCCGGATTCCGACACTCCTCCCAGGGAGCCTGTCCGCGGGCGCTAGGACACCGTATGGTCACGGTCGGCGATAGGCGCTCGACGGGAACGGGGTCGTACCTGTGACAATGCCGGGGGAAACTTTGCTGCGCCGTGGCGGCGATCGCGGGACTGCTCCCCGACGCCGGGAGAACGAGGATGGGCACATGAGCGACTGGACTGCCTTCGGACGGGTGGACGCGGACGGCACCGTGTACGTCAAGACCGCCGACGGCGAGCGGGTGGTCGGATCCTGGCAGGCGGGAGCGCCCGAGGAGGGGCTGGCCCACTTCGCCCGCCGCTTCGACGACCTGGTGACCGAGGTCAACCTGACGGAGGCCCGGCTCAACTCGGGTGCCGCCGACGCCGGCCATTCACTGACCACCATCCGGCGGATCCGCGCGTCGCTGGCCGAGGCGCACGTCGTCGGCGACATCGACGCGCTGGCCGCCCGGCTGGACCGGCTCGCCACGGTCGCCGAGGAGAAGGCCGGCGAGGCCAAGGCCGCGCGGGACGCCGCCCGCGGCGAGGCGCTCGCCCGCAAGCAGGCCCTCGTGGAGGAGGCGGAGAAGCTGGCCGCCGAGTCGACCGGCTGGAAGACCGCCGGGGACCGGCTCAAGGAGATCCTCGACGAGTGGAAGACCATCCGCGGGGTCGACAAGAAGGCCGACGGCGAGCTGTGGAAGCGGTTCGCCGCCGCGCGTGACGGCTTCACCCGCCGCCGGGGCGCCCACTTCGCCTCCCTCGACGCCCAGCGCAAGCAGGCGCAGACGGTCAAGGAGGAGCTGGTCGCCGAGGCCGAGAAGCTCAAGGACTCCACCGACTGGGCGGCCACCGCCAACCAGCTCAAGGAGCTGATGAACCAGTGGAAGGCCGCTCCCCGGGCCTCCAAGGAGGCCGAGCAGAAGCTCTGGGAACGGTTCCGGGGCGCGCAGGACGAGTTCTTCACCCGGCGCAGCGAGGTCTTCTCCGCCCGCGACAACGAGCAGCGGGGCAACCTGGAGCGCAAGCAGGCGCTGCTCGCCGAGGCCGAGGCGCTGGACGTCGACGGCGACCCGAAGGGCGCGCAGGCCAAGCTGCGGGAGATCCAGGCCCAGTGGCACGAGGCCGGCCGGGTGCCCCGCGAGGCGGCGGCCGGGCTGGAGCGCCGGCTGCGCGCGATCGACGAGAAGGTCCGCGAGGTGATGGACTCCGCGTGGCGGCGCACCACCAAGGAGGACAACCCCCTGCTCGCCCAGATGCGCGCGCAGGTCGCCGAGGCCGAGGAGCGGCTGGCCCGGGCCCAGGCGGCCGGGGACGCCCGGCGGGTCAAGGAGGCCGAGCAGGCGCTGGCCTCCAAGCGGCAGTTCCTCCAGCTCGCCGAGCAGGCCGGCTGAGCCGGAACGCTGCACTGCGACAGGCCCCGAGCCACCACGGGCCGAGCCACCACGGAAGCCCCCGATCCGCCACGGACCGGGGGCTTCCCCTTGTCCGCCCGCAGCCACCCGGGCCGGACAGGCGACGGTTGACGCATCGAGGCGGGCTGATCAGAATGAGCGGCGGAGCCAGGTCCGGCACCGGCGCGAGGGCACCGGCGGCGCACAGCGCGTCGTCGGGGGACGCCGGTGGTACCGCGAGCGGCCGCATCCCACGTGGCACGTCCCGTCGCGCCCTGTCCGCGTACTCCCTGAGGGAGCGTGACGGCCGTCGCCCGGTTCCCGCCCGCGCCGCCGGTGGCGGCGGCGGGCAGTTCGAAGTGGAGCTCGCATGCACCGACGCAGCGCCCTCGGCGGCGCGATCACCGCGCTCGCCACCGCCGCGGCCGGCGTCCTCGTCGCCGCCGCCGTCAGCACCGCCCCGGCCGTCGCCGCCCCCGCCGGCACCGGGACCGGCTACCTGCACACCAACGGCAACAGGATCGTCGACAGCACCGGCGCGACGGTACGCATCACCGGCATCAACTGGTTCGGCATGGAGACCGACAACAAGACCTTCCACGGGCTGTGGTCCACCAACCCGTGGCGGGGACAGATCGACAAGATGGCCAGCCTCGGCTACAACACGCTGCGCGTGCCGTACTCGAACGACGCGCTGAAGCCGGGCGCGACGGCCAGCGGCATCAACGACTTCGTCAACCCGGACCTGGTCGGGCTCTCCCCGTTGCAGATCCTCGACAAGGTCATCAACTACGCCGGCGGCAAGGGGATGCGGGTCATCCTCGACCGGCACCGGCCGACCTCCGCCGGCCAGTCCCCGCTCTGGTACACCCCGACGGTCTCCGAGGCGACCTGGATCAACGACTGGAAGATGCTCGCCCAGCGGTACGCCGGCAACACCACGGTGATCGGGGCGGACCTGCACAACGAGCCGCACGCCGAGGGGACCAACCCGGCGGCCACCGGCGCGTGCTGGGGCTGCGGCGACCCGACGCGGGACTGGCGGCTGGCCGCCGAGCGGGCCGGCAACGCGATCCTGTCGGTGCAGCCGAACTGGCTGATCTTCGTGGAGGGCGTGAGCTGCCCCAGCGGCGGCCTCTCCAACGTCTGGGACAACGATCCGAGCAACGACGAGGACTGCGGCTGGTGGGGCGGCAACCTGACGAAGGCCAAGGACTTCCCGGTCCGGCTCGACGTGCCGAACCGGCTGGTCTACTCGCCGCACGAGTACGCCACCTCGGTCTTCGAGCAGAACTGGTTCAAGTCCCCCGACTTCCCGACGAACCTGCCGGGGATCTGGGACAAGTACTGGGGTTACCTCTACAAGCAGAACATCGCGCCGATCATGATGGGCGAGTTCGGCAGCACCCTGGCCGACCCCCGGGACAGGGTGTGGCTGGAGAAGCTGATGGCCTACACCGGCACCGGGGTCGACGGGATGTCCTTCACCTACTGGTCGTGGAACCCGAACTCCGGTGACACCGGGGGCATCGCGCTCGACGACTGGACGAACATCAACACCACCAAGCAGGCCATCCTCCAGCCGTACCTGATCGCGCCGGTGGGCGGCGGGGGCGGCCCCACCGGCACGCCGACGGCGACGCCGACCTCGTCGCCGCCTCCGCCGACCGGGGGCTGCACGGGCGCGTACCGGCAGGTCAACGCGTGGCAGGGCGGCTTCCAGGGGGAGCTGACGGTGACGAACACGGGCACCGCGACGGTCAACCCGTGGCAGATCACCTGGGCCTGGCCGGCCGGGGTGAGCCTGGCCAGCGGCTGGAACGCCACGGTGACCCAGTCCGGCACCACGGTGACGGCGGCGGCGCCGACCTGGGCAGGGGCGCTGGCCCCGGGCGCCTCGGTGACGGTCGGCTTCACCGCCAACGGCGCGTCCGCTGCCCCAGGGACGGTGCGGCTGAACGGCGTCGCCTGCTGATCCGCCCCTGACGATCGGCGGCCACCCCTCGGGTGGCCGCCGATCTTCGTGCAGGTGAGGGCGACCTTTACATCGACGGACATCTGTGTTTACATCGGGAAAGCGCTTACCTGACTGCTCGTGAGCGCCAGCACGGGAGCCGCAACTTCGCGTAACCAGTCCGCATCCGCGGGGCCGCAGACCGCCGTCCCCACCGACCAGACGCCACCGGGCACGGCGTCGCAGGGTCGGCCCACGGTCCGCGAGCCCGCGACCACCGAAGGGAAGCACCATGCGTACGTCCCGACGTCGCACCACCCTGCTCACCGCCGCCGCCAGCGCCGCCCTGCTCGCCGCGGGAGCGCTCACCACCGGCACCGCACCCGCCTCGGCCGCCCCCACCGGGCTGGTCGGCTGGGCCACCCAGAACGGCGGCACCACCGGCGGCAGTGGCAACCCCGTCACCGTCACCAGCGCCTCCGCCCTGACCAGCGCGGTCGGCTCCAGCAGCGCGGCGGTGATCCGCGTCTCCGGCACCATCTCCTGCTCCGGCATGCTGCGGGTGCGGTCCAACAAGACCATCCTCGGCAACCCCGGTGCGACCATCTCCGGCTGCGGCTTCAACATCAACGGCGACCGCAACGTCATCATCCGGAACCTGACCTTCCGGAACTGGAACGACGACGCGATCAACGTGCAGGAGTCGGCCACCAACATCTGGATCGACCACAACAGCTTCACCAACGGCAACGACGGCGCGGTCGACATCAAGCGGGGCTCGGACTTCATCACCGTGTCGTGGAACCGGGTCTACGACCACGACAAGTCGATGCTGCTCGGGCACAGCGACAGCAACGGCAGCCAGGACACCGGCCACCTGCGGGTGACCTACCACCACAACTGGTTCGACGAGAGCACCCAGCGCCACCCCCGGGTCCGCTTCGGCAACCCGGTCCACGTGTTCAACAACTACTACGACAGCAACGGCGGCTACGGCGTGGCCTCCACGGAGAACGCCGGGGTGCTCGTCGAGGGCAACTACTTCGAGAACGTCGACGACCCGTACCACCTCGGTGAGGGCGACTCCGGGCCGGGCACGCTGGTCGCCCGGAACAACCACTTCGTCAACTCCGGCAGCGGCCAGGCCGGCGGCAGCGTCCGGACCATCCCGTACTCGTACAGCCTGGACGCCGCGAGCAGCGTGAAGTCCATCGTCACGGGCGGCGCGGGCGCGGGTCGGATCCAGGTGTGACCGGCTGAACGCACCGGCCGGGGCCTGCGCGCGCAGGCCCCGGCCGGTCGCGGGTCAGTGCGCGGCGCAGCCGGTCGTCGGCGCGGGCGCCGCGGCCGGCGCGCCGATCGTGGGCAGCCCGAGCAGCACCCCCGGCGTACGCGGGGCGCGCCCCGCCTCGGCCGCGTCACCCGCCCGGGTGCGCCGGTGCGCCAGCGGCACGCCGTCGGCGTTGAGGTGGTGCGGCGCGGCGTAGGTGATGGTGGTGTGCACGATGTCGCCGGGCCGGATCCGCCCGGCGAGGGAGCCCGCCTCGCCGTGCTGGCCGGTCGCGCCGGTGGCGAAGTGGACCAGGCGGCCGTCGCGGGCGCGGCCGGACATCCGACCCGTGCGCTCGTCCTTGCGCCCCTCGCCGACGGCGACCAGCACCTCGACGGTCTCCCCCACCAGCTTCTTGTTCTCCGCCCAGGTGATCTCCTCCACGCAGGCGATCAGCCGCTCGTAGCGCTCCTGCACGACCTGCTTGGGCAGCTGGCCGTCCATGGTGGCGGCCGGCGTGCCGGGGCGCTTGGAGTACTGGAAGGTGAACGCGGAGGAGAACCGGGCCTCGCGGACCACGTCGAGGGTGCGCTCGAAGTCGGCGTCGGTCTCGCCGGGGAACCCGACGATGATGTCGGTGGTGATCGCCGCGTCCGGCATCGCCGCCCGGACCTTCTCGATGATGCCCAGGTAACGGTCGGCCCGGTAGGAGCGGCGCATCGCGCGCAGCACGTCGTCGGAGCCGGACTGGAGCGGCATGTGCAGCGAGTGGCAGACGTTGGGCGTCTCGGCCATCGCGGCGATCACGTCGTCGGTGAAGTCCTTCGGGTGCGGGCTGGTGAACCGCACCCGCTCCAGCCCCTCGATGTCGCCGCAGGCGCGCAGCAGCTTGCCGAAGGCCAGCCGGTCGCCGAACTCCACGCCGTAGGAGTTGACGTTCTGCCCGAGCAGGGTCACCTCCAGCACGCCCTCGTCGACCAGGGCGCGGACCTCGGAGAGGATGTCGCCGGGGCGGCGGTCCTTCTCCTTGCCCCGCAGAGAGGGCACGATGCAGAACGTGCAGGTGTTGTTGCAGCCGACGGAGATCGACACCCAGCCCGCGTACGTGGACTCGCGCCGGGTGGGCAGCGTCGAGGGGAAGACGTCAAGGGACTCGAGGATCTCCACCTCGGCCGCCGTGTTGTGCCGGGCCCGCTCCAGCAGCACCGGCAGCGACCCGATGTTGTGCGTGCCGAACACCACGTCGACCCAGGGCGCCTTGCGGACGATCTCGCCCCGGTCCTTCTGGGCCAGGCAGCCGCCCACGGCGATCTGCATCCCCGGGTGCCTGGCCTTGACGGGGCGCAGGTGACCGAGGTTGCCGTAGAGCCGGTTGTCGGCGTTCTCCCGGACGGCGCAGGTGTTGAACACCACCACGTCCGGGTCGTCGTCGGCTTCGGCGGCGCGCACGTAGCCCGCCTGCTCCAGCAGGCCGGAGATGCGCTCGGAGTCGTGCACGTTCATCTGGCAGCCGTAGGTGCGCACCTGATAGGTGCGCGGGCTGCTCGCCGCTGCGGTAGTCATGACCCGGACAGCGTATCCGCCGCCCACCGATCGGAATTAACGAGGAGGAGCCGTGTGCCGGAGCATCAAGACCCTGCGTGAGCCGTACGTCGCCGAGGTGACCCCGGGCGACGTCGACGCGGCGGCGTTGCAGTACGTCCGAAAGATCTCGGGTTTCCGCAAGCCCGCCGCCCACAACGCCGCGGCCTTCGACGCGGCGGTCGCCGCCGTCGCCGCGGCCACCGCGACCCTGCTCGCCGAGCTGGAGGTACGCGGCGGCCGCTCCGCCAGCCCGGCGAGCTGAGCCGCCGCCGGGCCGGGACGGGGGGCCCGCCCCCGCCGGCCCGGCTCCCGGGCTGTCTGCGCCGCGCCGGCACGGGGGCCGGCGGCCGGTGCGCGGGTCAGGCGGCGGCGAGCGCCGGGAGCACCGAGTCCGGCGCCCAGCGCGAACGGTGGCACTGCGACCAGCCGCGACAGCGGGGGTCGGCGTCGGTGCACAGCCGCTGGTCGGCGAGCACCTCGCCGTCGTCGGTCTCCCGGACGTCGAAGTGCACCGGCCGGATCGTGCCGTCGGGCGCGACGAGCAGGTGTCGCCCGGCGTCCAGCGTGTCGTCGCGCAGCAGGCAGTTGCGGTCCAGCAGCCGCGCCAGCGTGGCGATGCTGCCGTGCTCGGAGAGCCCTTCGGGCACCCCGTAGCAGTCCACGATCGTGGCGAACTCCCCCGGCGCCTGCCAGACGTCGCAGATCACCGCGTACGTCGGCAGGCGGGCGGGGTCCGCCGCCGCCAGGGGCATCACCACCCGGCCGAGCGCCTCGGCCAGTGCCGGGTAGACCTCCACCGGCCGCACCTGCTCGATTCTCCAGTTCCACAGCTCGGTCATGCCGCCTCCTCGCTGTGCTCGTCCCACCGGCCTCCGGATCGGGCCTTACTGACGATGGTGGGGTGCATATGACCTCAGCCGGGGGCAAGTTACCGGTCTGTGACCATTCCGGGCAAAATTTCCCCGAGCGCCGTTGCTCCGAGTAGCGGAAAGATGACAGTTTATCGGGTACGGTGGCCCGATCCGGACGCCACACGCCGGGTGGCCCGCCCTCAGCGCACGACCACGCGGTGTTCCCCCGGCTGCAGCAGCTCGCCGATCACGGTGGCGCCCGGCAGTTCGCCGGCGACCAGCAGCCCGCCCGAGGTCTGCGCGTCGGCCAGCAGCAGCCGCTCCTCCTCGCCGGCACCGCCGAAGTCCGTCCACGGGGTGACCCAGTCCAGGTTGCGCCGGCTGCCGCCGCTGACGTGCCCGTCGCGCACCGCCTCGCGGGCGCCGGCCAGGTAGGGCACCCGGGACGCGTCGATCGCCACCGTCAGGCGGCTCGCCCGGGCCAGCTTGGACGCGTGCCCGAGCAGACCGAAGCCGGTCACGTCGGTGCCGCAGCGGACGCCGGCCGCCACCGCGGCCCGCGCCGCGTCGCGATTGAGGGTGGTCATCGCGGCGACCGCCTCGGGGAAGCTCTCGCCGGTGGCCTTGTGCCGGGTGTTGAGCACCCCGACGCCGAGCGGCTTGGTCAGCGACAGCGGCTGCCCCGCCCGGCCGGCGTCCAGGGTGATCAGCTCCTCCGGCCGGACCACGCCGGTGACGGCCAGCCCGTACTTGGGGCCCTCGTCGTCGACGCTGTGCCCGCCGGCGAGGTGGCAGCCGGCGTCGCGGGCCACGTCCTGCCCGCCGCGCAGCACCTCCCGGGCCAGCTCCAGCGGCAGCACGTCGCGCGGCCAGCAGAGCAGGTTGAGCGCGACGAGGGGGGTGCCGCCCATGGCGTACACGTCGGAGAGGGCGTTCGTCGCGGCGATGCGCCCCCAGTCGTACGCGTCGTCGACGACCGGGGTGAAGAAGTCGGCAGTGGTGACCAGGCCGGTGCGCTCGTCGAGCCGGACCACCGCGGCGTCGTCGCCGTGATCGAGCCCGACGAGCAGCTCGGCGGTGCCGGTGGCCGGGCCGAGCCCGGCGACCATGGTCTCCAGCTCCCCCGGGGGGATCTTGCACGCGCAGCCGCCGCCCCGGGCGTACCGGGTGAGCCGTACCGGTTCGGTCATCCCCACATGATCGCCGAACCGCTCCATCCGATGGCAACCGGCGGGCCGCGATCGCGGTCAAAATCGGACTCTTGACCCCGTTCTGAACTGGTGTTATCGCTCCGTGACCAACTGGATTGCGTCCCGCCACATCCCCCCGCCTACAGTTGCCCAACCGGGGGTCAACCGACCCCGCGCGACGACAGGGACGGTGAACGACGTGACGACGGGCGAACCGCTCATCGTGCTGGACTCGGTCAACAAGTGGTTCGGGCCGCTGCACGTGCTGGACGACGTCTCGCTGTCGGTCGGGCGCGGCGAGGTGGTCGTGGTGATCGGCCCGTCGGGCTCCGGCAAGTCGACGCTGTGCCGCACCATCAACCGCCTCGAACCGATCAACTCCGGCACGATCACCTTCGACGGGCAGCCGCTGCCGGCCGAGGGCAAGGCGCTGGCGAAGCTGCGCAGCGAGGTCGGCATGGTGTTCCAGTCGTTCAACCTCTTCGCGCACAAGACGATCCTCGAGAACGTCACCCTCGGGCCGGTCAAGGTCCGCAAGGAGAAGCCGGCGGCGGCGCGCGAGCGCGGCCTGGCCCTGCTGGACCGGGTCGGCATCGCCAACCAGGCCGACAAGTTCCCGGCCCAGCTCTCCGGCGGCCAGCAGCAGCGGGTGGCGATCGCCCGGGCGCTGGCCATGCAGCCCAAGGCGATGCTCTTCGACGAGCCGACCAGCGCGCTGGACCCGGAGATGGTCGGCGAGGTGCTGGACGTGATGACGTCGCTGGCCAGCGAGGGCATGACCATGGTCGTGGTGACCCACGAGATGGGCTTCGCCCGGCACGCGGCGAACCGCGTCATCTTCATGGCCGACGGCCAGCTGGTCGAGGACGCGCCGCCGGCCGAGTTCTTCGCCAACCCGCGCAGCGAGCGCGCCAAGGACTTCCTGTCCAAGATCCTCACGCACTAGGCGTCCGTACCTGGAGCGCGCCGTCCCCCGGCGGGTTCCGTCGAAGAAGGAGAAGTGTATGCGTATCACGCGCGTAGCGGCGCTCGCGGCGGCCGCCACCCTGGCGCTCGGCATGACCGCCTGCGGTGGCGACGACGCCGACGAGGGCACCGGCGCCGGCAGCAAGTCCTTCGCCGCCGGCAGCACGATGGAGCGCCTCAACAAGGCCCAGGCCATCAAGATCGGCACGAAGTTCGACCAGCCCGGCTTCGGCCAGAAGGGCCTGTCCGGCAAGCCGGAGGGCTTCGACGTCGAGGTCGCGAAGATCATCGTCAAGGAGCTGGGCATCCCCGAGGACAAGATCGAGTGGGTCGAGGCCCCCTCGAAGGTCCGCGAGGACGTGATCGTGAACGGCACCGTCGACCTGGTCGCCGCCACCTACACGATCAACGACAAGCGCAAGGAGCGCATCGCGTTCGCCGGGCCGTACTACGAGGCCGGCCAGAACATCATGGTGAAGAAGGACGAGGCCGCCATCACCGGGCCGGACTCGTTCAAGGACGGCGCCAAGAAGGTCTGCTCCGTCACCGGCTCCACGCCGGCCGAGGAGATCAAGAAGTACGTCAAGGACGTTGGGACCCAGCTGGTGCTCTTCGACACCTACGACAAGTGCCGCGACGCCCTCAAGGGCGGCCAGGTCGACGCCGTCACCACGGACAACGTGATCCTGCTCGGCTACATCGCCAAGGACGAGGCGTCGTTCAAGCTGGCCGGCGAGAACTTCACCAAGGAGCCGTACGGCCTCGGGGTGAAGAAGGAGGACACCGACTTCCGCAACTTCGTCAACGACACGCTGGAGAAGGCGTTCGCCGACGGCAGCTGGAAGAAGGCCTGGGACGACACCGCCGGCAAGTTCGGTGCCGAGCTCGGCAGCGCGCCGACCGTCAACCGCTACTGAGCTGATCCGTTGATCTGGAGGGTGGGGAGGAAGACCGGCCCGTGAGTGTGCTCATCGACAAGTTCGACGTCTTCGCGGGTGGTTTCTGGCTCACCCTCCAGATCTGCGTACTCGCCGCGATCGGCGCCCTGATCCTGGGCGCCGTCCTGGCGGTGCTGCGGATCTCCCCGGTGCCACCGCTGCGGGCGGTCGGCACCGGCTACGTGAACGTGTTCCGCAACATGCCGCTGACCGTGGTGATGTTCTTCGCCGCGTTCGGCCTGCCGGCGCTCGGCTCCAACGCGGACTTCCTGCGCGTCCCCGGCCTGGACGCGGTGTTCAGCCGGCTCGACACCGATCTGCCGTACTTCCGCTTCGCGCTGATCGCGCTGGTGCTCTACACCGCGGCGTTCGTCTGCGAGGCGCTGCGCTCCGGCGTGAACGCCGTGCCCGCCGGCCAGGCGGAGGCCGCCCGGTCGCTGGGCCTCACCTTCGGCCAGAACCTGCGGTACGTGGTGCTGCCGCAGTCCTGGAAGGCCTCGGTGGTGCCGCTCGGGTCGGTGATCATCGCCATGATCAAGAACTCGGCGCTCGTCGGCTTCTTCGGCGTGGTCGGCGACCTCTCGCAGACCGCCGACCAGCTCACCTCGGCCGAGGGCTACGCCTTCGTCCCCGTCGCCATCGGCATCTCGATCGGATATCTGATCATGACCGTCCCCCTCGGCGCGCTCCTCGACCGGATCGAGAAGCGGCAGGCGGTGGCCCGATGAGCCAGCAGAGCGTCCTCTACGACGTCCCCGGCCCCCGGCAGCGCCGGCTCACGCTGATCGGCAGCGTGGTGGCGACGGTGCTGCTGCTCGCCGCCGCGTACCTCCTGGTCTACCGTCCGCTGGACGACAAGGGCCAGTTCTCGATGGAACTCTGGGGGCCGCTGATCGACCCCTCCAACGAGAACTTCTCGCTGGTGTGGGACCGGATCGGCCTCGGCTTCAAGAACACGCTGACCGCCGCCGCCCTCGCGATCGTCTCCTCGCTGGTGGTCGGCACCCTGCTCGCGGTACTGCGGATCCAGCTCAAGAGCCTGACCCAGCGCCGCTTCACCGGGCTCGCGACGCCGGTGGCGTACCTGCTGCGCGGGCTGAGCACGCTGCTGTCGGCGGTCACCCGGGTCTGCGTCGAGGTGTTCCGGGGCCTGCCCGTGGTCATCACGATCTTCTTCGTGGCCCGCGGCTTCCCCGAGTTCGGCGTCTCGTTCGACACGCTGTGGTACCTGGTCATCGGTCTGACCATCTACAACTCGGTGGTGATCGCCGAGATCCTGCGCTCCGGCATGGAGGGCCTGCCCGGCGGGCAGGCCGAGGCGGCTGCCGCGATCGGGCTCTCCCCGGCGCAGACCACCCGGATGATCCTGCTGCCGCAGGCGTTCCGGATCATGCTGCCGGCGCTGATCAGCCAACTCGTCGTGGTGCTCAAGGACACCTCGCTGGGCTTCATCATCAGCTACGAGGAGACCCTGAACATCGGCAAGCAGATCATCGGCGTACTGGACAACCCGATCCAGGTCTACGTCGTGATCGCGGTCATGTTCATCGTGGTGAACTACGCGCTGTCGAAGCTGGCCCAGTACGTGCAGCGCCGGCTCTCCCGGGGCCGCAAGACCGCCGGCACCCCGGCCCAGAACCCACCCCCGGCGGCGCTCGCCTCGCAGTCGGAGAGCAACGGCCAGGGCATCTGAGATCTGGCGTACGACGAAGGGCCGGCCCGATGATCGGGCCGGCCCTTCGTGTCGACGCCGTCAGCGGGCGATCTCGGTGACCCGGGACTCGCGGACCACGGTCACCCGGATCTGACCCGGGTAGGTCAGCTCCTCCTCGATCTGCTTGGCCACGTCCCGGGCCAGCACGGCCGCGCCGATGTCGTCGACGTCGTCCGGCTTGACCATCACCCGGATCTCGCGGCCGGCCTGCATGGCGAAGACCTTCTCCACGCCGAGCTTGCCGGCCGCGATCTCCTCGATGCGCTCCAGCCGCTTGACGTACGCCTCCAGGCTCTCCCGCCGGGCCCCCGGCCGGCCGCCCGAGCAGGCGTCGGACGCCTGGGTGAGGACGGCCTCGATGGTCTGCGGCGGCACCTCGTTGTGGTGCGCCTCGATGGCGTGCACGACGTCCTCGCTCTCGCCGTACTTGCGGGCGAGGTCGGCGCCGATGATGGCGTGGCTGCCCTCCACCTCGTGCGTGAGCGCCTTGCCGATGTCGTGCAGGAACGCCGAGCGCTTGATGATCGGCACGTCCAGGCGCAACTCGGCGGCCATGATGCCGGCGATGTGCGCGGTCTCCACCAGGTGCTTGAGCACGTTCTGCCCGTACGACGTCCGGTAGCGCAGCCGGCCGAGCAGGGTGACCAGCTCCGGGTGGATCTCGGTGATGCCGACCTCGACCAGGGCGTCCTCGGCGGCCCGCTGGCACAGCTCCTCCACCTCGTGCCGGGCGAGGTCGTAGACCTCCTCGATGCGGTGCGGGTGGATCCGCCCGTCCAGGACCAGCTTCTCCAGGGTCAGCCGCCCGACCTCCCGGCGCACCGGGTCGAAGCAGGAGAGCAGCACCGCCTCGGGGGTGTCGTCGATGATCAGGTTCACGCCGGTGACGGACTCGAAGGCGCGGATGTTGCGGCCCTCCCGGCCGATGATCCGCCCCTTCATCTCGTCGCCGGGCAGGTGCAGGACGCTGACCACGCTCTCTGCGGTCTGCTCGCTGGCGACCCGCTGGATGGCGTCGACGACGATGTGCCGGGCGCGCTGCTCGGCGGTGCCGCGGGCGTCGGACTCGATGTCGCGTACCAGCAGCGCGGCCTCCCGCTTGGCCTGGACCTCGATCGCCTCGATCAGCTCCGCCCGGGCCGCGTCGGCGGTGAGGCCGGCGACCCGCTCCAGCTCGCGGCGCCGCTGCTCCTCCGCCTCGGCCAGCTCGGCCTCGCGCTGGGCGAGGGCGGCCTCGCGGGCCGACAGGGCCGCGCTGGCTGCGGTGAGCTGCCGTTCCCGCTCGGCGAGGCGCTCCACCTCCTCGGTGTGCAGCCGCTCGCGCTCGTCCATCCGGGCCGCCCGCCGCTCCACCTCGGCGGCCTGCTCCCGGGTGGTGGCGGCGAGCACCGCGACCTCCCGCTCGCCGCTGCGCCGGGCGGTGGCCCGCAACTGCTCCGCGTCGGCCTCGGCCTGCTTGTGGGCCCGCTCCAGGACGGTGTCGGCCTCCGCCCGGGCGTCGTCGAGCACCCGGCGGGCCTCCGCCCGGGCCGCCTTCGCCTCGGCCTTCGCGGCGGCGGCCTCGGTGCGGGCCGCCGCGGCGGCGGACTTCGCCACGTCGATCGTGCTGTTGGCCTCGTCGGCGGCGGTACGCAGGGCCGCGAGGGACTGCTCCTGCCGGTCCTTCTCGGCGATGAAGGCAGGGTCCTCGGGCGCCGGTGCCGCACCGAACCGGCGCAGCGCCCGTACGCCGAGCAGCACCGCCCCGAGCACGACCACGGTCAGGACCAGCACCACGGCGAGGATCACGATGTCGAACCCGCTCATGCCGGCGCCCCGCTCCGCCCGATGGCCACAGGGCCCGGCCCGACCGGCCCGCTCATGTCGGGACCCTGGTGGAACTGCGCCGCCTCGCCATGGCCGCCTCCCCTGAACGTCGGGACCGCAGCGACCGTGCCGATGGGCACGCACCCTGCGGCTGTGGACGCCCGACCGGAGCGACTGGCCGTGGGGTAGCTTCCGTCGGCGGTGCCCACGCGGGAGCATCGCCGACGGCCGGGTGCAGTTGTCGCGCCAGCGTCGGACCGGCCAGTCCGAAGCTGCCGCCAATGGCCGATCGGATCGGCCAAAGTGATGCTGTTCCGTTACGCGATCTATGTTGTGCGCTTAGCCTGCGCTTGGTCGGGCAATGTGAGCCTGTATGGCGAGGCTAGGTCTCCCGGGGGGCTCCGGTCAAGAACTCATGATCAAACCCCCCGAACGGAGAGAAGTTGTCGCGTCACGCACCGCTGATGCGCGCCCGGACACCGGCGGACAAAACGGCTGCGGACCCGGTCGCGCGGCGCGTCGGCCCTGCTCAGCGCGGCGGCCCGTACGCACCCGCCGACGCGCCATCCGGCGGCCGTACGCGTGCCCGTCGGTGCACGGCCGATCGGCTGTGACGCAACCCTCTGCGCCACGACGCTCGCCGGAGCCCACGAGTGCACCACTCCCCCGATCGGTGGGTCAGCGGGCGCCCGCCGCCAGTGCCGCCGCCACCAGTGCGGCGTTGTCGGGCGCGGGCGAGCCGTCGGGCAGTGACAGCGTGTCCTCCAGCCCGACGCGGCTGTGCAGGCCCCGGCGCACCGCCTCGGCCAGCACCGGCCAGGTCGCCGGCCCCTCGGCATGCAGCAGGACCGGCGGGCTCCCGGCTGCGGGGGACGGCAGCGCGGCCAGCATCGCGGCGGCGTCCGCAAGCGCCACCGCCCGGTCCTCGGCCATGCACTCGATGAGGATCCGCCCGGCCGGCACCCGCCACCGCGCGTACGCCCCGACCGCGTCGACCGTCCACAGCCCCGCCTCGACCATGACGCCCCGCTCGTGCAGCGCCGTCGCCACCGCCTCCGCGCCCGGCTCGTGAGCGTTGACCGAGGCGAAATCGGGCAGGACGGTCCAGGCCCGGACCGCGGCCACCCGGGCGGCCGGCTGCGCCTCGATCCAGGCCCCGGTGCTCACCCCCACCGGCAGCCCCGGCCGGGCGGCCCGGATCGCGTCCAGCGCGGCGGCGACCACCAGTGGATGCAGCGACTCGCGGCCGGCGGCGTCCCGGGGATGCACGTGCACCGCCCCTGCGCCGAGCCCCGCGCAGCGGGCCGCGTCGGCCGCCAACTCGGCCGGGGTGACCGGCACCGCCGGATGCTCGGCACGCCCTCGGGCCCCGTTGAGGCACGCCTTCAACACGACGTCTCCCTCCGCCCACCGCCGGGCCCGCGGCCCTGCCGCCACACGCCTCCAGCACGCGGTCCCACCGCCCGGTCTCAGCGCTCCGTCGCGGCGCGCTCCCAGCACGGCGCCCCACCGCCGGGCTCAGCGGCTCGTCGCCACGTGCCTTCAGCAGCGGGCCCTTCCGGCCGGTGCTCGCTCACCCCGGGGAGCGGCCGTCCCGCTCCAGCTCGCCCTCGGCGTCGGCGAGCGCGTCCGCGTCGATCTGCTCGGCGAACTCGGCCGCCTCGGCGCTCTGCGCCGCGAGGGCGTCCTTCACCGCCCGGATCGCCACGCCCGGCGGGTAGCCCTTGCGGGCCAGCATGGCCACCAGCCGCCGGAAGACCGCGTCCGGCTCGCCCCGGGCGGTACGCAGCTTCCGCTCGACCAGGGCGCGGGCGGTCTCGGCCTCGGTCTCCTCGTCCAGCTCGCCGAGGGCCTCGCTCGCGACCTCGCCGTCCACCCCGCGCTGGCGCAGCTCGTTGGCCAGTGCCCGGCGGGCCAGGCCCCGGCCGGAGTGCCGGCTGGCCACCCAGGCCCGGGCGAACGCGGCGTCGTCGATGATGCCGACCTCGTCGTAGCGGTCGAGCACCTGCGCCGAGACCTCGTCGGAGACGCCCCGCTTCGCCAGCGCCCCGGCCAGCTCGGCCCGGGTGCGGGGCCGGACGGCCAGCTGGCGCAGGCAGATCTCCCGCGCCAGCTCGGCCTCGTCGCGCGGCGGGGCCGGGGGCGTCTCGGGGTCGGTGTCGTCGGTACGGCCGCGCCGACCCCGGCGGGGCCGGGGCGCGCTGTCGTCGCCCGCGCGGGCGGGGCTGGCATCCCAGCCCCGCCCGGTGCGGGCGCGTCGTCCTGCCACGGGTCAGGGACCGGTCAGAAGTCGACCGGCGGCAGCTCCGGGCCGCCGGCGGCGTCACCCGCGCCGACCCCGACGCCGAGCTTCTCCAGGATCTTCTTCTCGATCTCGGCGGCGACGTCCGGGTTCTCCCGGAGGAACTCGCGGGCCTTCTCCTTGCCCTGGCCGAGCTGGTCGCCGTCGTAGGTGTACCAGGCGCCGGACTTGCGGATGATCGCCTGCTCCACGCCGACGTCGATCAGCGAGCCCTCGCGGGAGATGCCCTTGCCGTACATGATGTCGAACTCGGCCTGCTTGAACGGCGCGGCGACCTTGTTCTTCACGACCTTGACCCGGGTGCGGTTGCCGACCACGTCGGTGCCGTCCTTGAGGCTCTCGATGCGGCGCACGTCGAGCCGGACCGAGGCGTAGAACTTCAGCGCCCGACCACCCGTGGTGGTCTCGGGGCTGCCGAACATCACGCCGATCTTCTCGCGGAGCTGGTTGATGAAGATCGCCGTGGTGCCGGTGTTGTTGAGCACACCGGTGATCTTCCGCAGCGCCTGGCTCATCAGCCGGGCCTGGAGACCCACGTGGCTGTCGCCCATCTCGCCCTCGATCTCGGCGCGCGGCACCAGCGCGGCCACCGAGTCGATGACGATGATGTCGATCGCGCCGGAGCGGACCAGCATGTCCGTGATCTCCAGCGCCTGCTCGCCGGTGTCCGGCTGGGAGACCAGCAGGGCGTCGGTGTCGACGCCGAGGGCCTTGGCGTATTCCGGGTCGAGCGCGTGCTCGGCGTCGACGAAGGCGGCGATGCCGCCGGCCCGCTGGGCGTTGGCCACCGCGTGCAGGGCCACCGTGGTCTTACCGCTGGACTCCGGACCGTAGATCTCGACGACCCGGCCCCGGGGCAGACCGCCCACGCCGAGCGCCACGTCGAGCGCGATCGAACCCGTCGGAATCACCGACGTCTGGACGACCGGCCGCTCTCCCAGCCGCATCACCGAACCCTTGCCGAACTGCTTGTCGATCTGAGCGAGAGCAAGGTCGAGTGCCTTCTCCCGGTCGGGCCCTGCGGCCATGTTTGCCACCCCTGCCTTCGCCGGCGTCTTTCCTGAGCTTCGCGTCACGCGGACACGCTAGGCGCTGGGTCCGACAGAAAACCAGCCGACCGGCCGTGAGCTGTGGACGAGCACCCCGCTGTGGACAATAGCCGAACAGGTGTACGAGGCGGCAAGCGACACGCGGAAGCCGCGAAACGGCTGCTCAGCGTAGTCGCGCGGGCACCCGGTCGGGATAGGCGGCGCAGACCGCCCGCCACACCACGTGGGTCTGCTCACCCGACGCCAGGGCCTGCTCGATGGTCCGCCCACCGAGCTGCGAGAGCACCTGGTCGCGGGCGATGCTGCCCGCGTAGCCGGGCCCGAAGGCCTCCTCCAGCCGGGACCAGAAGTCGGTCAGCCGCACGTGATCAGTCCTCCTCGTCCGGTGCCCCCACCGGCACCGGCCGCAACGCTAGCGTCACCAGGGGCACCACCGCGACCGCCGCGAGCCCGGTGAGCACCGGGTAACCGGCCGCCTCCACGACAAACCCGCTGACCGCCCCGGCGGCGGCGCCGGCCAGGCCCATGGTCAGGTCGGAGAGCCCCTGCACGCTCGGCCGGATCCCCACCGGCACGGACTCCGACAGCAGCGTCGAGCCCGCGACCATGGTCCCCGACCAGCCCAGGCCGAGCAGGAACAACCCGACCGAGAGCCAGGCCGTGTGGTGCCCGGCCGTGCCGGCGACCGCGCACGCCGTGAGCAGCAGCCCGACGCCGCCGAGGATCACCGCCCGGCGGCCGACCCGGTCGGTGAGCCAGCCCGCCACCGGGGCGAGCGCGTACATGCCGGCGATGTGCAGGCTCAGCACGAGGCCGACCACCCGCAGCACGTCGGCGTCGTCGTGCCACTCGTGCAGGCGCACGGGGGTCATCACCATCACCGCGACCATGACCAGGTGGCCGACCGCCACCGCGACGATGCCGAGCCGGGCGGCCGGCCGCGCGCGTACCACCTCCCAGGCGGCCCGCATGCCCGCACCGCGCCGGGCGGTCGGCGCCGGCGCGACGACGGGGGGCGCCGGGGTGCCGGCCGCCGCCAGCCGGCGCGCCGTGAGCAGCGGGTCCGGCCGCAGCAGCGCCAGGATCACCCCGGCGGCCAGCGCGAGCGCGACGGCGCTGAACGCGAACGGACCGGCCAGCGGCGGCAGCCCCCAGCCGCTGGTGGTGCGGTCGGCGAGCGAGGCGAAGTTCGGCGCGGCGACCGCGCCGATGGTGGTGGCCCAGACGATCAACGAGAGCTGGCGGCCCCGGCGCGCCGGCTCGGCCAGGTCCACCGCCGTGTAGCGGGCCTGGAGGTTGGCCGCGCTGCCGCCGCCGAACAGGAGCATGCCGAGGAAGAGCAGCGGGACCCAGCGGGTCACCGCGGCGAGGACCACCAGGGCGCCGCCGGCCGCGCCGGTGAGGTACGCGACGACCAGGCCGGGCCGCCGGCCACGCGCGGTCATGATCCGGGTGACCGGCACGGCGAGCAACGCCCCGCCCACCACGGCGGCGCTGCTGACCAGGCCCGCGACGGCGGTGCCGGCGACGTCGGAGGCGAGCAGCGCCCCGACGGCGACGCCGATGGTCACCCCGATCCCGCCGACGATCTGGGTGACGAAGAGCAGCCGCAGGGTACGCCGCTGGATGGGCGCGACGTCGGCGGCGACGAGCGGCGCGACGAGGTCGGTGGCCATGGCGGCTCCTTCGAGGTAAGGGGCGAGGTGCCATCTCATCCTTGCGCACCCGCCCCGCCACCCGGCAGCCCGTCGGCGTTACAACCCCAGGCCCCGGCCGATGATCTCCTTCATGATCTCGGTGGTGCCGCCGTAGATCGTCTGCACCCGCCCGTCCAGCCACGCCTTCGCCACCGGGTACTCCAGCATGTAGCCGTAGCCGCCGTGCAGCTGCACGCAGCGGTCGGCGACCCTGTTCTGCAGCTCGGTGGTCCACCACTTCGCCTTCGCCGCGTCGGTGACCGAGAGCCGCCCGGCGCCGTACTCCGCGACGCAGTGGTTGACGAAGGTACGGGCGATGGTGACCTCGGTGTCCAGCTCGGCCAGCAGGAAGCGGTTGTGCTGGAAGGCGCCGATCGGCCGGCCGAACGCCTGCCGGGAGCGGGCGTAGTCGAGGGTGACGGCGAGCAGCCGCTCGGCGGCGGCCACCGCGACGACCGCGATGCTGAGCCGCTCCCGGGGCAGGTTGGCCATCAGGTGGTAGAAGCCGTGGTTCTCGGTGCCGATCAGGTTCTCCGCCGGCACCCGGCAGTCGTCGAAGAACAGCTCGGCGGTGTCGTTGGCCTTAAGCCCGACCTTGGCCAGCCGCCGGCCCCGGGAGAAGCCGGGGGTGCCGCTCTCCACCGCGATCAGGCTCACGCCGTGCGCGCCCTGCTCCGGCGCGGTACGCACGACCACGACCACCAGGTCGGCCATCTCCCCGTTGGTGATGAAGGTCTTCTGGCCGTTGAGCACCCAGCCGTCGCCGTCGCGGACCGCGCTCGTGCGGATCCCGGCCAGGTCGGAGCCGGCGCCGGGCTCGCTCATCGCGATCGCGGTGACCAGGTCGCCGGAGCAGAACCCGGGCAGCCAGCGCTTGCGCTGCTCGTCGGTGGTCAGCTCGGTCAGGTACGGCGCCACCACGTCGTTGTGCAGGCCGAAGCCGAGCCCCGTGCAGCCGCTGGCGACGATCTCCTCGTCCAGCACGGCGTTGAACCGGAAGTCCCGCTGCCCGCCGCCGCCGTACTCCGCGTCGACGTCCATGCCCAGCAGGCCGGCCGCCCCGGCCCGGCGCCACACCTCGCGGTCGACGATGCCGTCGGCCTCCCAGCGCTCGTGGTGGGGCACCGCCTCGCGGGTCAGGAACTCGCGGCACAGCTCGCGGAACTCCTCGTGGTCGCGCTCGTAGAGATGCTGCTCCATGGCGGCAAGTGTGGCACCGCCCACCCGTCCGCCGGTCGGTGGCACAGGCGAATCTTGGACAGTTGCCGTTCGCGGCGAACGGCAACTGTCCAAGATCGACGAGTCTCTCGGTAGGGGCGGACGGCGAGCGGGCGTGGGCGCCGGCCGAGGCCGGTACGGTGCCGCGCGGGCTGGACGTCTACCGGGTGCGCGACGGGCGGATCGTCGCCAAGGACGTCTACGGCAAGATCACGACGCCCTACTGACCGTCGACGGCGGGCACCGGCCGGTCAGCCGCCGAGGGCGCGGGCCGCCACGGTGAGGTCGGCGACCAGCCCCTCGTACGCCTTGTCCTGGTCGTCGGCGCGCAGCACGGCGGACGGGTGGATGGTGGCCAGCAGCCGGGCCGGCGGCGCGTCGGCGACGCCGCCCGCGGAGTCCACCGGCACCCGCCGGAAGTCCTCCGGGTGCTGGGCCGACTCCGGCCAGGGCAGCAGCTCGCCGCGCTGGCGGGTGACCCGGAACGTGGGGCCGAGCAGGGCCTTGGCGGCGGTGGCGCCGAGCACCACCACGATCTCCGGGCGGAGCTGGGCGAACTCGGCCACCAGCCAGGGCCGGCAGGCGGTGACGTGCACCCGGTCCGGGGTCTGGTGGATGCGTCGCTTGCCGCGCAGCTCGAAGCGGAAGTGCTTCACGGCGTTGGTGAGGTAGATGTGGCCGGGGTCGAGCCGGGCGTCGTCGACCGCCCTGCGCAGCAGCCGGCCGGCGGGGCCGACGAACGGCAGGCCCTTCTGGTCCTCCAGGTCGCCGGGCTGCTCGCCGACGAAGACCACCCGGGCACTGGCGTCGCCGCGACCGAAGACCGTCTGCGACGCGTCCCGGTAAAGCTCGCAGCCCCGGCAGCCGGCGGCGGCGGCGCGCAGGTCGTCGAGGGTGTCGGCGCGCGGCGGGATGAACTTCTGCGCGCCCGGCGCGGTCCCGGTCTGCTCGGCCATGGCGACTGTTCTACCCGGTGCGGGAGGGAACACGCGCGGGGACCCGCCGGGAGGGACACGCCGGTGTGCACAAAGTGGACGGTGTGGGCGGAGTGCCGACGCGGCGTCGCCCGCCCCGGGCCGTCGGGGTCGCGGCAGGCTCCCGGCTCACGCCGTGAAGCCCGGGGCGGGGGCGGGCCGGACCGCCCGGGCCACCGCCTCGGCCAGGTCCGGGATCTCCGCCTCGTCCAGCGAGCTGACGGTGATCCGCAGCGCCGGCGGGCCGGCGATCCGGTGCAGCGCGCCGGGCGCGACCGCCCAGCCGGCGTCGCGCAGCGCGGTCAGCACGCTGGTCTCGTCGTCGACCGGCAGCCAGACGTTGATGCCGCTGCGGCCGTGGGCGACCAGGCCGTGGCCGGCGAGCGCGTCGATCAGCGCCGTGCGTCGCCGCTCGTAGCTGCCGGCGGCCCGGTCCACCAGCCCGGCCACGGCGGGATCCCGCCAGAGCGCCAGGACGAGCCGTTGCAGCACGGTGGAGACCCAGCCGGCGCCGACCCGGGCCCGGCCGGCCACCCGGGCCACCGTGGTCTCGTCGCCGACCAGCACGGCCAGCCGCAGGTCGGGGCCGAACGGCTTGCTCACCGAGCGGACGAAGGCCCACGCCGGGGTCGCCCCGGCGAGCGGGTGCAGCGGTACGCGGGCCAGCTCGGCGGCGTGGTCGTCCTCGATCAGCAGCAGGTCGGACCGGCCGGCGAGCAGGGCGCGCAGTTCCCCGGCCCGCTCGGCGGAGACCGCCGCGCCGGTGGGGTTCTGGGCCCGGCTCGTCACGATCAGCGCCCGCGCGCCGGCGGCGAGCGCGGCGGCGACCCCGGCGACCAGCGGACCGTCGTCGTCGACCGGCACGCCGATCGGCCGCAGCCCGAGCGCGGCGACCAGGTCGAGCAGGTTGGCCCAGCCCGGGTCCTCCAGGGCGACCGCGTCGCCGGGGCGCAGGTGCGCGCCGAGCAGGCGCTCGATGCCGTCCAGCGCGCCGCCGGTGACGGTCAGCTCCGTCGCCGGTACGCCGTCGGCGGCCAGCCGCTCGCGGGCCGCCTCGGCCAGTTCGGGCAGCACCCCGGCCGCGGGGTAGCCGACCGGCTCGCCCGCGGCGGCGGCGAGGCCGGCGAGGTGCGCCCCGAGGGGCGGCAGCAGCCGCACGTCCGGCTCGCCCCGGGAGAGGTCGCGCAGGCCGGGGGCGGTCGGCGGGCGCAGCGCGGAGCGGCGGGACGCCACCGGCGGCCGGGGCCGGACCCGGGTGCCGTGCCGGCCGGCGGTGACCACCAGCCCGCGCTGGCGCAGCTCCTGGTAGGCACGGGCCGCGGTGGCCGGGCTCACCGCGAGCCGGGCGGCGAGCTCCCGCACCGGGGGCAGCGCGTCGCCCGGGGCGAGGGCGGCGGAGCGGATGCCCGATTCGATGCTGGCCGAAATCTCGGCGGCCGTCGTACCGACGACCTGATAGCGTGCTGACACAAATCAGAGATTGTACTAGAACAAAGGTCGAGCCATGTACGCACCCACCGACCGGACCACCGCCAGCCGCTCCCGGGAGCGGATGAGCTACGACGAGGCCGCCGCGCACGCGATCCTCGACGAGGCGTACGACTGCGCGCTCGGGTTCACCGTCGACGGCGAGCCCCGGGTGCTGCCCACCCTGCACGTCCGCGTCGGCGACACCCTCTACCTGCACGGCTCCACCGGCAGCCGGCCGCTGCTCGCCGCCCGGGGCGACGGGCTGCCGGTCTGCGTCGCCGTCACCCTGCTCGACGGCCTCGTCTACGGCCGCTCGCAGTTCCACCACAGCGCCAACTACCGCTCGGTGGTCGCCCACGGCACCGCCCGCCTGGTCACCGACCAGCGGGAGAAGCTGCGGATGCTGACCGCCCTGGTGGAGAAGGCCGCCGCGGGACGCAGCGCCGACAGCCGCCCGCCGTCGCGCCGGGAGCTGGCCGAGACGGCCGTGTTGGCCCTGCCGTTGCGCGAGGTGTCGGTGCGCGCCCGCACCGGCGGCGTACGCGACGAGGAGACCGACCTCGCCCTGCCGCACTGGGCCGGCGTGGTGCCGCTGCGGCTGACCGCCGGGCTGCCCGAGCCCGACGCCGGGATGACCGTGCCGGTGCCGGCGTACCTGCGGGAACGGACCTCGCCGTGGCTCGACCCGGCGGTGCTGCGCGGGGAGCACGTGCTGCTGGAACCGCTCGACCTCGCGCACGCCGACGAGCTGCACGCCGCGACCGCCGACCCGGAGGTCTGGCGGCACCTGGGCAGCCCGCAGCCGGCCGACGCCGCCGGCACCGCCGACGGGATCGCCACCGCGCTGGCCGCCCACCGGCGGGGCGAGCGGGTGCCCTGGGCGCAGCGCTGCGCGGTGACCGGGGCGGTGGTCGGCACCACCTCCTTCTACGAGGTGGACCCGGAGCGCCGGGCCGTGGCGATCGGCTACACCTACCTGGGCCGGCCCTGGTGGCGCACCGCGATCAACACCGAGGCGAAGCTGCTGCTGCTCACCCGCGCCTTCGAGGAGCTGGGCGCGGAGCGGGTGGTCTGGCACACCGACGTCCGCAACGAGCGCTCGCAGCGGGCCATCGAGCGCCTCGGCGCGTCCCGCGAGGGGGTGCTGCGGCGGCACCGGCTCCGGCCGGACGGCTCCTGGCGGGACACGGTGCAGTATTCGATGATCGTCGACGAGTGGCCGAACGCACAGGTCACGCTCCGGGAAAGGCTTCGCCGGACGGCACCCGTGGCCCCATGATGGCGGGCGTGCTGGGCATCACCGACATCTGGACGTACGTGCTGGGCACCGTGGCGATCGTTCTGCTGCCCGGTCCCAACTCCCTCTTCGTGCTCTCCACCGCCGCGCAGCGGGGCGTGGCGACCGGCTACCGGGCGGCCGGCGGGGTCTTCGTCGGCGACGGGATACTCATGGTCCTCTCCGCCGCCGGCGTGGCGTCGCTGGTCCAGGCGTACCCGCCGCTCTTCCTCGTGATCAAGTACGCCGGCGCCGCGTACCTCGGCTATGTGGGGTTGACCATGCTGCGCGGCGCGTGGCGGCGCTGGCGGACGCGCAACGACCCGGCCACCCCGCGCCTCATCGACGCCGCGGAGCCGGCGGCGCTGCGCAGCCCCTTCCGCAAGGCGCTGGTGATCAGCCTGCTCAACCCGAAGGCGATCCTCTTCTTCGTCTCGTTCTTCATCCAGTTCGTGGACCCGGGCTACGCCTGGCCGGCGCTGTCGTTCCTGCTGCTCGGGCTGATCGCCCAGGTCACCAGCGCGCTCTACCTGACCGCGCTGATCTTCACGGGCACGTTCCTGGCGGCCCAGTTCCGTCGGCGCCACCGCCTGGCCGTCGGCGCCACCACGGGCGTCGCCGCGCTCTTCCTCGGCTTCAGCCTCAAGCTGGCCACCGCCACCGCCTGACCGGCGGGCCCGCCGGCACCGCCTGGCCCTGCCGGGGCGGTCCCGGCGCCGCCTGGCCCGACCGGAGCGGTGCCTCGCCCCCGCCGCTCCGGGTCAGGTGCCGTCGCCGCCGCCGGAGCCCCCGACGCCGGCTCCGCCGGCCGTGCCGCCCAGCCCGAAGCCGGGGTGGATCGGCTCGTCCGGCGGGCGGCTGACGTGCGCCGACCCGGAGAGGGTCGCGGACCAGTCGGCGTGCGCGGCGGCCGCGGCGTGCCGGTTGATCGCCGTACGCAGCCAGGCGTCCACGGTCGCGATCCAGTCCCGCTGGTCGGCGCCGACGTGCCAGACCCGGAACCGGCTGATGCTCTGGTGGGTGATCCCGGCCAGGGCCAGCCGCCGGTCCAGCCAGAGGATCACCTCCAGTCCGGCCGGCTCGGCGATGAAGATCAGCTCCAGCTCGGTGATCGGCCCGGCGTAGAGCGGCGCCACCCAGTAGCCCAGCCGCTGGTGCAGCGGCAGGGTCTGCGCCACCCCCGGCAGCCGCCCGTCGACCAGGCCGGCCTGGCGCATGCTGAAGCCGAGCGTGTCGAGGGCCGCCAGGACGTGCGCCTGGGTGGGCAGCGGATGCACGAAGACCGGCACCATCGCGCCCTGGTCGAGCCCCGGGTCGACCGCCACCTCCGTACGCAGCCCCATCCGCAGGCTGAGCAGGGGCACTCCGCCGAACACGGTGACCGGGGTCTCCCACGGCAGCGGGAACTCGAACGGGATCGACCGGCCCCGCCCGGCCCGCAGCACGAACGCGTCGGCCACCGTCGCCTGGTGGAACTGCACCAGGCGACGGGGCGCCTCCGGGTCGTCCGGCTCGGCCGTGGTGACCAGGCCGAGCCGGACGTGCAGGACGGGTACGTCGGTGGAGCCGGCGACGACGGTGACCCGCCCCGGCAGCCGCAGCCCGGGACGGGTGCTCGCGTTGGCCAGGGCGGTCCGCACCGATAGTCCGGTCCAGCCGGACTCCGGCGACACCCCCGTCAACCGCACGGCACTCCCCCGTCCACGACTGGGCCGGCCCGGCCACCCACGGCCGTCGACCCCGCGCGTGGGGTCACCCCTGTCGTCGCGGACCTGGCGGGTGGGGCCACCCCCATCGTCGCGGACCCGGCGGGTGGCCGCCCCGACTTCCGCGAAGAGCGGCCACCCATCCGGCTTCATCTCATGCGTCGACCGCGCGGCACCGGGTCGGTCTCGTCGTCGAACTCGCCGATGACCTCCTCCAGCAGGTCCTCCAGCGCGACGAACCCGACCGGCCGGGTCGGCCCGCCACCGTTGCGCACCAGCGCGAGCTGGGACTGCCGGGCGCGCATCTCCGCCACGGCGTCGGTCACCGACGCCGAGGCCGGCAGGGTCAGGGCGTTGGTCATCAGGTCGCCGGCGGTGACCGCGCGCCCCGTGGTGGTGGCCCGCACCGCCTCCCGGACGTGGACCAGGCCGCAGACGTCGTCGTTGGCGTCCAGCACGGCCAGCCGCGACCGGCCGCTGTCCCGGCTGACCTGCTCGATCCGGTCGGCGCCCTCGTCCCGGCGCACCGTCACCATCTGGTCGAACGGCTCCATCACCTGGGCCACCGTGGTGCCCTGCAACTCCAGCATGCTGGTCAGCATCTGGTGCTGCTCCGCGCCCAGCAGCCCGTGCTCGCGCGACTGCTCCAGCAGCATGCGCAGCTCGTCCGGGCCGTGCACCTGGGCGAGCTGGTCCTGCGGGTTGACCTTGACCAGCCGCAGCATCGCGTTGGCCAGGGCGTTCATCACCGACAGCACCGGGCGGGCGACCCGCGCGAAGGCGCGGAACGGCAGCGCCAGCAGCACCGCCGAGCGCTCCGGGTGGGTGATCGCCCAGGACTTCGGCGCCATCTCCCCGACCACCAGGTGCAGGAAGGTGACGAGACTCAGCGCGAAGATCAGCGCGATCACGTGGCTCGCGGCGTCCGGCAGCCCGACCGCGTGCAGCAGCGGGCTCAGCAGGTGCTCGATCGCCGGCTCGGCGAGCGCGCCGAGCCCCAGGGTGCAGAGCGTGATGCCGAGCTGCGCGCCGGCGAGCATCAGGGACAGCTCGCGTACGCCGTCGAGCGCGGCCCGGGCCGCCCGGCCGCCTCCGGCGGCCGCGTGCTCCAGCCGGTAACGCTTGCTGGCCACCAGGGCGAACTCCGCGGCCACGAAGAAGCCGTTCAACGCCAGCAGGATCACCGACGTGAAGAGTGCGATGCCGGGGCTCATGCGGACACCTCCCCGGGCTCGGCGATCCGCAGGCGGACCGAGTCGGCCACGTGCCGGTCGACGGCCAGCACCTCGACCAGGGCGCGCGGCTCCTCCGCGCCGTCCTCGCCGTCGGCCGGCAGGCTGATCTCCAGCCGGTCACCGACCTCGGGGACCCGTCCCAGCTCCCGCATGACCAGGCCGGAGAGCGTGTCGTACTCCGGTGCCTCGGGCAGCGAGATGCCGGTGCTGTCGGCCACCTCGTCGATGCGCCAGCGGGCCGGCACCACCCAGGAGCCGTCCTCCTGGCGGGCCGGAGCGCGCTCCGGCGGGTCGTCCTCGTCCCGGATCGGGCCGACGAGTTCCTCGGCGATGTCCTCCAGCGTGATCACGCCGGCGAAGCCGCCGTACTCGTCGACCACGCAGGCGAGCTGACGGTGGCCGGAGCGCAGCCGGTCCAGCACCGTCGGCAGCGGCAGCGTCTCCGGCACCAGGAGCGGGGGGCCGGCGACCGCGCTGACCGGGGTGCTCGCGCGCCGCTCCGGGGGTACGCCGAGCACGTCGGCGATGCCGACGACGCCGACGAGGTCGTCGACGCCCTCGGTGCCGCGTACGGGGAAGCGCGACTTGCCGGTGTCGAGCAGCTCGACCACCCGGCTGAGCGGCTCGTGCGCGCGTACGGTGTGCACGTCGACGCGGGGCACCATGACCTCGCCCGCGGTCAGCCCCCGGAAGTCGAGCCCCCGGTCGAGCAGCGTGGACATCTCGTCGGTGAGGTGCCCCTCCTGGCGGGACTCGGCGATGATCTGTTCCAGGTCCTGCGGGGTGGCGCCGCTGGGCAGCTCCTCGATCGGCTCGATGCCGACGCGGCGCAGCAGCCGGACCGCGGCCCGGTCGAAGAGCTTGATCAGCGGGCCGGCGACCTTGAGGTAGATCAGGGTGGAGCTGCTCAGGGCCTTCGCGAGGGGCTCGGGCCGGGCGATGGCGAGGTTCTTCGGGGCCAGCTCGCCGAGGACCATCTGCACCACGGTGGCGATGACCAGGGCCAGGGCCACGGAGAGCGGCAGCGTGACGGCCGTGGAGACGCCGGCGAGCCCGAGCAGCTCGGCCAGCCCGGCACCGAGGAAGGGCTCGGCGACGTAACCGACCAGCAGGGCGGTGACGGTGATGCCGAGCTGCGCGCCGGAGAGCATGAACGACAGCCTCGCGGTCACCTCCAGCGCCCGGGCGGCGGCCTTGTCGCCGTCGTCGGCCAGCTGCTTGAGCCGGCCCCGGTCCACGGCGACGTAGCCGAACTCCTGGGCCACGAAGTAACCCGTGGCGACGGTGAGAACGATGATGAGTAGAAGACCAACGACGATCAACACGGGTCGCTCAGGGCTCCCGGGCTCGTCGGGGTCGGGATACGCCGGGCACGACCCGGCTGGCTACTGCTGCCCTCCTGGGCAGAAGAGTCGATCATGCGGCCCATTTTATCGGGATCGGCTGGATATCCGCTGAAGGTGTGCCGAAGGCCCCCGACGTCCGCGGCGCGGGGCCGACGGGGGGCTGCCCGGCGTCAGCTCTGGGTGATCCTCGGATGCGATCGGCCGCAGGCCGCGGGTCAGGACGGATCGCCCCCGCCACCCGCACGGCGGTCGGCGGACGCGAGCTCGTCCGCGTCGAGCAGGCCCGGCTCGACCCGGCCGGCCCGGTACGCGGCCCGGCCGATCATCTGGGCCGCCACGGGGGCGGTGGCGAGTTGGAATATCCCGATCAGCGCCACCATGCCCAGGTCGGCCGGAGTACGCAGGCGCAGCGCCAGACCGAGCAGCAGGAGCAGCACCCCGAGCACCTGCGGCTTGGTCGCGGCGTGCATCCGGTCCAGGGTGCCCGGGAAGCGCAGCACCCCGATCCCGGCGGCGAGGCTCAGCAGGGCGCCGGCCACCAGGCAGCCGCCGCCCAGCCAGTCGGCCAGCGTGCCCCACATCAGGCTTCCCCGTCCTCGCGGACGGCGAAGCGGACCAGCGACACCGATCCGACGAAGCCGAGCATGGAGAGCGCCACCAGCACCGGCAGGGTGGTGGCGTGGCGGTTCACCGCGGCCTCCGCGCCGACCGCGCCCACCATGGTGGCGAGCAGCATGTCGGCCGCGACCACCCGGTCGATCAGCGACGGCCCCCGGTAGAGCCGGATCAGGGCCAGCAGCGCGGTCACCGACAACAGGGTGGTGAGGGTGACGGCGAGGAACGTGGTCACGGTTCGGGTCCTCTCTCGACGGGATCGGCGCTGACCCGGCGCACTTCGGCGTCGGAGCCGACCGCGCGGACGAGCCGCCGCTCGACGGCGAGGATCCGTTGCCGGCTGCCGCGCAGGTCCTGCGGGCCGTGGGTGTCGAACACGTGCACGTAGAGGACTCCGACGTCCCGGTCCACCTCGACGATCAGCGTGCCCGGCACCAGCGAGATCGCCTCGGCGGTGAGCGCCAGGTTCAGGTCGGTACGCACCCGCAGGCGGACCGCGATGATCGCCCCCCGGGGCCGGTAGCCGGGCTGCACCGCGACCCGGGCGACGTGCGCGCTGGCGCTGACCAGTTCGCTGACGAAGCGCACCGCGAAGACGAACAGCGGCCCGGGGCGCAGCCGGCCGCCGAAGCTCACCGGCGGCAGCGGGAAGAACAGCAGCACGGCACCGGCCACCAGCGTCCCGCCCGCGAGGTTGCCCCACGAGAAGTCCCCCCAGAGCAGGCTCCAGACCAGCACCAGCCAGCCGAAGGCGATCAGCCGGTCGCGCCGCCGCCCCCGCCCGCGCGGCGGCGCCCCCGAGGCGGGGGTCACGGGACACCGACCGGCAGCACGGAGCGGATGTACGGGGTGCGCTCGCGCAGGTCGACCGCCGCGTCGGCGGTGACGTCGAACAGCGGCCCGGCGACGACGGTCAGCGCCAGCCCCAGCCCGACCAGCGCGATCGTCGCGCCGACCATCAGCGCCGGCAGGTGGACGACCGGCTCGGTGGTGGCCAGCCGGGGCGCGCGCCAGAAGGCGATGTTCCACACCCGCGAGGCCACGTAGAGGGTGAGCAGGCTCGTCACCGTCCCCGCCGCGACCAGCGCGCCGGGCAGCGGCTCGCCGGCCGCGACGCCGGCCTGGAGCAGGCCGAGCTTGCCGAGGAACCCGGAGAAGGGCGGAATCCCGGCGAGGTTCATGGCGGGGACGAAGAAGAGGACGCCGAGCAGCGGGGCCGCCCGGGCCAGCCCGCCGATGCGGCGCAGGTCGGTGCTGCCGGCCCGCTCCTCGACGAGGCCGGCGACCAGGAACAGCGTGGTCTGGATGGTGATGTGGTGCACCACGTAGAAGATCGCGCCGGAGAGCCCCGCGACGGTGCTCAGCCCCACTCCGAAGATCATGTAGCCGATGTGGCTGACCAGGGTGAAGGAGAAGAGCCGCTTCATGTCGGACTGGGCGACCGCGCCGAGGATGCCGACCACCATGGTCAGCCCGGCCACCACCATCAGCAGCCCGGAGACGTGGCCGCCGGGAAAGAGCAGCGTCTCGGTGCGGATGATCGCGTACACGCCGACCTTGGTGAGCAGGCCGGCGAAGACCGCCGTGACGGGGGCCGGCGCCGTCGGGTAGCTGTCCGGCAACCAGGCCGAGAGCGGGAAGACCGCCGCCTTGACCCCGAAGGCGAGCAGCAGCATCAGCTCAAGGGTCAGCCGTACGCCGTCGGGCAGCCCGTCCAGCCGGTGCGCCAACTGGGCCATGTTCAGGGTGCCGGTGGCCGCGTACACCAGGCCCACCGAGGCGAGGAAGATCATCGAGGACAGGATGCTGACCACCACGTACGTCGAGCCGGTGCGGATCCGGGTCTCGGTGCCGCCGAGGGTGATCAGCACGAAGCTCGCGGCCAGCAGGATCTCGAAGCCGACGAAGAGGTTGAACAGGTCGCCGGCGAGGAACGCGTTGGTCACGCCGGCGGTCAGCACCAGGTAGGTGGGGTGGTAGATGGTCACCGGGACGGTCTCGCCGAAGTCCCCCTGCCCCTGGCCGACGGAGTAGAGCAGCACGCACAGGGTGACCGCCGAGGAGACCACCAGCATCAGCGCCGCGAGCTGGTCCGCGACCAGCACGATGCCCACCGGCGCCGGCCACCCGCCGACCTGGACCACCACCGGCCCGTGCCGGTACGCCTGCACCAGCAGCACCGCCGCCACCGCCAGCGTGGCGGTCACGCAGGCCACGCTGACGACCCGTTGCGGCCCCGGCCACCGGGCCAGCAGCAGGGTCAGCGCCGCGCCCAGCAGCGGCACCACCACGGGCAGCGGCACGAGCCAGCTCATCGGGTGCCCCGTCCCGCGTACCCGGTCAACCGGGGCCGTCCCCGCGGCGGAGCCGGCGCGGCGGCTCCGGGTCGACCTGCTCGGGGTCGGCGTCCGGGCCCTCGCCGCCGAGGTCGGCGGTGGCCAGTTCGCTGCGCTCGACCGCATGCCTGATCTGCCGGTCCTCGATGTCGTCGGGGACCTCGTCGTCGCCCGTGAGGTACCAGTTGCGGTAGCTCACCGCCAGCAGGAACGCGGTCAGTCCGAAGGTGATCACGATGGCGGTGAGGATCATGGCCTGCGGCAGCCCGTCGCTCAACGTGCCGGCGGGCGCCGTGCCGACCACCGGGGCGGCACCCGAGCGCCCGCCGAGCAGGATGAGCACGTTCACGCCGTTGCCGAGCAGGATGACGCCGAGCAGGATCCGGGTCAGGCTGCGTTCCAGCAGCAGGGTGACCCCGCAGCCGACCAGCACCCCGGCGGCGACGACCAGCACCAGGGTCGGCCCCGCGCCGGCCGTCGTCACGCCCGCTCCCCCTGCCCGTCGACCCGCAGGCCGCCCCCGGACTCGCCGGCCGCCTCGATGTGCCGGTCCACCTCGGCGCCGAGGCTGCGCAGGATGTCGAGCACCAGCCCGACCACGACCAGGTAGACGCCCACGTCGAAGAAGAGGGACGTGACCAGGTAGAAGTCCCCGATCACCGGCAGCCACAGGTTGATCCGGGCGCTCTCGAGCACCGTGCCGCCCGCGAGCAGGGCGACGGCGCCGGTGCCGATCGAGACGAAGAGGCCGGCGCCGAGCACCGTGCCGGCGCCGACCGGGGCGGCCTCGGCCAACTCGTAGCGGCCGCCGGCCAGGTAGCGCACGGCCAGCGCCAGGCTCGCCACCAGGCCGCCGGCGAAGCCGCCGCCCGGCGCGTTGTGGCCGGCGAAGAGCAGGAACAGGGAGAAGACCACCACCGTGTGGAAGACCAGGCGGGTCACCACCTCGAGCACGATCGAACGCTGCCGCTCGTGCAGCGTCGCCCCGCCGCGCAGCCAGACCCGGTGCCCCGGCCGCTGGACCCGGTTCGGCGGCTCCGGGCGGCGCGGGCGGGGCCCGGTCCGGGACTGCTGGAAGATCAGGCTGGCCACGCCGGTGGCGGCCACCACCAGCACCGACAGCTCGCCCATCGTGTCCCAGGCCCGGATGTCGACCAGGGTCACGTTGACCACGTTGCGGCCGTAGCCGTGGGTGACGGCCAGGTCCGGGAACTCGGCGGAGATGGTGGGCGCCCGCCTGGCCGAGGCGGCGGTCAGGGCCAGCCCGCCGACCACCACGCCGACCACCAGCCCGATCGTCCGACGCGCCCACTTCAGGCGTCTCGGTCGGGCCGAGAACCGCTCCGGCAACCGGCGCAGCACCAGCACGAACACCGCGATGGTGGCGGTCTCGACGAGGAACTGGGTCAGTGCCAGGTCCGGCGCGCCGTAGACCACGAAGAGCATCGCCGTGCCGTAGCCCGTCATGCCCACCAGCAGCATCGCCGTCAGCCGCCGGCGGGCGCCCACCGCCAGGACCGCCGCGACGGTCACCACCGCCACCACCACGACCTGCAACGGGCTGTCCCAGAGGACGATCCGTTCCCGCCACGGACGGGTGGCCAGCATCGCCCCGCCGGGCACCACGGCGAGCACGACCAGGATGACGCCGAGGTACTGCGGCAGCGAGCCCCGCTGGGTCGCGCCGGTGACCCTCATGGCCAGCCGGTCGAAGCGGCGGATGAGCCACTCGTACCCCTGGTTGCCGCCGACCGGGACGTGCAGCCGGGCCAGCACCGGCGCGAGCGGGCCGCGCAGCGCGAACAGCGCCGCGCCGCCGGCCACGGCCAGCGCGGAGAGGCCGAGCGCGGGGCTGAGGCCGTGCCAGAGCGCCAGGTCCTTGCCGACGACGCCGAACGACTCGGCGTACGGGCGGAGCAGGCCGTCGAGGATCCCGGCGGCCGGGCCGGCGGCCAGCCCGGCGGCGGCCAGCAGGGCCGGCGGGGCGAGCATCGACGCGGGGATCCGCCCGAGCACGGCCGGTGCCACGCCCGGCCGGGTGGCGAACGCGCCCCAGACGAAGCGGGCGCTGTAGGCGACGGTGAGCGCGGTGCCCACCACGAGCACGGCGACGACGGCGGGCCGGTCGGTGAAGGCGGCCAGCACGGCCTCCTTGGCGACGAAGCCGACCAGCGGTGGCAGCCCGGCCATCGAGGCAGCGGCGAGCACCGTCACGGTGACGAGCAGCGGCGCGCGGCGCCCCAGCCCGGACAGCTCCCGCAGGTCGCGGGTGCCGGCGCCGTGGTCGATGATGCCGACGACGAGGAAGAGCGGCGCCTTGAACAGGGCGTGCGCCAGCAGCATCGCCACCCCGGCGAGCGCCGTGTCGGGGGTGCCCGCCCCGACGGCCACCGCGATCAGGCCGAGCTGGCTGACGGTGCCGTACGCCAGCAGCAGCTTCAGGTCGGTCTGCCGCAGCGCCGCCCAGCCCCCGGTCAGCATGGTGGCCAGGCCGGCGACCACGACCACCGGCCGCCACGGGCCGGCGCTCGCCAGCACCGGGGCGAGCAGCGCGATCAGGTAGACGCCGGCCTTCACCATCGCGGCGGCATGCAGGTACGCGCTCACCGGCGTCGGCGCCGCCATCGCCACCGGCAGCCACGAGCTGAACGGCAGCAACGCCGACTTGGACAGTGCCCCGACGAGGATCAGCGCGACCGCAGCGACGAGGTACGCCCCGCCCGGCAGCGGGGCGGCGACGATCTCCGACCAGCGGTAGGTGCCGGCGTGCCCGCCGAGCATGATGAACCCCACCAGCATCGCCAACCCGCCGAACGTGGTCACGGTCAGCGCCTGCGCCGCCGCCCACCGGCTGGAGCGCCGCTCGGTGCTGTGCCCGATCAGCAGGTACGAGAAGATCGTGGTGAGTTCCCAGCAGACGTAGAGCAGCAGCAGGTCGTCGGCGAGGACCAGGCCGAGCATCGCCCCCGCGAAGGCCACCAGCACGGCCGCGAACCGGGCCACGCCGGCGGACTCCCGACCGAAGTAGTGGGCGCTGTAGACCAGGACCAGCGCGCCGACGCCACCGACGAGCAGGGTCATCAGCCAGGACAGGGTGGTCAGCCGCAGCGCCAGGTCGACGCCGAGCTGGCCGATCCACGGGTACGTCTCGACCACCGCGCCGCCGTCGTGGACGGCGGGCGTGCGGACCAGCGCCCAGCCGAACGCCGCCGCCGGCGCCAACGCCAGCGGGTAGCAGGCGCGGGGACCCCACCACCGGACGAGCAGCGGCGCGACGAGGGCCGCCACGAAGTGGAGGATCAGCAGTACGAGCACCCGCGCTCCCGGTCGAGGTGGCTGCGGCGCGCGCCGGAGGTGGGACGGCACCTAGGTGCGATCACACGCCAGATCGTCGCCCGGCGGGCGGTTTTGCGCGAATTCGTCCCGTTGTCGCCCGCGTGCGGGTAACCGGCCGAGACGGTCGGCCAGCCGTCAGCCGACGGCGACGTCGGCGGTGGGGGCGACGGGCTCCCGGACGGGGCGCTCGCGACGGGGCTCCACCAGCAGGTCGGGGCGGCCGAGCTGGACCACGACCTTGTTGACCACCCGCTGGGCGGCGGCGAGGGAGCGCACCGGCAGCAACCGGCCCCGGCTCTCCCGGCGCAGCACGAAGTAGTGCACCGCGGCGCGGACCTGGCCCCGGTCGGCCGCGCTGGCCTGCGCGGTGGAGACGACCAGCTCCCGCAGCGCGGCGGCGAGCCGCTCGGCCAGCTCCAGCTCCGGGCCGGACAGCCCGGTGCGGACGGCAGCGAGGTGACCGTCGACCTTGCGGATGAGCACGTCGGTGCCGGGCTCGAAGCTCCGCTGCTCGACGGTCAATCCGATCTCCTCCACCCCGGGCCGACGCTCCGGGTGAAGTTACTTTATGTTGTGGTGCACAAGCAAGCAGTTAAGTAAGACTTAACGGATTGAACGCGCAAACATCGCGTATGCGCCGGAGCGGGGCAATGACCCTCCGTCCAGAGCCTCGATGTCACACCGCCGGGGCAGGATGGAGGGCATGACGGATGCGATGGCGGGTTTCGGCGCGGCCACCCGGGAGTGGTTCGGTGCCGCCTTCGCCGCGCCCACCGCCGCCCAGACCGGCGCCTGGGGCTCCGTCTCCGCCGGGCGCAGCGCGCTGGTGGTGGCTCCCACCGGCTCGGGCAAGACGCTGGCCGCGTTCCTCTGGTCGCTCGACCGGCTCGCCCGCGAGCCCGCCCCGGCCGACCCCCGGCAGCGGTGCCGGGTGCTCTACGTCAGCCCGCTCAAGGCGCTCGCGGTCGACGTCGAACGCAACCTGCGCACCCCCCTCACGGGCATCCGCCAGGCCGCCACCCGGCTCGGCGTCGCCCCGCCGGAGATCACCGTGGGGATGCGCACCGGCGACACCCCCGCCGACGAGCGGCGGGCCTTCGCCCGCACCCCGCCGGACATCCTCATCACCACACCCGAGTCGCTGTTCCTGCTGCTCACCTCCGCCGCCCGCGACTCCCTGCGCGGCGTCGAGACGGTGATCCTCGACGAGGTGCACGCGGTCGCCGGCACCAAACGCGGCGCCCACCTGGCGCTCTCCCTGGAGCGCCTCGACGAGCTGCTGCCGGCCCCGGCACAGCGGATCGGCCTCTCCGCCACCGTCCGGCCCGTCGACGCGTGCGCCCGTTTCCTCGGCGGCGCCCGCCCCGTCGACGTCGTCGCGCCGCCCACCGCCAAGACGATCGAGGTCAGCGTCCAGGTGCCGGTGGAGGACATGACCCGCCTCGACGAGCAGGAGGCGCCGGAGGACGACCTCGGCGGCCTAGGCGCGCGCCGGGCGTCCATCTGGCCGGCGGTCGAGGAACGCGTCTTCTCCCTGGTCAGGGCGCACCGCTCGACCATCGTCTTCACCAATTCCCGGCGTTCCGCCGAGCGCCTCTGCGCCCGGCTCAACGAGCTGGCCGGCGAGGAACAGGCCGGCGGGCCCGCGCCGTCGCCGCGCGGCGCACAGGAGTGGGGCGGCCCCGAAGGGCCGGTGCGCGTCGGCCGCACGCCGGCCGAGCTGATGGCGCAGGCCGGCGCGGCGGCCGGCGCGCCGGCGGTGATCGCCCGCGCCCACCACGGCAGCGTCTCCCGGGAGGAGCGCAAGCACATCGAGGAGGCGCTCAAGTCCGGCCAGCTGCCCGCCGTGGTGGCGACCTCCAGCCTGGAGCTGGGCATCGACATGGGCGCCGTCGACCTGGTGGTGCAGATCGAGGCGCCGCCCAGCGTGGCCGCCGGCCTGCAACGGGTGGGCCGGGCCGGGCACCAGGTCGGCGCGGTCTCCCGGGGGGTGGTCTTCCCCAAGCACCGGGGCGACCTGCTGTCGTGCACGGTGGTGGCCGAACGGATGGCCGAGGGCGCGATCGAGGAGCTGCACCACCCGCGCAACCCGCTCGACGTGCTGGCCCAGCAGATCGTCGCCATGGTGGCGCTGGAGCCGTGGCGCGTCGGTGACCTGGCCGTGCTCGTACGCCGGGCGGCGCCCTTCGCCGAGCTGCCCGACTCGGCGCTGCACGCCGTGCTCGACATGCTCTCCGGCCGCTACCCGTCCACCGCGTTCGCCGAGCTGCGGCCCCGGCTGGTCTGGGACCGTGCCACCGACACGCTCACCGGCCGACCCGGCGCGCAGCGGCTCGCAGTGACCAGCGGCGGCACGATCCCCGACCGGGGCCTCTTCGGCGTCTTCCTGGCGGGGGCCGAGCGGGCCGCCCGGGTCGGCGAGCTGGACGAGGAGATGGTCTACGAGTCCCGCGTCGGCGACGTCTTCCTGCTCGGCTCGTCGTCCTGGCGGATCGAGGAGATCACCCCCGACCGGGTGCTGGTCTCCCCGGCCCCCGGGCAGGCGGCGAAGATGCCGTTCTGGAAGGGCGACCAGCTCGGCCGCCCCGTCGAGCTGGGCCGGGCCATCGGCGCCCGGGTGCGCGCCCTGCTGCGGCAGAGCGACGAGACGGCGGTCGCCGCGCTGCGGGCCGGCGGCCTCGACGACTGGGCCGCGGGCAACCTGATGGCCTACCTGCGCGAGCAGCGCGCCGCCACCCGGTCCCTGCCCGACGACCGCACCGTCGTGGTCGAGCGGTTCCGCGACGAGCTGGGCGACTGGCGGCTGGCCGTGCACAGCGTGCTCGGCGCCCGGGTCAACGGGCCGTGGGCGCTGGCCATCGGCCGCCGGCTCGCCGAGCGCTACGGCGTGGACGCCCAGGTGATGCCGTCCGACGACGGCATCGTGGTCCGCCTGCCGGACACGGCGGACGAGCCGCCCGGTGCCGACGTGGTGGTCTTCGAGCCGGAGGAGATCGCCCAGCTCGTCGAGGAGTCGGTCGGCACGTCCGCGCTCTTCGCGTCCCGGTTCCGCGAGTGCGCGGCCCGGTCGCTGCTGCTGCCCCGCCGCGACCCGCGCCGCCGCCAGCCGCTGTGGCAGCAGCGGCAGCGCGCCGCCCAGCTGCTCGACGTCGCCCGCGAGTACGCCGACTTCCCGGTCACCCTGGAGGCCGCCCGGGAGTGCCTCCAGGACGTCTTCGACCAGCCCGCGCTGGCCGAGCTGATGCGCGACCTGGCCGCCCGCAAGGTGCGCCTGGTCGAGGTGGAGACCGCGCAGCCGTCGCCGTTCGCCCGGTCGCTGCTCTTCGGCTACGTCGGTGCCTTCCTCTACGAGGGCGACGCGCCGCTGGCCGAGCGCCGGGCCGCCGCGCTGGCGCTGGACTCGACCCTGCTCGGCGAGCTGCTCGGCCGGGTCGACCTGCGGGAGCTGCTGGATCCTGCGGTGCTGGCCGAGACCGGGCGGCAGCTGCGCTGGCTGACCGGGCAGCGCCGCCCACGCGACGCGGAGGACGTGGTCGAGCTGCTCCGCGTGGTCGGCGACCTGTCGGAGGCGGAGCTGGCCGAGCGGGGTGCCTCCCCCGCGTGGCTGACCGAGCTGGCGGCGGCCCGCCGGGTGCTGCGCGTACGCGTGGCCGGCGAGGAGCGGTGGGTCGGCGTCGAGGACGCGGCGCGGCTGCGCGACGCCCTCGGCGTGGCCCTGCCGGTCGGGGTAGCCGAGGCCTACCTCGCCCCGGTGGCCGATCCGCTCGGCGACCTGGTCGCCCGCTACGCGCGTACGCACGGGCCCTTCGCCGCCGCCACCTGCGCGGCCCGCTTCGGGCTCGGCGTCTTCGTGGTCGAGCAGACGCTGCGCCGGCTCGCCGCCACCGGTCGGGTGGTGGCCGGCGAGTTCACCCCCGACACGGCCGGCAGCCAGTGGTGCGACGCGGAGGTGCTGCGGCTGCTGCGCCGCCGGTCCCTGGCCGCGCTGCGCCGGGAGATCGAGCCGGTGCCGCCCCGCGCGCTGGCCGCGTTCCTGCCCCGGTGGCAGCAGGTCGGCTCGTCCGCGCGGGGGGTGGAGGCGCTGGCCGCCGCCGTGGAGCAGTTGCAGGGCGCGGCCGTGCCGGCGTCGGCGCTGGAACGGCTGGTGCTGCCCGGCCGGGTCGCCGACTACTCCCCCGCCCAGCTCGACGAGCTCTGCGCCAGCGGCGAGGTGCTCTGGGCCGGCTCCGGGGCCATCTCCGGCGGGGACGGCTGGGTCACCCTCGCCTACGCGGACGTCGCGCCGCTGCTGCTCGCCCCGCCCGACGAGGCGCTCACCCGCACCCCGCTGCACGACGCGGTGCTGGACGCGCTCGGCGACGGGCAGGCGCTGTTCTTCCGGTCGCTGTCCGACCGGGTCGGCTCGACCGACGACGCCGCGCTGAGCGCCGTCGTCTGGGACCTGGTGTGGGCCGGTCACCTCACCAACGACACCCTGACGCCGCTGCGCGCGGCACTCGGCGGCGGCGGGGCGCACCGGTCCCGTGCCACCGCGCCCCGCACCCGTTACCGACGCCCCGGGCGGGTGGCCCTGCCGACGCGCGGCGGCCCGCCGACCGTCGCCGGCCGCTGGTCGCGGCTGCCGGAACGCGACACCGACCCGACCCGGCGCGCCGCGGCCCTGGCCGACGTGCTGCTCGAACGGCACGGCGTGGTGACCCGGGGCGCGGTTATGGCCGAGCAGGTGACCGGCGGCTTCGCCGCGGTCTATCCGGTGCTCTCGGCGCTGGAGGAGCGCGGCGCGGCCCGGCGGGGCTACTTCGTCGAAGGGCTGGGCGCGGCGCAGTTCGCGGTGCCGGGGGCGGTGGACCGGATCCGGGCGCTGGCCGAGCCCGCCGACGGCGGGCGGGGGCGCGGCGGGCCCACCCTGGTGCTCGCCGCGACGGATCCGGCCAACCCCTACGGTGCGGCGCTGTCCTGGCCGGAGCGGGTGGTCGACTCGGGCGACGGGACGGCCCCGGCGACCGGGCACCGGGCGGGGCGCAAGGCCGGCGCCGTGGTGGTGCTGGTCGCCGGCGACCTGGTGCTCTACGTCGAGCGCGGCGGGCGGACGATCCTCTCCTTCACCGACGACACCGACCTGCTGGCGGCGGCCGGGAAGGCGCTCGCCGACGCGGTCCACTCCGGCGCGTTGGGCGCGATGTCGGTGGAGCGGGCCGACGGCGAGGCCGTGCGCTCCTCGCCGCTGCGCGACGCCCTCACCGCCGCCGGCTTCCGGGCCACCCCGCGCGGCCTGCGCCTGCGCGGCTGACCCGCACCGTCAGCGCAGGTTGGTGAGGACCTTCTCGTACCTGGCGCGATCGGCCGTGGGGGTCTTCGCCTCCAGGTAGTTGAGCACCACCGTGCCCCGCCGGAACGACTGGCCGCCCCACGTCTCGGCGATGTCGCTGGCGCTGGTCTCGTCGGGGAAGACGTACACGGTGACGGCGTCGGTCGCGACCAGCTCGGAGCAGCCCAGGCCGAGCCCGTCCGGGCCGCACTCGACCGACCGGTCCCGGGGGTTAGGCACCTTCAGCCCGGCGGCCTTGAACGCGTCGACGACCTGCCGCGCGCCGGGCGTCCCGGTCGGGCGGACCGGCAGCTTGACCGGCGGCGGGCTGGCGGGGCGGCGCTGAGTGGACCCGCCGGCGCTCGGAGCCGCCGGGCCCGCCCCCGTCGGCCGGGCGCTCGGCGGGGCGGGCGTCGCCGTGGCTTCCGCCGCGCCGGTCGGGCCCGGGGACGGCACGTCGGCCGGGGTCGACGCCGTGGCGGCTGGCGGCGCGGCGCGCCGGTCCTCCGCGTCGTCGCCGCAGGCGGCGGTGAGGGCGGCGGCGATCACGAGCACCGCGACGGCGGGCAGGCTCCGGTTGGTCACCCCTGGCAGTCTGCCCAACCGGATCCCGTCCCGGCAGTGGCCGGTCGGTCAGTGCGGCTGTCCCATTTCCGCCAGACCGCCCCGGTCGACCGGGGCGGTCTGGCGGCGTCGGTACGATCCCGACCGGTCGACGAGGGGAGCCGACGATGACCGTGGTGGACGGGGCGGACGGGGCGGACGGGCTGACCGTCCGGCCGGCGCGGGCCGGGGACCGGGCGGCCGTGGACGTGCTGCACGAACGCGAGTGGGGCGGGCCGTACGTCGTCGCCCACGACACCCGGTACGACCTGCGTACGCTGCCCACGCTGGTGGCGACCGACGGGGTCGGGGCGGTCGTCGGGGCGCTCGCCCACCACGACGACGCCGACGGGCTGGAGGTGGTCAGCGTGGTGGCCGCGACGCCCGGCGGCGGCGTCGGCACGGCGCTGCTGGCGGCGGCCGGCGAGGTGGCCCGGGCCGGCGGCCGGGCCCGGCTCTGGCTCGTCACCACGAACGACAACCTGCGGGCACTGCGCTTCTACCAGCGGCGCGGGCTGCGGCTGGTACGCGTGGACCGGGGCGCGGTGGACCGGGCCCGCCGGCTCAAGCCGAGCATCCCGGTGGTCGGCGAGGACGGCATCCCCCTGCACGACGAACTGGTCCTGGAACTGCCCCTCACCGCCGACGGACCGGCCCCGGAACCGCCCCTCACCGCCGAGGGACCGGTCCCCGCCGGCCGCCCGTTCCACGGTCGGCAGGTCGTCGCCGGCCCGCCCGCCGACGCGGCCCGCGCCCCGTGGATCTCGCTGACCACCGACTACGGCCTCGCCGACGGATTCGTCGCCGCCTGCCACGGGGTGATCGCGCGGCTGGCGCCGGAGGCCCGGGTCGTCGACGTGACCCACCTCGTCCCGCCGGCCGACGTACGCCGGGGCGCGACGGTGCTCGCGCAGGCCGTGCCGCACCTGCCGCAGGGGGTGCACGTGGCCGTCGTCGACCCGGGCGTGGGCACCGCCCGGCGGGGCGTCGCGCTGGCCACACCCCGCGGGCTGCTGGTGGGGCCGGACAACGGCCTGCTGGTGGAGGCCGCCGAGGCGCTCGGCGGGGTGACCGCGGCCGTCGAGCTGACCGACCCGCAGTGGCTCGCGCCCGAGGTGTCCCGCACGTTCCACGGCCGGGACGTCTTCGCGCCGGTCGCCGCGCGGCTGGCGCTCGGCGCACCGCTGTCCGGGGTCGGCCCGGCGGTCGACCCGGAGTCCCTGGTCCGACTGCCGGCGCCGGTGCTCCGGCGGGAGGCGGACGGGTTCACGGCCGAGGTGCTGACCGTCGACCACTTCGGCAACGTCCAGTTGGCCGCGCCGGCCGACCTGCTGGCGCCGCTGCCGGTCCGGGTCCGGGTGCGACCGGGTGCGGGTGCCGGGCCCGCCCGGGAGGCCGTGCACGGGCGTACCTTCGGCGACGCCGGACCGGGCGGGCTGCTGGTGCACGCCGACTCCGCCGGCCTGGTCGCCGTGGCGGTCAACGGCGGCCGGGCGGTGGACCTGCTGGCGGTGGCGCCGGGCGACCTGCTGCGCATCACGACCGGCTGAGCAACGGGCCGGCCGGGCGAGGTGTCGGGCGGGCGACCCGGGCGCCGGGCCGGACCGGAGCCGGCCGGCCCGGCGGGCGTACGCGGGTGGTGGTCAGCAGAGCGGCACGGTGCCGCCGTAGACCGCCGAGACGTACGCGTGGCTGACGTACTGGCCGCCGGTGAGGCGGTTCCACCGGTTGGTGGTCCGGTACGGGCCGACGACGGTCTGCCCGGTCACGTAGCACTCGATCGGCACGTTGGCGTACCGGGCGGCCAGGCCGCGTACCGCGTACCCCGTGCCGGCGCCGGCGCGGATGTTGAGTGGACCGTCGCCGACCACGCCACGCGGGCCGCTGCCGGTCCACAGGTACGCCACGTCCACCCAGGCGTTGGTGGTGAGCTGCAACCCGTCCCAGAAGGTGCCGTCGGCGAGGTCGACGCCGGCCGGGTTCAACACGACCCGCCCGAACTGGTCCCGCCCGCCGTTGTAGCCGTACTGGTAGGCCGCCTGTGCCTGCGGCCGGCCCTGCGGGAGGTCCTTCCAGTTCTCCCGGACGGCGCTGAGGTTCCAGTAGTCGTCCCGGGTGTTCCACGGGCCGACGTCCCAGACCGGGGCGTACTCGCAGCGGCTGCCCGTGGTGGTGCAGACCCGCACGGTGTAGTCGCCGGTGTTCGCCGGGGCCAGGGCGCGCCGGGACGGCAGCGCGACGAAGTGGTCCCCGGCCACGATCGTGTGCCCGTTGGCGGTCACCTCGCCGACCAGCCCGATCCGCGTCGCGTACACCCGGTAGGTGAGGCCGGGCGAGGCGGCGACGGCGGCGACGGTGTCGGCGGTGAGTCGCACGGCGCGCACCTCCGCGGTCGCGCCCGGCCGGCTCGCGGTGAGCACCACCCGGGTCTGCACGCGGGTGACCGGCCGGTCGAAGACCGCCCCGCCGGTGGCCTCGCGCCACTCGGTCCAGCCCGCCGCCCGCCAGCCCCGCACCTGGGCCTCGGCGGTGCCGCCGGCGGCGGTGCGGGCATCGACGGCGGCGCGGATCCGGGTGGCCGGCCGGGCCAGGGTGCGCGGCGACGCGAGGAAGATCCCCTCGGCGACCGCACTGCGGGGCGCGCGGGACCATGCGGGGCCGGGATCGGCCAGCCGGAGCCCGGCGCGGGTGTGCCGGACGTTGACGTCGTCGGCGTCGACGCGGGAGAGGTCGGTGCTCCACCGTTCGCCGCCGCCGGCGGCGGCGAACGCGGGGCTCGGGGCGGGGACGAGGGCGAGGGCGAGGATGACGGTCAGGGCGGCGGTACGGGCGCGACGTTGGGGCAGAATCATGGGCATTCTCCTCAGAACTCCCTGATCGTGCCCTTGTCCGTAGATCGACAGGAACCTCCATACAAATAGCGACACATGCGAATTCGGCTCGGACGAGGAAGGATGGACGGGTGCCCGAAGGCGACACGGTCTGGAACACCGCCCGCGTACTGCACCGTGCCCTGGCCGGCGCCCGCCTGACCGGCAGCGACTTCCGGGTGCCGCAGCTCGCCGCGACCGACCTCGCCGGCTGGACGGTGCGGGAGTCGGCCAGCCGGGGCAAGCACCTGCTGCTGCGGCTCACCGCCCCACCGCACGCCACGCCACCGCCCGACGCCCCGCTCGCACCGCAGGCCGGCACCGCCTCGGCGCAGGGCGGCACGGCCCCGGCGCAGGCCGGCGGTGCGGCTGGGGACGCGGCACCGGGAGACGACGGCGGGGCGCGCTGGACGCTGCACTCGCACCTGCGGATGGACGGCGCCTGGCGGGCGTACGCGCCCGGGGAACGCTGGGCGGCCCGGCCGGCGCACCTGATCCGGGTCGTGCTGCGCAGCGCGCGGGCGGTCGCCGTCGGCTACCACCTGCACGAGTTGGCGCTGGTGCCGACCGCCGAGGAGGAGTCGCTCGTCGGGCACCTCGGCCCCGACCTGCTCGGCACGGACTGGGACCCGGCGGAGGCGGTGCGCCGGCTGGCCGCCGACCCGGACGTCACCATCTCCGAGGCGCTGCTGGACCAGCGCAACCTGGCCGGCGTCGGCAACCTCTACAAGTGCGAGGTGCTCTTCCTGCGCGGCGTCTCGCCGTGGACCCCGGTGCGCGCGGTGCCGGACCTCGCCGGCACCGTCGCCCTCGCGCAGAAGCTGCTCGCGGCGAACCGGGGCCGCTGGACGCAGAGCACCACCGGATCGCTGCGCCGGGGGCAGACCAGCTACGTCTACGGCCGGCGCGCCCAGCCCTGCCGGCGGTGCGGCACCGCGATCCGCAAGGAGGAACTGGGCGAACGGGTCACCTACTGGTGCCCGGTCTGCCAGCCGGAGCGTCCCGCCGGCTGACCCGGCCGGGCCGGCGCGACACGCGCGTGTCCCGCCTCACGTATGGCTTGGTAGCCACCCGCAGCCACCCGGTCGGCGTGTCGGGCGGGACACTCCGCCGACAGGGCGGCGAGTCGCGTCCTTGCCACAGATACGGACGATTGGGTACTTCCTAACACCGCCGTCGAGGTCGCATGCTGCGGTTGACTCCTCACGCATCGTCAGCGACGCGCGACCGGTCCGCCACGCCGACGTGGTGCCCGCCGCGCCCGGACACCGGGGAGAGCCATGGAGCTGTTCCGCAAACTCCGGATCCCGTGGGCGGAGCGGGCGAGCGCCCGCGCCGAGCACGACGCCGACGGGACCGGGGCGGGTCCCGTGCCAGCGGCCCGGCGCGCGGCCGAGCCGGTCGCCGCGCCGGCAAGCCTCGACCCGGCCGCCGTGCCGCGCTACTTCGGCCCGCTGCCGAACCAGGCCCGCAGCCCGTTGCCGATCGTCGACGCCGACGGCTGCGTGCTGCCCGGCACCGGCATCCGCAAGTTCGTCGACGCCCTGCCCCGCCCCGGCACGCTCGGCCCCACCGAGCTCGGCGCCCACCTGCCGGTGGCGGTGCCGGACACCGTCAGCTATCCGGGCTGCGACTACTACGAGATCGGCCTGGAGCAGTACGCGCAGCGGCTGCACCGGGACCTGCCGGCGACCCGGCTGCGCGGCTACCGGCAGCTCAACCTCGGCACGGACGCCCACGGGCACAACACGGTCGTGCCGGCGGGGCGCCCCTGGCACCTCGGCCCGCTCGTCCTGGCCCGGCGCGGGCGGGCGGTCCGGGTCAAGTTCATCAACCAGCTCCCCACCGGCCGCTCCGGCGAGCTCTTCCTGCCGGTCGACCCGACCGTCGACGGCGCCGGGGCCGGCCCGCTCGACGGCCCGGCGCCCTACCCGCAGAACCGGGCGGTACTGCGGCTGGCGGGCGCGCACACCGGCTGGACCAGCGCCGGCAACCCCTGGCAGTGGGTGACCCCGGCCGGCGAGATCACCCCCTACCCGACGGGCCCCGGTCTGACCCACGTGCCCGACATGCCGCCGCCCGGCGCGGGCGCCACCACGCTCTACTACCCAAACGAGCAGAGCGGGCGGCTGTGCTGGTTCCACGACAACACCGTCGGCCTGGCCCGGCTCACCGTCTACTCCGGGCAGGTCGCCCTCTACCTGCTCACCGATCCCGCCGAGGAGCGGCTCGTCGCCGACGAGGTGCTCCCCGCCGACCAGCTGCCCCTGGTGATCGAGGACAAGACGTTCGTGCCGGAGGACGCCCAGCTCGCCGGGGAGGACCCGACGTGGGACCGGGACCGCTGGGGCTCCCGGGGCAGCCTCTGGCACCCGCACGTCTACCAGCCCCGGCAGAACCCGCACCGGGCCGACGGGACGAACCCGACCGGCCGGTGGGACTACGGCCCGTGGTCGCGTACGGGCGACGACGTCGGGCAGCGGGAGCACGGCGGTACGCGGCACCGGGCGGAACCCGTGCCGAACCCGCACCACGACCCCGTCGCCGCACCCGACGAGCCGCCGCTCGCGCCCGGCGTCCCGCACCCCTCGGCGGTGCCGGACGCGTTCGGCGACACCGTGCTGGTCAACGGGGTCGCCTACCCGTACCTGGAGGTCGAGCCGAGGACGTACCGGTTCCGGATCCTCAACGCCTGCCTGGACCGCGGCCTGAACCTCCAGCTCTACCGGGCCCGCTCCGACGGGCCGATGTGGGACCCGGACGGCGCTCTGGCCGACGCCGACGCCGGCGAGGTGCCGATGGTGGAGGCGGTACGCGCGCCGGAGCGGCCCGCCGGCTGGCCGACGGACGGGCGCGACGGCGGGGTGCCGGACCCGCGCGCCGCCGGCCCGGAGCTCGTCCAGATCGGCAACGAGTGCGGCCTGCTGCCCGCGCCGGTGGTGGTGCCGAACCGGCCGGTGAGCTACCGGTACGACCGGCGCGACCCGACCGTGCTCAACGTCGACGCGCACGCGCTGCTGCTCGCCCCGGGGGAGGCGGCCGACGTGCTCGTCGACTTCTCCACCGTCGCGCCCGGCGGCACGCTGATCCTCTACAACGACTGCCCGGCCCCGCTGCCCGGCTTCGACCCGCGCGCCGACCACTTCACCGGTGCCCCGGACCGCAGCGCCGAGGGCGGCGCGCCGCCGACGCGCCCCGGGTACGGGCCGAACACCCGCACCCTGCTCCAGTTCCGGGTCGCCGGCACGCCGGCGCCGCCGTACGACCTGGCGCGGCTGCGCGAGCGCCTGCCCGAGGCGTACGCGGCCAGCCAGCGCCCGCCGATCGTGCCGCAGCCGGCGTACGACGTGGCGTTCGGCACCCGGACCGCGCGCGACACGGTGGTCCCGGTGCACGCCGCGACGGTCAGCTTCGTCCCGGCCGGCGCCGCCGCCCCGGTGCTCCTGCCGCTGGAGGTCAAGGCGGTGCAGCAGGTCTTCGAACCGGACCACGGCCGGCTCGTCGGCCGGCTCGGCGTCGGGCACCCGCACGCCGGGCCGCTCTCCCCCACCGTCCTGCCGCTCGGACCGACCGACCCGGCCACGGAGGTGCTGCACGTCAGCGACCCGGCCGTCGCCGTGGGCGGGCCCGGCGACGGCACCCAGCTCTGGCGGATCCGCGGCAACAGCCGGCAGACCCAGCCGGTGCGGTTCACCGGCTGCGACGTGCAGCTGGTCGGCCGGGTCGGCTGGGACGGCGCCACCCGGCCGCCGCACCCGGCGGAGCGGGGCTGGAAGCAGGTCGTCCGGGTCGACCCACGCGAGGACGTGATCGTCGCGCTCCGGCCGGTCGCGCCGCCCCTGCCGTTCAAGATCGGCGACAGCGTACGGCTGCTCGACCCGCTACGGCCGGCGGGCGCCCGGACCGGCTCGACCCCGGTCAGCCCGGTCGACGGCCGACCCGCGGTCGTGGTGAACCAGCTCGTCAACCTCGGTTGGGAGTACCACTGGCACAGCCAGCTCGCCGGCCACCGGGACCAGGGCATGATCCGGCCGCTGGTGCTGCGGGTGTCGCCCCGGGCACCGACCGGGCTGACCGCGACCCCTGCCCCCGGCTCAGCCACCGCGCTGCCCGCGATCGCGCTGACCTGGACGGGCAACGGGAGCCGGCCACCGGCCACCAGCCACCTGCTCCAACGGGCCACGGACGCCGCCTTCACGGAGGGCCTCACGGCGATCACCGTGGCGGCCACGGCGACCCGCTACACCGACGCCAGCGTCACCCCCGGGGTGACCTACCACTACCGGATCCGGGCGGAGAACGCGGTGAGCTGCTCCACGTGGTCCAACAGCGTGCCGGCCTCGGTGCACCTCGCCGCGCCGGCCGGGCTGACCGCGGCGATCCCGCCGGCCGCGCCGCTGCGGATCGCGCTGCGCTGGGCCAACCGCTCCTTCGCCACCGGGATCGACGTGCAGCGGGCCACCAACCCGACGTTCAGCAGCGGGCCGGGCACCACCGCGATCGGCGTCGGCGACAACCATCTCGACATCGCCGTCGCCCCCGACACCACGTACTACTACCGGGTGCGGACCACCTATCTCGGCGCCGCGTCGGCCTGGTCGACGGTGGCCCGGGCGACCACCCCGCCGGCCCCGGGCCCGCCCACGGGGGTGACCGCCACCGCGACGGCACCCGGGCCGGACACGGCGACGGTGATCCTCGCCTGGGCGGCGAGCACGCCGGCCGCACCTGGCGCGGGGTTCATCGTGCAGCGGGCGCTGGATCCGGCGTTCGGCCGGGAGGTGGCGACCTTCACCGTCACGGGCCGGGGCTTCACCAACACCGGGCTGGCGCGCGGCGTCACCTACCACTACCGGATCCGGTCGTTCAACGTCGTCGGCAGTTCCCCGTTCACCGGCCCGGTCCCGGTAACCACACCCCCCTGACCCCTCCCTTCCCCCGCTCCCCGCCCCGCGTCCCCGCCCCCGCCCCTGGGCCTGGGCCGATCATGCAGTTGTGGCGGGATGCAAAACGCTCAAACAGGTATCTATCCAGCACCACAACTGCATGATCAACCCCGCCGGAGGGGCGGGGCACTCGGACCGCGCGAGGAGGAGCGGGGCCGAGGCGGGGCGGGGAGGGTCAGGGGGTGCGGAGGGGGGCGCCGACGCCGCGGAGTTCGGTCAGGGCCGTGGCGACGCCGTGCAGCAGGTCGGTCGCCTCGGTGAGCCGGGAGGCGGCCGGGTGCGCGGCGTCGGGGTGGGCTTCCCCGGCGACATAGCCGGCGGCGGCCACGACGAGCCGCTCGTACGCGGTGACGCCCTGCTCCAGCTGCGCGCTCAGGGCCCGGTGCGCCTCGGCGAGCGCCGGCCGGGACTCGGCCGGGGCGAGCCGCAGCGTGCGCTCGACGCTGGCCACCCGGTCGGCGAGGTCCCGCAGCGACCGGTCGGCCTCGGCGGCCTCCAGCACGGCCGGCGAGGCGAGCCCCGTGAGCCGGCCGGTCATCCCGGCGAGGGCCAGGGCGGCCCGGTCCAGCCGGGCCCACGGCTCGGCGGCGCTGGTGCCGCGCAGCGCCACCCGGGAGCGCACCCGGCGGACCTCGGCCAGCACGCCGGGGCCGACGGGGAGCCGCTCCACGGCGGCGACCAGCCTGGCGCGGGACCGGGCGGCGGCCTCGGCCGGGTCGAGCGCCGGCGGCGCCGGCTGGGCGGCCAGTGCCCGCAGGTCGATCCAGCGCCAGGCGGCGAGCACCAGCGCGCCGCCCGCCCCGGCCGCCCAGGCCGCGTCGGGCAGCCCCAGCCCGGCGTACGGGGTCAGCACGGCGGCGGCACCGCCCAGGCCGCCGGCCGTGACGCTCCACCGGCGCGCGGACCCCCGCAGCCGGCTCAGGCGCCGGAAGTACCGCGTGCGCTCGTCTGCCACTTCTGCCTCCTCGCCCCGGCCGCTCAGCCGGCGGCGGTGGTGTCCCCGGTGCCGCGCTCGCGGCCCATGCTGGCCCGGATCTCGTCCAGCCGGGCGGCGGCCGCCGGGTCGGCGGCCGGCGCGGCGGGCTGGGCCTGCTCCACACCCGGTCGTTCCTGCTTGGCGCCGAGCTGCTCGCCGGCCATGCTCGACCGGATCTGCTCCAGGCGCGACGAGCCGGCGGAGTCCAGGGTCGACTTCTGGATCTCCAGCATGCGGCCCTCGACGGAGTTGCCGGCCAGCTCGGCGCGGCCCATGGCCGTGGCGTAGCGCTGCTCGATGCGGTCACGCACCTCGTCGAGCGAGGGCGTGTTGGCGGGGGCGGTCAGCGACGACATCGACTCCAGCGAGCGGGCCACGCTCTCCTGCATCTTGGCCTGCTCCAGCTGGCTGAGCAGCTTGGTGCGCTCGGCGAGCTTCTGCTGGAGGATCATCGAGTTGTTCTCGACCGCCCGGCGGGCCTGGGCGGCGGCGCCGAGCGCCTGGTCGTGCAGGGTCTTGAGGTCCTCCGTGGCCTGCTCGGCCGAGACCAGCTGGGTGGCCAGGGTCTGCGCGGACTGCTCGTAGCGACCGGCCTCGGTCTCGTCGCCCCGGGCGCGGGCCTGGTCGGCGAGGACCAGTGCCTGGCGGGCGTTGGCCTGCAACCGCTCGACCTCGGACATCTGACGGGACAGCTTCATCTCCAGCTGCCGCTGGTTGCCGATCACGGCTGCGGCCTGCTGGACCAGCGCCTGGTGCTGGCGCTGGGCCTCCTCGATGGCCTGCTGGATCTGCACCTTCGGATCGGCGTGCTCGTCGATCCTGGCGCCGAAGAGCGCCATCAGGTACTTCCACCCCTTGACGAACGGGTTCGCCATCTTTGCGTTGTCCCCTCAGTAGCGTCGCTCCGCCTGGACCGCGCCAGGTGCTCCCGGCCGGCTCCGGCGCGGCAGTGGATCCATCGTCCCAGCCGGACGCCACCGGGGCATCCGTACCGGCGAGCGAAGCGAGCGCCGACGCCGTCCGCGATCAAGGGTACGCGGCGGCGTCGAGGCCGACCACGTGGCGAGGAAGAGGGGGTGGATCAGGCGGCGCAGACCACGTCGCGCTCGCTGCCCCGGACCCGGGAGCTGCGCAGGGTGGCCTTGAGCGGGGAGTCCTGGCGAACCTGGACGGCGACCGTGCCGTCCGAGCTGACCTGGTGCACGCCCCGGCCCGCGTTCCTGCGGACGGCGACGGGCGCGGCCGGCTCGTCCTGCACCGGCACCAGCACGCCGGGCATCTGCTCGGCGAGGGCGACGGTGTCGCTGACCTCACGCAGCAGCTCGGACAGGCGCGCACCGAGGGCGTCGCAGATCGCGGCCAGCAGCTCGCTGGAGGGCTCCTTCTGGCCGCGTTCGATCTCGGAGAGGTAGCCGAGGCTGACGTTGGCGGCGGAGGAGACCTCGCGCAGGGTGCGGTGCTGCCCCTGCCGGCGCGCCCGCAGTGCGTCACCGATCACGCGGCGTAGCAGGACCATTCGCACCTCCCCCTGAGGGACACCACTCTTCCAGGCGGCCCGTCCGGCACGTCGAGCCGGACCGGTCGTCGGAGCCTTCCCGCAACCGTACCCGTTGCGGGCCCCCACGACATCCCACCCCGCCCCTCGGATCCTGGAAGGCCGTCAGCGGCGACCCGCGCCGGCCGCGTCGGTCCGCCCGCCGTCGGCCCCGGCCGACCGGCCGTCGGACGCCGCCGCCCCGGCGGCGTCGGTCTGGTGGATCCGCGCGGCGAGCAGCCGCAACGCCTCGACGACCGCGGCCGAGCGGACGTGGTCGCGACCGCCGTCCAGGTCAAGCTGCCGGACGTCGGTGCCGGACGGCCCGGCCACGGCGACGTAGACCAGCCCGACCGGCTTGCCGTCCTGCGGTTCGGGACCGGCCACCCCGGTGGTGGCCAGGCCCCAGTCGGCCCCGCAGCGGCGCCGTCCGCCCTCGGCGAGGGCCACCGCCACGTCCGGGTCGACCGGTCCCCGGTCGGCCAGCAGATCCTCGGGTACGTCGGCGAGCAGCGACTTGAGCTCGGTGGCGTAGACCACCAGGCCGCCCCGGTAGATCCCGCTCACCCCGGCGATCTCCACGATCGAGGCGGCCAGCAGGCCGCCCGTGAGCGACTCGACGGTGGCCAGGGTCTCGTGCCGTTCCGAGAGGCTGTGCACCACGCCGGCCGCCGGGCTTCCGGCCGGCCGCGTTCCGTCAGCGTCACTGTCCATGTCCCAGATCCTTTCCCCGCCCCGCTGGCCCTACTCATCCTTCCCGACGGGCGCGGGGCCGGGCGGGAGAGGTGCGGGGCCGGGCGGGAGAGGGGCGGCCGGTACGGGTACCGGGTCAGGCGGCGGGGCGGCGCAGCCGGAGGGCCTGCGCGACGTAGTCGAAGCCGGTGACCACCGTGACGCCGACCGCGGCGGCCATGATCCACGGGCCGACGGCGGCGAGCACGGCCGGCATGGGCCACAAGTACCACGTGATGGCCAGGATCTGGAGCGCAGTCTTGATCTTGCCGCCCCGGCTGGCCGCGATCACGCCGTGGCGGATCACCCAGAAGCGCAGCGCGGTGATGCCCAGCTCGCGGACGAGGATCACGGCGGTCACCCACCAGGGCAGCTGGTCGTACCAGGAGAGCAGCAGCAGCGCCGCACCGGTGAGCGCCTTGTCGGCGATCGGGTCGGCGACCTTGCCCACCGAGGTGACCAGGGCGAACCGGCGGGCGATCCAGCCGTCCACGAGGTCGGTCGCCGAGGCGACGGCGAAGATCAGGCAGGCGACCATCCGCCAGCCGGCGTGGTCCATGGCGGAGGCGACCACGGACGCCGCGAAGACCGGCACCAGGACCAGCCGCAGCGCGGTGAGCGCGTTGGCCGCGTTCATCACCGGTACGCCGGCCACCACCGGCGCGGGCGTCGATTCCGTCGCCCCGGTCACCGCCGCGCCCCGCTCCGGCGGCCGTGGCGTACCTGGCACCCCACCACGTGGCTCCCCCGCTCCGTCCGGGCCCGCCGTCACCGTGTTGCGCCGGGCGCCGCCGAGATCATCTCATCCGGGACCGCCACCAGGTCCACTCCCTCGGTGCTGGTCACCGTCGCCCGCACCAGGTCGCCGGGGCGCAGCGCGGCCAGGTCCACCCCGCCGTCGGCCGGGGCGACGAGGGTGGTCGAGCCGTCGACCTCGGGGGCCTGGTGGGCCGCCCGCCCCTCGACCACGCCGTCGTCGACCGAGTCGACCAGCACCTCGACCGTGGAGCCCAGGCGTTCCTCGGCGCGCTGCGAGCAGAGTTCGTCGGCGAGCGCGCTGAGCTTGTCGTAGCGACGCTTGACCGTGGCGGCGGAGACCTTGCCGGGCAGCCCGGCGGCCTCGGTGCCGTCCTCGTCGCTGTAGTCGAACACGCCGATCGCGTCGAGCCGGGCCTCGGTCAGGAACCGGACCAGCTCCTGGTAGTCGCCGCGGGTCTCGCCGGGGAAGCCGACGATGAAGTTGCTCCGCGCGCCCGCGCCCGGGGCCAGCGCGCGGGCGCTCGCCAGCAGCTCCAGGAACCGCTCGGTGGAGCCGAAACGGCGCATCCGGCGCAGCACCGGCTCGCTGGAGTGCTGGAACGACAGGTCGAAGTAGGGCGCCACGCCGGGCGTGGTAGCGATCGCCTCGACCAGGCCGGGCCGGGTCTCGGCGGGCTGGAGGTAGCTCGCCCGCACCCGGACGATGCCGTCGATCGCGGCGAGCTGGGGCAGCAGCTTCTCCAGCGCCCGGGGGTCGCCCAGGTCCTTGCCGTAGGAGGTGGAGTTCTCGCTGACCAGCACCAGCTCGCGGACGCCGGTCTTGGCCAGCCACTCCGCCTCGGCGAGCAGCTCGTCCGGCGTACGGGAGACGAAGGCGCCGCGGAAGGCGGGGATGGCGCAGAACGCGCAGCGCCGGTCGCAGCCGCTGGCCAGCTTGAGCGAGGCGACCGGGCCGGTGTCGAGCCGGTGGCGCAGCACCTGGCGCAGGTGGGCCGGGGTGTGCTCGTCGGTCTCGGTGACGCCCCGGACCGGGGTGCCGTGGCCGGGCAGCGACACCCCGCTGTCCCGCCGGGAGACGGGGGTGAGGGGCAGCAGCTCGCGCCGGTCACGCGGGGTGTGCGCGCCGATCCGCTCGCCGGCCACCACCGCGTCCAGCCGGGCGGCGATGTCCGGGTAGTCGTCGAAGCTCAGCACCGCCTGCGCCTCGGGGAGGCTGTCGGCCAGCTCGCGGCCGTACCGCTCGGCCATGCAGCCGGCGGCGACCACCTTGGCGCCGGTGTCGGCGGCGGCCAGCAGGGTCTGGATGGAGTCCTGCTTCGCCTTCTCCACGAAGCCGCACGTGTTGACGACCACCACGTCGGCGCCCTCGCCGTCGGTGGTGACCTGCCAGCCGTCGGCGTGCAGCCGGGCGGCCAACTCCTCCGAGTCGACCTCGTTGCGGGCACAGCCCAGGGTCAGCAGGGCGACACGGCGGCCGTCGGCGGGGGAAGGGGAGGTGGCAGACACCATCCGAGGGTACCGGGCGGGTGGCCGGCGGCCGCCAACGGCGGGCCGCCCGCACGCTCCCGGCGGCCGCGACCCGCTCAGACCGTCGCCGCGCCCACCCCGACCAGCCGGTCGAGCAGGAAGACCTCCGTGCCGGCCAGGCCGGTCGAGCAGAAGACCGAGACCTGGTCCGCGCCGGTCCGGCCGGGGGCGGCACCGGCCAGCACCGCGCCCAGGTCGCGCAACCGCCCGGCGTACGCGGGCAGCGCCGCCAGCATCGGCGGGTCGTACGCGGCCGCCTGCGCCGGCGAGTCGGTGACCAGCAGGTCGGCGGCGTCCAGCAGGTCGGTGCCGAACTCGTGCCGGTCGACCTGTTTGAAGCCGACCGCGTTGACGTGCGTGCCGGGGGCCAGGTCGGCGGCGTCGAGCACGGGGCCGACGGCGGTGGTGGCGAGCACCACGACGTCCCGGTCCCGGACGGCGGCCCGCGCCGAGTCCACCGCCCGCGCCGGCACGCCCAACTCGGCGCGGACCCGGGCGGCGAACGACTCCCGCCGGGCGACGGAGCGGCTGTGCACGGTGACCTCGCACAGCGGGCGGACAGCGGCGGCGGCCCAGACCTGGGTCCATGCCTGCCCGCCGGAGCCGATCACGCCCAGGGTGGCGGCGTCCGGCCGGGCCAGGGCGTCCACGGCGACCCCGCCGAGCCCGCCGGTACGCCGGGAGCCCAGCTCCGCCCCGACCGCCAGCGCCCGGACCGCCCCGGTGCGTCCGTCGTGCAGCACGACCACCTGCTCGTTCCCCGGGTGCCCGAACGTGTCGTACGAGCGGTAGCCGTACCAGTCGCCGGTGAGGTGGCCGGCGGTGAGCACCATCCGTCCCCCGCCCAGCGGCGCGGCGGCCCGGGGCGGGGCCACCAGGCGGCCGGCGTACGCGGCGAGCAGGGCGTCCCGCATCGCGGCGACCGTGGTGGGGGCGTCCAGCGCGGCGGCGACCTCGGGATCGGAGAAGAGCAGCGGCATACCCCGATACTGCAAGTTGAAGCGAGGTTCACGTCAACCCGTGGTGGCCCGGCTCACCCCGGAAGCCGCCCGGCCGGTGCTACCGTCGGTCGTGGCGGCCCCAGGTCGCCCCGGACGAGTGGTGGGCGTACCCGGTCAGGCCAAGACGCCCCGCGTGTGTGTACCGAACCCACTCCTCCCGGCCCGCTGGTCCGGGCGCCTACGCAGAGGTGATCTTCCATGGCCTGGATCGTGCTGGTGGTCTCCGGACTTCTCGAGACCGCGTGGGCGATCGCCCTCGACCGCAGCGCCGGCTTCACCCGGCTCGTCCCGTCGCTGGTCTTCGTGGTGACCCTGGTGCTCAGCATGGCCGGCCTGGCGTACGCGCTGCGCGAGATCCCGGTCGGCACCGGCTACGTCGTCTGGGTCGGCATCGGGGCGGTCGGCACCGCCCTGGTCGGGATGCTCGCGCTGAACGAGCCGGCCAGCCTGCCCCGGATAGCCTGCCTGCTGCTGGTGGTCGCCGGCGTCGTCGGCCTGAAGGTCTTCCACTGACCGGCGTCCACAGGGGCGAGGCGTGCCGGACGACCACAGTGGGTAGAGCTGTGCCTGGCACCGGAAAGGCTCTCACCCACGGAGGCAGACATGACCAACATGCACTCGACCGCCCGCCCGCGCACCAACGCCGCCCGCATCTGCACCATCGTGGGCTTCGTGTTCGCGGTCCTCGCGCTCCTGCTCAACCCGCTCATCTTCGGCGTGATCGGGCTGGTCCTGGGCATCGTCGGCGCCGTGCTCGGTGACAAGCCGCTCGGCTGGTACGCCGCCGCCGCCAACGTGGCCGCCATCGTGGTCAGCCTGCTGATCATCAACGCGCTCGTCAACAACTGACCCCCCGCTCCCCCGGGCGAAGACCGGGCCCGCCGGCGTGCCGGCGGGCCCGTCGCGTGTCTGGCCGGCGGCCGTCGCGTGTCTGGCCGGCGGGCGCGGCCCGTCTGTGGCCGGCGGGCCTAGTCCTCGCCGCCGCGCAGGCCGACCAGGACCTCCTCCAGCTCGTCCGGCTTGACCAGCACGTCCCGGGCCTTGGACCCCTCCGACGGGCCGACCACGCCCCGGGTCTCCATGAGGTCCATCAGCCGCCCGGCCTTGGCGAAGCCGACCCGCAGCTTGCGCTGGAGCATCGAGGTCGAGCCGAACTGCGAGGTGACCACCAGCTCGACCGCCTGCACCAGCAGGTCGAGGTCGTCGCCGATCTCCTCGTCGATCTTCTTCTTGCCGGCGTCCGGCGCGACGAGCACGTCCGGGCGGAACTCCGGCTCGCGCTGGTCCTTGCAGAACTTCACCACGTCGGCGATCTCGCGCTCGGTCACCCAGGCGCCCTGGATCCGGATCGGCTTCGAGGCGCCCATCGGCAGGAACAGGCCGTCGCCGCGGCCCAGCAGCTTCTCCGCGCCCGGCTGGTCGAGGATGACCCGCGAGTCGGCCAGCGAGGAGGTGGCGAACGCCAGGCGGGACGGCACGTTGGCCTTGATCAGGCCGGTGACCACGTCGACCGACGGGCGTTGGGTGGCCAGCACCAGGTGGATGCCGGCCGCGCGGGCGAGCTGGGTGATCCGGACGACCGAGTCCTCCACGTCGCGCGGGGCGACCATCATCAGGTCGGCCAACTCGTCCACGATCACCAGCAGGTATGGGTACGGACGCATCTCCCGCTCGCTGCCCGGCGGCGCCTTGATCTCGCCGTTGCGCACCTTGCGGTTGAAGTCGTCGATGTGCCTGACCCCGTTGGCGGCGAGGTCGTCGTAGCGCATGTCCATCTCGCGGACGACCCACTCCAGCGAGTCGGCCGCCTTCTTCGCGTTGGTCACGATCGGGGTGACCAGGTGCGGGATGCCCTCGTAGCCCGTCATCTCGACCCGCTTCGGGTCGATCAGCAGCAGCCGTACCTCGTCCGGCGTGGCCCGGGTGAGGATGGACACCAGCAGCGAGTTCAGGCAGGACGACTTGCCCGCGCCGGTCGCGCCGGCGATCAGGATGTGCGGCATCTTGGCGAGGTTGGCCACCACGTAGCCGCCCTCGATGTCCTTGCCGAGCGCCACCACCATCGGGTGGTGGTCGCTGGTGGCGGCCCGCGACCGCAGCACGTCGCCGAGCGCCACGTTCTCCGGGTCGGTGTTCGGGATCTCCACCCCGACCGCGCTCTTGCCCGGGATCGGGCTGAGGATCCGCACGTCCGGGGACTTCACCGCGTACGCGATGTTGCGGGAGAGCTGGGTGATCCGCTCGACCTTGACGCCCGGGCCCAGCTCCACCTCGTAGCGGGTGACGGTCGGCCCGCGGGTGAACCCGGTGACGGCCGCGTCCACCCCGAACTGCTCGAAGACGCCGGTGAGCGCGACGATCACCTCGTCGTTGGCCTTGCTCCGGGACTTCGGGGCCGCGCCGCTGCCGAGGATGTTCGCCGGCGGCAGCGTGTAGTCGCCCGCCAGCCCGGTCAGCGCGAGCTGCTCGGCCCGCGTCGGGGCGGGCGAGTGCTCCGGCGGCTCCGCCGGCTTGCGGGTGGCCGGCACCCGGCCCGGGGGCTTGCGGGGCAGCACCAGGGTCTCCTGGAGGTCCACCCCGTCGAGGTCGTCGTCGAACTCCGCCGGGTCGGGCGGCGGCGGGGCCGCCCGCTTCGCCGCACGCTTGCGGGGCGCCGGCCGGGCGGACGCCTCGTCCGTCTCCTCCTCCACCACCGGCGGGGCGATCCGGGTGCCGAACAGCAGGCCGAGCCGCTCCGGGACCTTGTTGATCGGGGTCGCGGTGACCACCAGCAGGCCGAAGACCAGCAGCAGGATCAGCAGCGGCACGGCCACCCAGGCGGTGACCGCCCGCTCCATCAGGCTGCCGACGCCGGCGCCGACCAGGCCGCCGGCGAAGTCGCGCTGGCCCGCGTCGGCCGGGTCCTGTCCGATGTGCAGCATCGCGGCGGTGGCGACCAGCATCGAGGTCCAGCCGACCAGGCCCCGGCCGCGGTGCTCGGGATCGACGGGCTCGCGCATGAGCCGCCAGGCGCCGATCATCAGCAGCACCGGCACCACGACCGAGATCGCCCCGAGGAAGAGCCGGAAGGTGTCGGCCAGCCGCGCGCCCACCGGGCCGGCGCCGGAGAACCAGAGGGCCACCGCGCTGAGCAGGGCGAGGCCGAAGACCAGCAGGCCCGCGCCGTCGCGGCGCTGCTCCGGGTCGAGCCCCCGGGCGGAGCCGGCCTGCCGGAACGCCCAGCCGAGGCCGTGCGCCATCCCCATCCACAGTGCGCGGACCGCCTGCCCGACCATCGGACCCGGGCCGGATCGGGCCGCCGGCCGCCGCCGGGCCGCCGCGCGGGCGGTCTTCTTCGCCGGCTGACGGGCACGACTGTTCGTGGTGCCACGCGGCGACGCGCCGCGCCGCCGGCTCGCCTGAGAGGTACGGCCCGCCATAGCATCAACCTAATGGCGTGACCCGGCAGATCGCCGCCTTTCCGGGTCGTGTCCGCGTGTCGCAGCGCGGGCCCCGCCGCGTCACGTGATATCTGCCTCAGAAGGGTTGCCCCCATGGCGTCGCCGGGAACCGAGGACGGTCGGGACGGCCACCTGGCCGGGCACCCGGGGGCGCTGGAACCGCTGACCGGCGAGCTGATCGCCGCCGTGCTGCACAGCCGGGGATACCGCGTCCAGGCCGACGCCGACGGCGACCTGGTCGGCCGCTGGGACGACAGCCTGATCTGGTTCCTGCGCCCCGGCGCCAACGGCGAGCTGCTCCAGGTCCGCACCCTGACCGCGCCGGCGTTCCCCATCGAGTACGTGCCGGCGCTGCACGCCTTCTGCAACGCGTGGAACCACGACCGGCTCTGGCCGAAGGCCTTCGTGCACGTCGAGGACGACGGGCGGGCCCGGATCTGCGGCGAGGTCATCACCGACCTGGAACGCGGCGTCACCGCGCACCAGCTCGACCAGCTGCTCGACTGCGGCATCGCCACCGGCTGCCAGCTCGCCACCGAGGTGGCCCGGCTGCCCGGCGGGGTGGTGGCGTGACGGGCCGCGGCGGGGACCTGGCCGGTCGCGGCCTCGACCCGTTCGGGCTGCCCGGCTGGTGGAGCGGGCTGCGGCGCGGAGGCCGGGGGCCCGACCCCGCGCTGGCCGGAGCGCTCGCCGACGCCCGCGACACCCCCGACGGCGAGGCCCGCAGCACCGAACTGGAACGCATCGCCGCGCACGCCGACGCCACAGGCGACGACCGGACGGCGCTGGCGGCCCGGTTCGCGCTCATCGAGGCGTACCTCCTGCACGGGCAGCGGTGGCGGCTGGTCGAGCCGGTGCGCCGCTGCCTCGCCACGGTGGAGCGCCGCCCCGACCTGCTGGCCGAAGACCAGGCCGAGCCGCTGCGGCGCTACCGGCGGTACGCGGTCGAGGCCCTGCTCGGCTCGCCCCGGGTCGGGCTGGACCAGGCCCGGGCCATGCTGGACGACCTCGCCGCGCGCGCAGCCGACGACCCGGCGGTGGTCGCCGAGCTGCGCTGCCGCATCGCCGACCACCTCGGCGACGAGCCCACCGCCCGGCGGTGGTACGACCGCTGGTCGACGGCCGGTCCGGGGCCGGTCGGCGGCTGCCCGGACTGCACGGCGGCCCGACGGGCGGAACTGCTCGCCGGCTGGGGCGACCACCCGGCCGCGCTGGCCGCCCTGCCGGACTCCCCGCACGGCGGCGTCGACTGCACCGAGCAGCCGGAGCGGACGCTGGTCGCCGGGCTGCTGTCCTGGCTGCGGGCCGGCCAGCCGGAGCGGGCGGCCGAGGCGCACGTGCGGGCCTACCGGCGGCACCGGCGGGAGCGGGCCGCCTTCCCGCTGGTCGCCACGCACCTGCGGTGGTGCGCGCTGGCCGGGCACCCCGCCCGGGGCGTCGACGTCCTGGCCGAGCAGCTGCCCCGGCTGGACCGGCCGCACGACGACCTGTCCGCGATGGAGTTCGCCGCCGCCGGTGCGCTGGTCTGCGCCCTCGCCGTCGAGGCGGGGCTCGGCGGGCGGACGGTGCACCGCCCGGCGTACGGGGTGCGGCCGGCCGCCGAGCTCGACGTGGCCACGCTGGGCGCCACCCTGCTCGGGGTGGCCACCGCGCTGGCCGGCAGCTTCGACGCCCGCAACGGCACCGGCCACCAGTCCGGCCGGATCGCGTCCTGGCTGGCCGAACGGCCGGCCGCCGCACCGGTGCCCCTGCCGCCCGACGACGACGCGGACGACGACGCCGACGACCCACCCGACGACGTCCTGCCGGACGAGGAGCCGCGCCCGCTGAGCCTGGCGATGATCACCGCCGAGCTGGACCGGCGCGGGGACCGGTACGCGGTGGACGACCATGGCGCCGTCACGGGGCGGTGGGGCGAGGCGCTGATCCAGTTCCGGCGCGCCGGCGAGCGGGGCGAGATCCTCCAGGCCCGGTCCGTGGCGAACCGCCGGCTGCCGGCCGACCGGCTCGCGGAGGCGTACGCCTTCTGCAACGCCTGGAACCACGACCGGCTGCTGCCGAAGGCGTACGTGCACGAGCGGGAGGGCGAGCTGCTGCTGGCCGGTCACGTCGCCACCGACCTGGCGCACGGGGTGGCCCCGGCCCAGCTCTCGGTCCTGCTCGACGCGGCCGTGGACACCGGCGTCGCGTACGCCGAGGCGGTCGCCGCCCTGCCCTGAGCCGACGACGCCCGCCGGCACACGGGGTGCGGGCGGGCGTCGCGGCGGCGCGGGGTCAGACCTCGACGACGGTGGGGACGATCATGGGCCGACGGCGGTACGCGTCGTTCACCCACCGCCCCACGGTGCGCCGGACGATCTGCTGGAGCTGGTGCGGATCGGTGATGCCGTCGGAGGCCGCCCGGTTCAGGGCCTCGGTGACCAGCGGGATCACCGGGCTGAACGCCTCCGGGTCCTCGGAGAAGCCCTTCGCCGACAGGGTGGGGCCGCCCACCACCTTGCCGGTCACCGAGTCGACCACCACGGTGGTGGCGATGAACCCGCCGTCGCCGAGGATCCGGCGCTCCGTGAGCAGCGACTCGCTGACGTCGCCGACGGCGAGGCCGTCGACGTAGACGTAGCGGCTCTTCACGTGCCCGACCAGGCTGGCCCGGCCCTCGACGAGGTCGACGACGTCGCCGTCCTCGCAGAGCACCACCCGGTCGGGGGCGACGCCGGACTCGATGCCGAGGCGGGCGTGCGCGCGCAGGTGCCGCCACTCGCCGTGCACCGGCATCAGGTTGCTGGGCCGGACCACGTTGAGCAGGTAGAGCAGCTCGCCGGCGGGGGCGTGGCCGGAGACGTGCACCTTGGCCACGTCCTTGTGCACCACCACGGCGCCGGCCCGGGCCAGCCGGTTGATCACCCGGTAGACCGAGGTCTCGTTGCCGGGCACCAGCGACGAGGCGAGCACCACGGTGTCGCCGGGGGCGATGGTGATGTGCCGGTGGTCGCCGCTGGCCATCCGGCCCAGGGCGCTCATCGGCTCGCCCTGCGAACCGGTGGACATCAGCACGATCTGCTCGGGCGGCATGTTCGTCGCCTCTTCCAGCCCGACGACCAGCCCGGACGGGATGTTGAGCAGCCCCAGGTCGCGCGCGATGCCCATGTTGCGGACCATGGACCGGCCGATGAGGGCGACCTTGCGGCCGTGCTCGGCGGCGGAGTCGAACACCTGCTGCACCCGGTGCACGTGCGAGGCGAAGGACGCGACGATGATCCGCCCCTTGGCCTTCGCGAAGATCGAGTCGAGCACCGGCCCGATCTCCCGCTCGGGGGTGACGAAGCCGGGGATCTCCGCGTTGGTGGAGTCCGAGAGCAGCAGGTCCACGCCCTCGGCGCCGAGCCGGGCGAACCCGGCCAGGTCGGTGATCCGGCCGTCCAGCGGGAGCTGGTCCATCTTGAAGTCGCCGGTGTGCAGCACCAGGCCGGCCGGCGTGCGGATGGCGACCGCGAGCGCGTCGGGGATCGAGTGGTTGACCGCGAAGAACTCGCACTCGAACGGGCCGAGCCGCTCCCGGCCGCCCTCCCGAACGGTCAGCGTGTAGGGCTGGATCCGCCGCTCGGCGAGCTTCGCCTCGACCAGGGCGAGAGTGAACTGGGAGCCGACCAGCGGGATGTCGGGCTTGTGCGCGAGCAGGTAGGGCACCGCGCCGATGTGGTCCTCGTGGCCGTGCGTCAGCACGATCGCCTGGACGTCGTCGAGCCGGTCCAGGATCGGACCGAAGTCGGGCAGGATCAGGTCGACCCCGGGCTGCTCCACGTCGGGGAAGAGCACCCCGCAGTCGACCACCAGCAGCTTGCCGTCGTACTCGAAGACGGTCATGTTGCGACCGATGGCGCCGAGCCCGCCGAGCGGGATGATCCGCAGCCCACCCTCCGGCAGCGGCGGGGGCAGTTCCGTCTCGAAGTGCGCCTCGGTCACGCGTCCACCTCATTCTGCGACGCCGTCACTCGGCGTCCGTCGTGTCGTTCGGTCATTCGGGCAGTTCCAGGCCCGCCGCCGCGCTGTCCGCGCGGAGCTGGGCGATCTCGTCGTCGGTGGCGTCGACCAGCGGCGAACGCACCGGCCCGGCGGGCTTCCCGGCGGCCGCCAGGCCCGCCTTCACCAGGATCACGCCCTGGGTACGGAAGATGCCGGTGAACAGCGGCAGCAGCCGCCGGTGCAGGCTCAGCGCGGTGGCGGTGTCCCCCGCGTCGTACGCCTCGATCATCTGCTTGGTGAGCGCGCCGGTGAAGTGGGTCGACGTGCCGACCACGCCCACGCCACCCACGGCCAGCGCGGGCAGGGTGAGGGCGTCCTCGCCGCTGTAGAAGGCGAGGTTCGTCCGGCTGGTGACCCAGCTCGTGGCGGTCAGGTCGCCCTTGGCGTCCTTCACCGCGACGATCCGGGCGTGTTCGGCCAGGCGCACCATCGTCTCGGTGTCGATCGGCACGCCCGCCCGGTGCGGGATGTCGTAGAGCATCACCGGCAGCCCGGTGGCGTCCGCCACGGCGGTGAAGTGCCGCAGCAGGCCGCTCTGCGGCGGCTTGTTGTAGTAGGGCGTGACCACGAGCAGGCCGTGCGCGCCCGCCTTCTCGGCGGCCGTGGAGAGCTCGATGGTGTGCCGGGTGTCGTTGGTGCCGACCCCGGCCACGACCCTGGCGCCGTCACCGACGGCCTCCACCACGGCCCGGATCAGCTGTTCCTTCTCGGCCTCGGTGGTGGTCGGCGACTCGCCGGTGGTGCCGTTGACCACCAGCGCGTCGTTGCCCTGCTCGTCGACCAGGTAGCTGGCGAGCCGCGCGGCGCCGTCGAGGTCGAGCGAGCCGTCGGCGGTGAACGGGGTCACCATGGCCGTGAGCACTCGCCCGAAGGGGCGGGACACCGCTCGGGCGGGCGTGTCAGGGTGGTCGTGCGTCATGCCACCAACCTAGCGGACGACCACCGGCGCCCCGCCGGGGAAGCCCTCAGGACTCACTCGGCGTGCGGGCTCGCCGCGACCTCGGTGCCATCGGGCAGGGCCGAGATGACGAAGTCGGCGAAGACGTTCGGGGCGACGCCCTGGAGCTGCCGCAGGCACTCCACCGCCAGCTCGCGGATCTCCACGTCGGCGTGCTCCGTCGCGCGCATGGCGATGAAGTGCCGCCAGGCCCGGTAGTTGCCGGTGACCACGATGCGCGTCTCGGTGGCGTTGGGCAGCACGGCGCGGGCCGCCTGCCGGGCCTGCTTGCGCCGCAGCGTGGCGTTCTCCACGTCGGCGAAGCGCCGCTCCAGCCCCTCCAGCAGCTCGTTGTACGCGCGCACGCTCGCCTCGGCCGCCTCCACGAACTTCTTGTGCAGCTCCGGGTCGTCGGCGATCACCAAGGGCTCGACCATGGCGGCGTCGCGCTCCGGCACGTACCGCTGGGAGAGCTGCGAGTACGAGAAGTGCCGGTGCCGGATCAGCTCGTGGGTGAACGAACGGGAGACCCCGCTGAAGTAGAAGCTGACCGAGCCGTGCTCCAGCACGCTAAGGTGACCGACCTCCAGGATGTGCGCGAGGTAGCCGGCGTTGGTGGCGGTGGCCGGGTTCGGCTTCTTCCAGCTCTGGTAGCAGGCCCGACCGGCGAACTCCGCGAGCGCCTGGCCGCCCTCGGCGTCGGTCGACCACGGCACGTCGTCGGGGGCCTCGAAGTGCGTCCACGCGACGAGCTTGACCTGGGGCTGCACCATCTCCGGCATTCCTGGGACTGTAGTGCCGTGGCCCCCGCCCGCCCAAGCCAGCCTCGCCCGAGTGCAACGTCGGTCACGAAACGACGCCGGTCGCCCGTGTTCCACCCGCCGCGTCGGCAGACGTGACCGGGCAGGACTGCGGCCAGCATCGGCACGAGGGCCATCGGACGTCACGCCGGGGACCGGCGGTCCGGGTGCGGAGCCGGGAGCCGGGGCTGAAGGGCGGCGGCCGACGGTCCGGGTGCGGGGCCGCGGGCGGGGCTCGGGGGCCGGTCCGACGCATCAGCTTTCGCACCCTGTCGAGCTGAATCGTCTACGACATCAGCGGGCGGCGACGTCCTCGGTTTGGCGGCCCGCCACCGTGCTCGGAGCTCAGCCGCGTCCCGCATCCGCCGGCGCGCTGGACGGCCCGTCGGTGTGTGCGTCGAGGCGAACGGGCTGCGGGAGTGTGATGTCGCATACGAGTCAGCTCGACAGGGCACGCGCACCGCCAGCCGGAGATCGAGGGGGTGGCCTCGGGGCACGGACTGACCCCGCCGCCGACCGTGCCGACCACCGAACTGCTCGCCGGCCGGCCCCTCGGCCCGGGCGCCCCCGGCCCCGCCCGACGCGACCGCAGCCCGGACGGCGCGCTCGCCGGCGGGCGCATCCGTCAGGCGTGGAGCGATCAGACGTAGAGGGAGGTGAAGGGTGCCCAGGGCAGGTTGCGCAGGATCGTGAAGGCCAGCCAGGCGGCCAGGAAGACGCCGATCGTCCGGGAGCTGATCCGCAGCTCGGGCAGCCGCCAGCCGAACGCCTGCCGGCCCGCCCACGCGACGAAGAGGTAGGCCAGGAAGGGCAGCGCGAAGACGAAGAGGAAGTGGTGCCGGGCGGCGGCCGGCAGGTCGGCGTGCAGCACGTACCAGAGCGCGCGGGTGCCGCCGCAGCCCGGGCAGTCCAGCCCCGTGGTGAGCTTGAGCAGGCAGCTCGGCGCGGCGTCGGGCGCCGAGCGGGTGGGGTCGCTGATCAGCGCGTAGCCGATGCCGGCGGCGACGCAGCCGAGCGCGGCCAGCGGCACCGCCCAGCGCGGGGAGCGCTCGTAGAGGCGGACGACGAAGCGGGTGAGCCGGTCCGGCTCGGCGACGGGGTAGGCCGCCGCCCCCGGATAGGGCGACCCTGGATAGGGCGCTCCGGGGTAGGGCTGATCCGGATGGGGCGAACCCGGGTGGGGCGGACAGGTCGAACCCGGGTGGGGCGGCGCCTGGTCCGTGGGCCGCCCGTCGGCCGGTGCGGCCGGGCCCGCCTGGGGCGGGGCGTCGAGCCCACCCGTCTGCGGATGCGGCGGGGAGGCCGGTCCGTCAACGCTCGTCACGTCGCTCACCGTACACCGGCCACGCCCGACAGCGCCGCGGCCAGCGGGACGGCCAGGTCGCCGGCGGCGGGCGGGGCCACCGCGTCGAGGCCCAGCCAGCCGGCGAGGCGGTGCAGCTCGGCGGCGAGCGCCAGCGCGGTCTCGCCCCGGTCGACGCCCGGCTCGGCCCAGGCGGCCGGCACCAGCAGCACGCCGGCCTTGCGGTCGGCCTTGAGGTCGACCCGGGCGGTGAAGCGCTCCCCCTGGAGGAAGGGCAGCACGTAGTAGCCGTACACCCGCTGCGGCGCCGGCACGTAGATCTCGATGCGGTAGCTGAAGTCGAAGAGCCGCTCGGTGCGGGCCCGCTCCCAGACCACGGGGTCGAACGGGCTGACCAGGGTGTTGCCGCGCACCCAGCGGGGCAGCCGCGCCCCGGCGTGCAGCCAGGCGGGCCGCTGCCAGCCCTGCACGGCGACCGGCAGCAGCTCGCCCGCCTCGACCAGCTCGGCGATGGCCTGCCGGGCTCCGGCCACCGGCAGCCGGAAGTAGTCGCGCAGCTCCGGCTCGGCGGCCACCCCGAGCGACCGCGCGGCGATGCCCACCAGTGCGCGGTGGGCCTCGGCTTCGGTCGGCGTGGGCGCGTCGAGCACGGCGGCCGGCAGCACCCGCTCCGGCAGGTCGTAGCGGCGGGCGAACGACGTGTTGCGCTCGGCGGCGGTCACCTCCCCCGCCCAGAACAGGAACTCCAGCGCCCGCTTCACCGCCGACCAGTTCCATCCCCAGTTGCCGGTCTCCCGGGGTGCGTCGTGCTCGATCTCGGCGGCCGTGAGGGGGCCCCGGGCCGCCACCTCGTCGCGGACCCAGGCGACCAGGTCGGGCTGCTCCTGGGCGATCCGCCGCATTCCGCCCCAGGACTCCGAGCGGGCCCGGGCCATCCGCCAGCGCAGCGCCGGATGCAGCCCGACGGGCACCAGCGACGCCTCGTGGCCCCAGTATTCGAACAGCTCCCGTGGGCGGCGGTAGGCGGCGTCGTCGAGCATGCTGGTCGGGTAGGGCCCGAGGCGGCTGTAGAGCGGCAGGTAGTGCGCCCGTTGCAGCACGTTGACCGAGTCCATCTGGATCAGCCCGACCCGGTCGAGCACCCGACGCAGGTGCCGGCGGGTGGGCACGCCCGTGGGCGCGGGGTCGGCGAAGCCCTGGGCGGCGAGCGCCACCCGACGTGCCTGGGCGAGCGAGAGCGATTCCGGTGCGGCCATCGTCGGGCACCCTAATCCACCGGTACGACACCGGTGCGGACGCTGGACCCGTCACCCGCCGGGGCATAGAACGGACGCATGCTCACGATCCGCCGCGAGGAGCCCGACGACGCCGAGGCGGTCGCCCGGGTGCACATCCACGGCTGGCAGGCCGGCTACGCCGGGATCATGCCCGAGGAGGTGCTGCGGCGGCTCAACGTCACGGCCTGGGCGCAGCGCCGCCGGGACCTCGGCACCGCCGACCCGGAGCACCCGTTCACCACCCTGCTCGCGGAGGTCGACGGGGCGCTGGCCGGGTTCACCACGTTCGGCCCGTACCGCAACAACCAGGACCGTGGCGACCTCGACGCCGCGCACGGCGAGGTGGTGGCGATGTACGTCGAGCCGACCCGCTGGGGCGACGGCACGGCGCGGGCGCTGCTGGCCGCGGCGCGCGACGGGCTGGTCGCCCGGGGCTGGTCGGACTACCGGCTCTGGGTCCTGGAGGCCAACCAACGGGCCCGCCGGTTCTACGAGCGGGCCGGGCTGTCACCGGATGGTGAGCGGTCGACCTATCCGGTGCCGCTGGCCGGCGGGCGCCCGCCGGTCGGGCTGGTCGAGCTGCGGTACGCCGGACGCCTCGACGGCTGACCCGGCGGGCCTCTCCCGGGGCCGGTCGACCGGGCCGGTGTCGCCCACCCGCCGGACCGGCAGGAACGCCAGCAGCGCCAGGCTGATCCAGACGTAGGTGTTGCTGCCGAGGAAGCCGTCGAGCCCGGTGAAGTCCTTCTCCCAGGCCCAGACGATCCGGCTGATCAGGAAGCCGTACCCGACGATCGCGGCGCCCAGCAGGACGCGGCGCCTGCGGCTGCCGGCGGGCGCGGCCATCCCGTTGTCGACCAGCAGGATCAGCGCGGGCAGCAGCCAGACCAGGTGGTGCACCCAGGTGACCGGGCTGACCAGGCACATCACCGCGCCCGTCAGCGCCAGGCCGGTCGCCTCGTCGCCGACGGCCACGGCGGCGCGGGACCGCCAGGCCCACAGCGCCAGCGTGGCGAGCACCAGCGCCAGCCAGGCCAGGGTGCTCGGGTGTTCCGGGTTGAGGCGGGCGACCACGCCGCGCAGCGACTGGTTGGAGACGAACGCCAGCTCACCCACCCGGCCGGTGTTCCACAGCGCCTCCGTCCAGAACTCCCGCGAGGCGTCGGGGAAGAGCGCGGCGGCCAGCAGGGTCACACCGGCCGCGGTGGCCATCGAGGTGACCGCGGCCCGCCAGCGGCGGGTGACCAGCAGGTAGACGATGAAGATGCCCGGGGTCAGCTTGATCGCGGTGGCCACCCCGATGCCCACGCCGGCCCACCGGTTGCCGGCCGGCAGCAGCCGCAGCAGGTCGATCGCGACCAGGAAGAGCAGCAGCATGTTGACCTGGCCGAAGTTGACCGTCTCGCGCATCGGCTCGTACGCGGCGGCCAGGCAGAGCGCCACGGCGAGGGCGAACCAGCGGGTCCAGCCGCAGCGGCGGGAGACCGGGTCGATCAGCCACCAGAACAGCACGGCGGTGACCACCACGCTGGCGGCCACGCTCACCGCGATCGCCGCCCACCACGGCAGGTACGCCATCGGCAGCATGACCAGGGCGGCGAAGGGCGGGTACGTGAAGCCGTACTGGGTGCCGGGCTTCAGGAAGTCGTAGATCTCCCCACCGTCGTGCACCCACCAGGTCAGCGCGCCGTAGTAGACCTTGAGGTCGAAGAAGCCGTGCCGGACGGCCGCGACGGACAGGAAGGCGGTCACCGCGAGGGCGAGCGCGACGACGCCGACGACCTGCTGGATCGTCCGTCGGGGACCCTGCGCCACCATCGCCTCCCTCGCCCTGCGTAGGCTTCCGTCCCATGGCTCTCGGGTACGTCCGCCCGGCGCGTCCGGAAGACGCCGGCGAGATCGCACGCATCCAACTCGCGACCTGGCGGGTCGCCTATCGCCGGATCCTGCCCCGGCACGTGCTCGACAACCTGGACGAGGCGTGGCTCGCCAGGCGGTGGAGCGCGGCCGTGCAGGAGCCGCCCTCCGGCGCCCATCGGGTGCTGGTCGCCGTCGAACAGGCCGAGCAATCCTATCTGGTGGGGTTCGCCGCCTCCGGTCCGGCCGACGCCGAGGCGCTCGCCCCGGGTGAGCCGGCGGAGGTCCTCGGGCCGGACGTCGCCGCGGTGACGGACCTGCTGGTGGAGCCGCGCTGGGGCCGGCGGGGGCACGGCAGCCGGCTGCTCGCCGCGACCGTCGACCTGTGGCGTGCCGACGGGTTCACCCGCGCGCTGGCCTGGGCCTTCGACGGCGACGCGGCGACCCGGAAGTTCCTCACCAGCACCGGCTGGGAGCCCGACGGCGCGGCCCGCGCGCTGGACGTGGAGGACATGCTCGTCCCGCAGGTGCGGCTGCACGTGGCGGTGCCGGGGGAGGCGGATCCGGCGGACGCGACGCCCACCGAGGCGACGCTCCCGGACCTGACGCCGGGTGCGTCGTCACCGACACCGGCGACGCCCGCCGACTGACCTGCCCCGGGCCCCGGGCCCGGTGGCGCCGGCCCGGAGCGCACCGGGACCGGGCGTTCCCGCGCCCGGAGCGCACCGGGCCGCGCGTTCCGGCCCGCCGGTGCCGGCGATCCGCCGGACACTGTCGGGGGTGTCGCCTACCGTGACCCCATGGTCGCGGTGACGGCGTCCACGAGAGGGAGGCATCGGGCATGTTCGCGGACACGATGGCGTGGAGCAGTTTCTCGGTGGACGACCCCGGCCGGGCCGAACGGTTCTACGCCGACACGCTCGGCCTGCGGGTGTCGCGGGACGATGCCATGGGCGGCCTGCTCACGTTGCACCTCGCCGGGGGCCGGGACGTGATGGTCTACCCGAAGGCGGACCACACCCCCGCGGCCCACACGGTGCTCAACTTCCCCGTCGACGACGTCGACCGGGCCGTCGACGAGCTGACCGCGCGTGGGGTGCGGTTCGCGCACTACCCCGGCATGCCCCATGACGACAAGGGCGTCATGCGCGGCAACGGGCCGACGATCGCGTGGTTCACCGACCCGGCCGGCAACATCATGTCGGTGATCGAGGAAGGCTGACCCGGTCAGGCGCGCGGCGAGCCCTGGGTGGGCGCAACGAGTTCGACGACCAGTTCGTCGTCCTCCATCGCCCCGGTGGGCACGAAGCCGAGGCTCGTGTAGAGGCGGGCGGCCTGGGCGTTGTCGGGGTGGTAGGAGAGCCGGACGGGGTGACCGCCGTCCTGGCCACCCAGCCACGCGGCCAGGGTGCGCACGGCCGCCCGACCGACGCCCCGGTCCTGTTCGGCCGCGTCGATCACCATGCCGCCGATCCAGCGGGACCCGTCATCGTCGACACCCCACATGACATGCCCGGCGACGGTCTCGTCCGCGTAGACCGCCAGTGAGGTCCACACGTCGGAGCGCATGGTCAGCAGCAGATAGCGGGCGGCCAGCGCCGCCACCCACCCGCGCTGGTCGTCGCGCGGGGCGACGTCGGCCACCGCCCGCCAGTTGTCGTCGTCCACCGGGCGCAGGGTCACCCGGCGCCCGGCCCGGTCGGAGAGTCCAGAATCGATCACCCGGGCAGCCTAGGGGCCGCCCGGCCGCCGCCGCGACCGCTTTGCGCGTCAGTCGAGCAGGGCGTCCAGGCCGACGGTCAGCCCGGGCCGGGTGCGGACCGCGCGGACGGCCAGCAGCACGCCGGGCATGAACGAGACCCGGTCGTACGAGTCGTGCCGGATGGTCAGCGTCTCCCCCACGGTGCCGAAGAGCACCTCCTGGTGGGCGACGAGGCCGGTGGCGCGTATGGCGTGCACACGTACCCCGTCGATGTCGGCGCCCCGGGCGCCCGCGACCTCGTCCTTGGTGGCGTCCGGCACCGGGCCGAGGCCGGCCTCGGCGCGGGCGGCCGCGACCAGCCGCGCGGTGTGCGTGGCGGTGCCGCTGGGGGCGTCCAGCTTGCGGGGATGGTGCTGCTCGACGATCTCGACCGACTCGAAGTGCCGGGCGGCGCGGGCGGCGAACTGCATCATCAGCACCGCGCCGATGCCGAAGTTGGGGGCGATCACCACGCCCACCCCGGGCTTGTGGGCCAGCCAGCCGCGCACCCGCTCCAGCCGCTGCTCGGTGAAGCCGGTGGTGCCGACCACCGCGTTGATGCCCTGGTCGATGCACCAGTGCAGGTGGTCCATGACGACGTCGGGGGTGGTGAAGTCGACGACCACCTCGGCCCCGGCGTCGGACGCGGCGAACAGGCCGTCGCCCTCGTCGACCATGGCCACCAGCTCCATGTCGGCGGCGGCGTCCACGGCCCGGCACACCTCGACGCCCATCCGGCCCCGGGCGCCCAGCACACCGACCCGGATCAGCTCGTCCGGGCTCTTCTCCTGCTCGTCAGTCACGGGGCACAACCTATCCCAATCGGGACGCGCGCATCCGGGCGGACCGTCAGCGGCCGGGACGCCACTATCCGGGCCGACCGTCAGCGGCCGGGACGCCACCATCCGGGCCGACCGTCAGCGGCCGGGACGTCACCATCCGGGCCGACCGTCAGCGGCCGGGACGCGCGCACCCGGGCGGGCACCGGGCGGGAGTGCGGGACGGGTCAGCGGGCGGCGAAGTCGTTCGCGCCGAACGGGCCGACCACGGCCAGCGACATCGGCCGGCTCAGCAGCTCGGCGGCCAGGGTGTTGACGTCGGCCACGGTGACCGCGTCGACCCGGCCGAGCAGCTCGTCTACCGGCATCAGGTGGCCGTAGAGCAGCTCGCCCTTGGCCAGCCGGCTCATCCGCGAGCCGGTGTCCTCCAGCCCCAGCACGAACGAGCCCTTGCTCATCCCCTTGCCGCGGGCCACCTCGGCCTCGGTCAGGCCGTCGGCGGCCACCCGGGCCAGTTCGGCCCGGGTCAGCTCCAGCACCTCGTCGACCTTGCCGGGGGCGCAGCCGGCGTAGACGGCGAAGAGGCCGCTGTCGGCGTACTGGCTGGCGTAGGAGTAGACCGAGTAGGCGAGGCCGCGCCGCTCGCGGATCTCCTGGAACAGGCGGCTCGACATGCCGCCGCCGAGAATGTTGTTGAGCACGCCGAGCGCGAAGCGCCGCTCGTCGAGCCGGTCGATGCCGGGGCAGCCGAGGATGACGTGCGCCTGCTCGGTCTCCTTCGGCTCCACCAGGGTGGTGGCGGGCTTCGTGCGTACGGCCGGGGTGGCCGACCGGTGCGACGCGGGCGTCGCCGGGTCGGTGTCCAGCGGGGTGCCGTGCAGCGCCTGGCGGACCAGCTTGACCACCGTGGCGTGGTCCAGGTTGCCGGCGGCGGCGACGACGATCTGCGGGGCGGTGTAGCGGCGGCGGTAGAAGCCCTGGATCTGCCGCCGCGTCATCGGGGTGACGGTCTCCTCGGTGCCGGAGATCAGCCGGCCCAGCGGGTGGTCGCCGTAGACGGCCCGGGCGAAGAGATCGTGCACCTCGTCGCCGGGCTCGTCGTCGTGCATGGCGATCTCTTCGAGGATCACGCCCCGCTCGGTCTCCACGTCGGCCGGCTCCAGCAGCGAGTCGGCGACCGCGTCGCACATGACGTCGATGGCCAGCGGCAGGTCCTCGTCCAGCACGCGGGCGTAGTAGCAGGTGTATTCCTTGGTGGTGAAGGCGTTGGTCTCGCCGCCCACCGCCTCGATCTCGGCGGAGATGTCGAGCGCGCTGCGCTTGTTGGTGCCCTTGAAGAGCAGGTGCTCCAGGAAGTGGGCCGCGCCGGCCTGCGGGCCGGTCTCGTCCCGGGAGCCGACCGCGACCCAGACGCCGAACGAGACGCTGCGCATCGCGGGGATCGCCTCGGTGAGCACGCGCAGCCCGCTGGGCAGCACGGTACGGCGTACCGTGCCGCCCAGCGGGTCGTCGCTGATGGTGCGGGTCACCGCCCGGGCGGCGCCGCCGGAGCGGGCCGTCCCGGCGCCCCGGTGCGAGGCTCCTGCGGGGCCCGGGACGGACGCCACCCCCCGTCGATCCGGCGGAAACGGCGCGCTGACGGCCCGACTCACGTGTTGCTCCCAGATCGACGAGGGGTGGGTGATGCGATGGTGCGGTGCGTCAGCTGCGCCGGGTGCGGCGACGCGGACGCTCGCCGCCCTCGCCACCCTCGCCGCCGCCTTCGCCGCGCTCGCCGCCGCCGCCCGGGCCACGACCGCCCCGGTCGCCGCCGCGCTCACGGTCGCCCCGGTCGCGCGGAGCCCGGTCGTCCCGGTCCCGGCCGGCCGGACGCTCGCCGCCAGCGGCCTCGCCGGCGGCCGGCGCCTCGGCCCCCTCCGGGCGGACCTTGTCCAGGTAGATCTTGCCGCGGGCGTCGATGTCCGCGATCTCGACCTCGACCCGGTCGCCGACGTTGAGGAAGTCCTCGACCCTCTCGACCCGCTTGCCGTCGCCCACCTTGGAGATGTGCAGCAGGCCGTCGCGGCCGGGCAGCAGCGAGATGAACGCGCCGAACGCGGCGGTCTTGACCACCGTGCCGAGGAAGCGCTCCCCGGCCTTCGGCAGCGTCGGGTTGGCGATGCCGTTGATCCGGTCCACCGCCGCCTGGGCCGACGGGCCGTTGGTGGCGCCGACGTAGATCGTGCCGTCGTCCTCGATGGAGATCTCGGCGCCGGTCTCGTCCTGGATCGCGTTGATGGTCTGCCCCTTCGGGCCGATCACCATGCCGATCTTGTCGACCGGGATCTTGACGGTGGTGACCCGCGGGGCGTACTCCGACATCTCGGCCGGGGCCTCGATCGCCGCCTGCATCACGCCGAGGATCGTCTGCCGGGCCTCGTACGCCTGCTGCAGCGCGGCGGCCAGCACGTCCGACGGGATGCCGTTGAGCTTGGTGTCGAGCTGGAGCGCGGTGACGAACTCGGGCGTGCCGGCGACCTTGAAGTCCATGTCGCCGAACGCGTCCTCGGCGCCGAGGATGTCGGTCAGCGTCACGTACTCGGTCTTGCCGTCCACCTCGTCGGAGATGAGCCCCATGGCGATGCCGGCCACCGGCGCCTTCAGCGGCACACCGGCGGAGAGCAGGCCCAGCGTCGAGGCGCAGACCGAGCCCATCGAGGTGGAGCCGTTGGAGCCCAGCGCCTCGGAGACCTGCCGGATGGCGTAGGGGAACTCCTCGCGCGACGGCAGCACGGGGATCAGCGCCCGCTCGGCGAGCGCGCCGTGGCCGATCTCGCGCCGCTTCGGCGAGCCGACCCGGCCGGTCTCACCGGTCGAGTACGGCGGGAAGTTGTAGTTGTGCATGTAGCGCTTGCGGTTCTCCGGGGACAGGGTGTCCACCATCTGCTCCATGCGCAGCATGTTCAGCGTGGTGACGCCCAGGATCTGGGTCTCGCCACGCTCGAACAGCGCCGAGCCGTGCACCCGGGGCAGCACGCCGACCTCGGCGGTCAGCGGGCGGATGTCGCGCGGGCCGCGGCCGTCGATGCGGACCTGCTCGCGCAGCACCCGGTTGCGCACCTCGGACTTGGTGAGCGACCGGAAGGCGGCGCTGAGCTCCTTCTCGCGGCCCTCGAAGCGACCGCCGAGCTCCTCGGCGACCTTGGCCTTGATGCGGTCGAGGGCCTCCTCGCGGTCGGCCTTGCCGGCGATCTGGAGGGCCTCGGCGACCTCGGCGCGGGCCAGGTCGGCCACCGCCTCGAAGACGTCGTCCTGGTAGTCGAGGAACACGGGGAACTCGGCGACGGGCTTGGCGGCCACCTCGGCCAGCTCGCTCTGCGCGCGGCACAGCTCGCGGATCGCCGGCTTCGCGGCCTCCAGTCCGCTGGCCACGATCTCCTCGGTCGGCGCGGTCGCGCCGCCCGCGATCAGGGTCACGGCGTGCGGCGTCGCCTCGGCCTCGACCATCATGATCGCGACGTCGCCGTCCGGCAGGGAACGGCCGGCCACGACCATGTCGAAGGTGGCCCGGGCCAGCTCCTCCAGGGTCGGGAAGGCGACCCACTGGCCGTCGATGTGCGCGACCCGGGTCGCCCCGATCGGGCCGGAGAACGGCAGGCCGGAGAGCTTGGTCGACATCGAGGCGGCGTTGATCGCCACGACGTCGTAGGGGTGCTGCGGGTCGAGCGCGAGGATGGTCTCGACGACCTGGACCTCGTTGCGCAGGCCCTTGACGAAGGACGGGCGCAGCGGCCGGTCGATCAGCCGGCAGGTGAGGATCGCGTCCTCGCTGGGGCGGCCCTCGCGGCGGAAGAACGAGCCGGGGATGCGGCCCGCGGCGTACATCCGCTCCTCGACGTCGACGGTCAGCGGGAAGAAGTCGAACTGCTCCTTCGGCTGCTTGCCGGCGGTGGTGGCGGAGAGGACGACCGTCTCGCCGAGCTGGGCGACGACGGAGCCGGCGGCCTGACGGGCCAGCCGGCCGGTGGAGAAGGTGATCTCACGGGTGCCGAAGGACCCGTTGTCGATCACGGCGGTGCGGGATTCGGTGCCGAGGTTGGTCTCGGTCATGGTGCTGTCGTGCTCCTTCGCATCGGGGGCCCACGACGCGGGGAGCTGCTCAGACGGCCGGTCTTCGATCGAAGCGCCCGGGTGGCCGGCGCTAGGCCGGGGTGCCCGGGGGCCACTACCGGAGACCGGTACGCTGACCGGCTCCCTTTCAGGTGGTCGCGCGGCCCGGTTTTCGTGTGGCGGCGAAGCGGGGGAGCGGCCCGGTCGGGCCACTCCCCCGTCACGTCACCGGCGCAGACCGAGCCGCTCGATGAGCGACCGGTAGCGGTTGATGTCCTTCTTCTGGACGTAGTTGAGCAGCCGACGGCGGCGGCCGACCAGCAGCAGCAGCCCACGGCGGCTGTGGTGGTCGTGCTTGTGCACCTTCAGGTGCTCCGTCAGCTCGGCGATCCGCTTGGTGAGGACCGCGACCTGCACCTCCGGCGAACCGGTGTCGCCGTCGGCGGTCGCGTACTCCGCGCGGATCTTGGCCTTGGCTTCCTGGTCGAGCGCCATGTTCTCCCTGTTTCGTGGGTTGTTCGATGATGTCCGTCGGATCGGTCAGTGGACCGGAAACGGACCGGTACCTCGCACCCGCGGCGTCGTGCAGGCACGCGAGGCCCCACGTCGGTCAGCCGACGTCCCCGCCAGACTACCAGCCCTGCCGGGCGGCGGCCTGTCAAGGGCCGCGACGCGGTCAGCCGAGCACGCGCCGGGTCCGCTCGACGTCCTGGTTCATCTGGGCGATCAACGGCTCGATCGCGTCGTAGCGGATCTGCCCGCGCAGGTGCGCCACGAAGTCCAGCGCCAGCCGCTCGCCGTAGAGGTCGCCGGTGAAGTCGAGCACGTACGCCTCCACCCGCCGCTCCCGGCCGGAGAAGGTCGGGTTGGTGCCGACCGACACCGCCGCCGCCAGGGGCTCGGCGTGGCCCCGGCGCACCAGCCGGGCGGCGTAGACGCCGTCGGCGGGCACCGCCGCGTACCGGTGGCAGAGCAGGTTGGCGGTGGGGAAGCCCAGCTCGCGGCCGCGCTGGTCGCCGCGCACCACCACGCCCTCCACCCGGTGCGGGCGGCCGAGCGCGGCGGCCGCCGCCGTCACGTCCCCCGCGTCGACGCAGGAGCGGATGTACGTGGAGGAGTAGACCGTGCCCGCCTCGGCGACCAGCGGGGCGCCCTCCACGGCGAAGCCGAAGGTGCGCCCGAGCCGCTCCAGCAGCGCCACGTCGCCGGCGGCCTTGTGCCCGAAGCGAAAGTTGTCGCCCACCACGACCAGCGCGGCGTGCAGGTGCTCGACCAGGATGTCGTGCACGAACGCCTCGGCGGGCAGCCGGGAAAACTCCGGGGTGAACGGCACCACGCAGAGCACGTCCACGCCGAGCGCCTCGATCAGCTCCGCCTTGCGGGCGGTCTCGGTGAGCACCGCCGGGTGTGAGCCGGGGCGCACCACCTCGGCCGGGTGCGGGTCGAAGGTGACCACCACCGACTGCACGCCCAGCTCGCGAGCCCGGGACACGGCGTGCCCGATGGTCGCCTGGTGTCCCTTGTGCACACCGTCGAAGACGCCGATGGTGACGACCGACCGCCCCCAGCCGCCGGGCGCCGCGTCGTACCCCCGCCACCGCTGCATGCCGCTCCTCCCCTGCCTTCCGCGGCGGCCCGCACCGGCCGCCGGTCCTACACCCCGCCCCCGTCAGGCGGGGGCGAGCACGATCTCCGCGCGGGCCCGGCCGTCCCGCTCGCTGACGATAGCGATCAGCCCGCCGTCGGGGCCGAAGACCGCGTAGGGGCCGGCGATTCCCACCGGGTCGAGCGGCCCGCCGTGGGAGAGCACCTTCGCCTCGTCGGCGCCGGCGTCGCGGCGCGGGAAGAACCGGTCGGCCGCTGCGGCCAGCGGCAGGTTCACCACCTCGGGGGCGCGCTGCTCCAGCTCGTCGAGGGTGGCGGCCTCCGCGAGGGCGAAGTTCCCGACGGCGGTACGGCGCAGCGCCGTCAGGTGCCCGCCCACCCCGAGCGCCAGGCCCGCGTCGCGGGCGATCGCCCGGATGTACGTGCCGGAGGAGCAGGTCACGTCGATGTCCACGTCGACGACGTCGGGCGCGTCGCGGCGTACCGCCAGCAGCTCCAGCCGGGACACGGTGACCCGGCGGGCGGGCAGCTCGACGCTCTCCCCCTCGCGCACCCGCTTGTACGCCCGCTGCCCGTCGACCTTGATGGCGCTGACCGCGCTCGGCACCTGGTCGATCTCCCCGGTCAGCGCGGCCAGGGCCGCCCGGACCGCCTCGTCGGTGACCTGGCCGGCCGGGGTGGTGGCGATCACGTCGCCCTCGGCGTCGTCGGTGACGGTGGCCTGGCCGAGCCGGACGGTGGCCGTGTAGCTCTTGTGCGCGCCGATCACGTAGGTGAGCAGGCGGGTGGCCCGCCCGACCCCGATCACCAGGACGCCGGTGGCCATCGGGTCGAGGGTGCCGCCGTGCCCCACCCGGCGGGTACGCGCCAACCGGCGGATGCGCGCCACCACGTCGTGCGACGTCATGCCGCCGGGCTTGTCGACCACGATCAGACCGTCTGTGCTCACGACACCCAAGCCTGCCAGACCGGGCCGGACGCCCCGCCGCCGGAGCCGCTCGCCCGCCCGCGTGGCGACGGAGTCGCTTCCCGCCCGTACGGCGGCGGTGGCCGCCTCCGGTGGTCGGCCGATGTGCCGTCAGCCACTCGGGCGGGATCACGGCGGCAGGGGCGTACGGGATCACGTCCCGGGCGGCCGGGTGCGAAGATCATGCGCCCTCGACGGACCGTTCACCAAGGACATGCCGATGACCAGTCCCCCACCGGTGGACGAGCCGTCCCCGCCGAGCCGGCCGGCTCCCCTGACATCCGACGACGAGCCGGGGCAGGTTCCGGAGTGGCTGCGTCAGCCGGCCGAGGAGCATCCGGTCGGCACCCTGGAACGGCTCCGCCTGTTCTGGGAGGAGCACACCCGGGCGGTCACCGCCGTGGTCGGCGGCGGACTGGTCCTCGTCCTCCTGCTCGGCGTGGGGTGGTTCGACCTGTGGCGACGGGCCGGGGAGACGCCGCGCAGCTACCCGACGACCAGCCCGCCGCCGGGCGTCTCCGCGACGAGCGCCGCATCGCCCGCACCGCCCGCATCGCCCGCCGACAACTTCGCGGGCACCCCGGCGGCGGCCTTCGCCAAGGGGGCGGCCGGGATCACGCTGCCGCCCGCCCGGCGGACGGGTGTGTTCAGCGCCACCGAGGTGGCTGCGGCCCTCGCGGACGTCCGCGCGGCGATGCTGCTCGCCCGGCTGGACCGGAAGTTCCTGGCCGGCGGCGAGCTGGACCGGTTCGTGCGGATGTTCGCTCCCGCGACCCGGTCGAGCATGCGGGCCGACTTCCGCGACGACTCCTTCGCCACGTACGCGACCCGGCTGGCGCCGGGTGCCCGACTGACCGCCGACCAACCCCGGGTCAAGGGACGGGTCACCTACCGGGCGACCCGGGACAGCGACGGCATCCGGGTGCTGGAGATCACCACCAACTTCGTCTGGGCGTACGCGTTCCGCACCCTCGACCCCACTCCGGGTGCCGGGGTGGTGGTCGTCCACGACACCGTCGTCTGGCACGTGCCGCATCCCGACGACGTCGCGAAGGCGGGCGTCGGGCTCTGGCTGATGGAGGCGGACTCGTACGCCTCGAACATGGACTGCGCGTCGTTCGACAAGGGTCTGCTGGATCTCGGCGCCCCGAGCTACGGCCTTCCGGTCGACACGGAGGACCCGGACGCGATGTTCGACCCCGATCGTTCGCTGGACGTCGCGGACACCTGCTGAGCCGGACCGGAGCACTCATGACACCAGACACACGACGCGCGCACGACCACCACGCCCGGGTCGACCTCCCGGACTGGATGCGTAACCCGACACCACCGCGACGGACCCTCGGCCGTCGCGTCACCGACCTCGTCGAGCGGCTGCCCGTGCTGCGTACGGCCCGGCGGTCACTGTGGCGGTGGCGGGACCGCGAAAGGCTGACCGAGTCCCGCCCGGTGGTCACGGTCGCCGTGTTCCTCGTCACCGCGACGGTGACGTTCGCCCTGGCCGCCGGGTTCTTCTACTGGCTCCACCTGAGCCTGCGCGACACACTCTGAGGCGGACGAGATGCACACCGACCCATTCGCCGGCACTCCCGGGACCGCCGATCAGGCGCCGCCAGCCGAACGCCCCTCCCCCGCCGACGGGCCGCCGGCCGCCGACCAGCCGCCACCCGCCAGTGCGGCCGAGGGGCGACGAGAGGTCCTGTTCGCCGAGGCCGAGCCGGTGCGGCTGCCCGACTGGATGCGGTCGAGGGGCCCGGATCACCAGCCGACCGGGCTGGACCGGGTGCGCTTCTTCCAGGCCCGGCACAACGGCCCGCTGGCGGTCGGTTTCGCGTTCGCGCTGGCGCTGCTGATGGTCGTCGCGGCCGGGTGGATGGTCGTCCAGGTGGCCGACTGGCGTCGCACGGCGACCGTCGCACCGAGCGCGAGCGCGACGCCCGAGCCGATCAGCGCCGTCGGCACCCCCCGCGATCTCTTCGCCGGCACCCCGGCGGCGTCCTTCGCCCTCCGGGAGAAGGCGATCGTCCTGCCGGCGGCCACCGCCCAGGGCCCGTTCGACAAGGTCCAGGTACGCGCCGCGCTCGACTCGGTACGGAAGGCGCTCATCGAGAGCCGGCTGGAGACCGCGATGCTGGTCGGCAACACCGAACCCTTCCTCGGCCTGCTGGCGCCAGACTCCCGCGCGGAGATGCGGCCGCACTTCGACAACGCCCGTTTCCTGCACGTCGCCACGAGGATCGGATCCCAGGCGGACTGGGAGTACGACATCCGCGCGCAGGGACGGATCGGCTACCGCGCCAGGACGGTGGCCGGGGTCCGCCTGCTGGAGGTGACCACCGAGTTCGTCTGGGCGTACCCGTTCGACGTGATGCGCCGGGCGCCGGCCGGTGCCGGCCTGGTGGCGGTCCGGGACCGGGTGGTCTGGCAGGTGCCGCACCCGAAGGACGTTCCGGCGTCGTCCCGAGGGCTCTGGGTGGCGTCCGCGAAGGCCGTCACCTGGAACGCCGACTGCGCCTGGCTGCGCGACGGCTGGGTGAACGTGATGCAGTGGCTGCCGGACCTGCACGGCCCTCGCGTGCCGGGCGGTGATCCGGGCGACTTCTTCGACCTGGCCGCCCCGATGGCGTCCACCTCGAGGTGCTGAGGCTCAGCGCACCGCGCCGACCACGGCCCAGGCCCCGGAGCGCAGCCGCAGCAGCAGGGCCACCAGCCGGAGCACCACGAAGAGCGTGAGGCCCGCCCAGATGCCGCCGAGGCCGAGGTCGAGCCCGTACGCCAGCCAGATGGCGGGCAGGAAGCCGCCGAGCGCGGCCAGGATGGTGAGGTTGCGCAGGTAGCGGACGTCGCCCGCACCGATCAGCACGCCGTCGAGGGCGAACACGACGCCGGCCAGCGGCAGCATCGCCACGAACCACGGCCAGGCGAGCATGGCCTGCTCGCGTACCTGCGGATCGGAGCTGAACCAGCCGGGGACCACGCCGGCGCCGGCGGCGACGAGCACGGCGAACGCCACGCCGCAGACGCCGCCGAGCAGCCCGATCCGGCGGGCCAGGTCCCGGGCCGCGGCGGCCTCGCCGGCCCCGAGGGCGGCGCCGACCAGGGACTGGGCGGCGATGGCGAGCGCGTCGAGCACCAGGGCGGTGAAGAACCACAGTTGCAGGGCGATCTGGTGCGCGCCGACGGCGGCGGCCCCGAAGCGGGCGGCGACGGCGGTGGCGGAGAGGAAGCTGGCCTGGAACGCGACGCCCCGGATCAGCAGGTCCCGGCTGAGCGCCAACTGCTGCCCGATCAGCCTCGGGCGGGGGCGCAGCGAGACCCGTTCGGCGACCAGTGCCCCGGCGAAGAGCACCCCGCCGATGCTCTGCGCGATCACGTTGGCCACGGCGGAGCCGACCAGTCCGAGCCCGGCCGGGTAGACCAGCAGCGGGCAGAGCACGGCGGAGAGCACGTTCGGGCCGAGCACGAACATCAGCGGGCGGCGCATGTCCTGCACGCCGCGCAGCCAGCCGTTGCCGGCGGCGGCGAGCAGCAGCCCGGGCGCGCCGAGCGCCGCGACCCGCAGCCACTGCGCGGCGGCGTCGGCCACCTCGCCGGGGCCTCCGGCGAGGGTACGCGCCAACGCCCCGCCGCCGATCTGCATGCCGAGCGCGACCAGCACCCCCACCCCGAGGGCCAACCACGACGCCTGCACGCCCTCGGCGACGGCGGACGCCCGGTCGCCGGCCCCGAACCGTCGGGCCGACCGCCCCGTGGTGCCGTACGCGACCACGGTGCCGAGCCAGGCGATGAGCGTCAGCACCGTGCCGCCGACGGCGAGGGCGGCCAGTGGCACCCGGCCGAGGTGCCCCACCACCGCCGTGTCCACGAGCACGTAGATCGGCTCGGCGGCCAGGACCACCAGCGCCGGCAGTGCCAACGCGGCGATCCGGCGGGGCGCGACGGCGCGGGGTTCGAACGCGACGGATTGGCTCATCGCCGCCGATCCTGGCACGGTCAGGTAAGGATCGCAAGCGGCATGGTTACTTACCAGGAGAGAGATGGACGACGGTCACCGCGCCGAGCAGGAGCACTCCCCCGACGAGCACCGGCACGGGCAGCGACTCACCCACGATCCAGCCCGCGAGCAGCACGGCGGTGAGCGGCTCCGCCAGGGTGGCCAGCGCGGCGGCGCTGCCGGTGATGCTGCGCAACCCGGCGTAGAACAGGGCGTACGCCGCCGCCGTGGTGACCACTCCGAGGTGGAGCAGCAGGCCGATCGGCACGATCCGGGCCGGAACGCCGATCCCCTCGGCCAGCGCGATCGGGGCCAGCGCCAACGCGCCGACCGCCGCCGACACGGTGGTGAGCGCCATCGGCGCGACGCGCTGTGCGGCGTGCCGGCTCAGCACCGTGCTGGCGGCGTAGCCCACCCCCGAGCCGAATGCCGCGAGCAGCCCGAGCAGCGGGCGCGGCGCGGTGGTGCCCGGCTCGCCGACCGACACCGTGATCAGCACGAGGCCGATGACGCCCGCCACCAGGGCGCCCAGCATCGTCCGCCCGGGCAGCCGCCGGGCACGTAGCGACTCCCAGCCGAAGATGAGGACCGGGGCGAGCCCCAGGCTGACCACGGTGGCCACCCCGACGCCGCCCGACGCTACGGCGAGGAAGTACAACGCCTGGTAGCCCCCGAGCCCGATCCCGACGCCGACGAGGGCGACCGGTTCCGACCGCAGCGCCGCGAGCACCGGCCCGAGGCGGCGCGCGAGCAGGGCGACCAGCACCAGCGCGCCGATGGCGAGGCGGTGGAACCCGATGGCCGTCGGGGTGAGCGTGGTCGACTCGCGGACGAGCTGCACGGCGACGCCGGTGGTGCCCCACAGCACGGCGGCGCCGGTGACGTACAGCAGCCCTCGACGTACGCCGCCGGACTGGTCGCGGCGCGGGTGGGGGTTGGACGGGGACGCGGACAGGTGGGACAGGGACGTTCGGGACACAGCGGCGCTCCAGGGCGGGTCGAGACGTTGACAGGAGACGACGTCTGTCGGAGCGCACGCACGACGAACATGAGGCGGGGCGTTTCCACCCGGGTTCTGCGGGGCCGTCGCTCAGACGGGCCACCGTGCGGAGGACCGGCGGCAGTCCCGCACGCGGGGACGCGGCCGGTGGTCGGGCGCTCCGGTCAGGAGCGCGGCGGGGGCAGAACGCCCTGGAACGGCCTCATACCCGCACCCTAGCGCACCACCGTCCCGGCCTGCCCCGGGGTTTCGGTGCCCGTCGGCGGCTCGGGCTGGCCGTCGAAGTACTCCGCCATCAGGCGGTCGACCCACTCCGGTTACCGGACACCTTCCGGAAGGAACTGCCGCATCACCGGCTTGACGTCGAGGACCGGGGTGCCGTCGACCGCGTCCAGCCCGCGTACCCGCAGCTTTCGGCCGCCTGCCGAGACGACTTCGCAGACGGTGCAGCCGATCCGGTTGGGCCGTCGCGGACCGCGGCCGGCGAACACCCCGACCTCGGGCAGGTCGGCCCGGCCCCGGGGACGCGACGGCGGCCGGTAGTCCTGCCGTTCGGCGAGGCGGTCGAAGAAGAAGACCACCTTCACGTGGGCGAAAATCCCGGGCAGCCAGGCGGGAGGTCGGCACAGGGCGGGCGGAGGTCGGGCGTGTCGTGGTAGCCGTCCAGCACCTACGCCGGCCGGTCGGCGGGTTCGGCCACCGTAGTCCGCCAGCGGGCGTCGCCCGGGGCCACCCAGCAGGGCTGCCGGTACTGCCGGTCCACGTGGATCAGTGGAAGGCCGAGCCGGCGGGCGACCTCGCGGGACAGGGTGCTCCTACCGGCGCCCGCGTTGCCGACGACGGGACCCGACGCATGCGGCAACCGTCACGGCGGAGTTGCGCGACCCCGGGGCCGACCGGCTGGCGGGCGCACCGGCGAAGTTGTCTGACCTACCGGTGGTCCGGGCGGAGAGCCGCTCACGGGCCGGGGGCGGCGGACCGCCGCGTCCGGTGCCGGGTGGGCGGTGACGCTGTCGGCGCGGTACGCCGGCGGCGTCACCGCCGGTCGGCGTCGGTCACTGACGGGTGTCCATGGACGTCTGCAGCGCGCGGCGCATCTGCTCGCGGGCCTCGTCGGTGGTCTGCGGCTTGGGCTTGCTCGGCATGGTGGTCCCCTTCCAGGGCGTGGGCCGCCGACCGGCGGCAGCCCTCACGGGCGGTCGTGCTGCGCGCCCGGCAGCGGTCCGGGGTCACCGGAGCGGCTGTGGGCAGCGAGAGCCCGGGTCGGTCCGACCCTGGAGGGAGGCGTCACCGGGTGTGGCGACACCGCCCACGGCCAGCGCCGCCACACGACGCCGACCGATTCCCAAGCTATCGTTCAGTTCCACATACTGCCCGGTGTTCCCGCGATTTGGACTCACGTTCGTCCGGAGCCGGCGCGCGGCACGGTCCCCGACGGGAATGCGGTGCGGGCGGTCAGCGGGCCAGGAAGTGCCAGCCCAGCCACCACCAGAAGCCGAACAGGCCGATCCGGCCGACCGGCACCGGGCCCACCTCGTAGCGCATCACGTAGGCGCAGACCTCGCCGAGCGTGGGGATCCGCGAGCCCTCGCGGCGGGCCGCCCACTCGACGGCGGCGAAGAGCACCAGGGAGACCAGGAAGCCCCCGATGGCCAGCATCCGCATCATCGCCGCACCAGCCCCCAGAACGCCGACAACCAGCCCAGCCAGACCGCCGAGCGGACCAGCTGGTCCTCCAGCAGCGGATCGGCCAGCCGCGAGAAGGTGGGAAAGTCGTCCCCCGCCGCCAGCACGAACGTGGTCCCCTCGAAGACCCCGAAGACCACCACCGGCAGGGCCCACCAGGCCGCCGGGGTGCCCAGCCGACGTGGCGCGGGCCGCCGGGGCACCCGGTTGCTCAGGCCCAGCCAGATCAGCACCCCGCCGGTGCCGAGGGTCCAGAGATTGGCCTCGGTCGAGAAGGACGGGAACCGGCCGCCGACCAGCGAGAGGCAGACGAGCACCGGCACGGTGACGGCGGGACGGTCCCAGGCGCGGGGCGCCTCGACGGTGAGGTCGTGGGGCTGTTCCATCCAGCGATTCTCCCCGTACTCGCCGCGACCGGGAAGACGGACACTCCCCGAGCTCTCCCTGATCTTCCCGGGCCGGGCCCTTCCGGTCAGCGCCGGCCGGGGCCGGTCAGCGCGCCGTCGAGCTCCGCGCGGATCCGGTCGACGACCTCGTCGACCGTCCCCGAACCGGTGAAGCCGGCGGCGAAGCGGTGTCCACCGCCGCCCAGCGCGACCGCCACCCGGCTGACGTCGACCGCGCCCTTGCTGCGCATCGACACCGCCCAGTCGCCGGTCGGCGTCTGCTTGACCACGCAGCTCACGTCGGCCTCGGCGGTGCACCGGACCGAGTCGATCAGCGCCTCCAGCACGTACGGGCGCTGGTCGTGCCGGGCCAGGTCGTCCTGGGTCGCGTACGTCCACACCAGACCGTGCCCGGCGGCCCCGGCGGGTTCCAGACGGGCCCGGCCGAGCACCTCGCCGAAGAGGCGGACGGCGCCGAACGGCCGGGTGTCGAAGATCCGGCGGGAGATGTCACCGGGCCGGATGCCGGTCGCCAGCAGGCGGGCCGCCAGCTCGTGCACCGCCGGGGTCGTCGCCTCGAACCGGAACGAGCCGGTGTCGGTGCTCAGGGCGACGTAGAGACACTCCGCGATCCCGGCGTCCAGCGGGACGCCGAGCCGGGCGAGCAGCCCCTCGGCGACCACCGAGGTGGCCGCCGCGTGCGGGTCCACCAGGTTGACCCGGCCGAAGCGGGTGTTCGACGCGTGGTGGTCGAGCACCAGCGCGGCGCCGGCGGTCTCCAGCCGGTCGACCAGGTCGCCGAGGCGTGACTCGCTGGCCGCGTCGAAGCAGATCACCAGGTCCGGGTCCGGGTACGCCTCGGTCGCCGGCACCAGCAGGTCGAGCCCGGGCAGCCCCCGGAACGGCTCCGGCACCTCCGGCGGGCCGGGGAAGGTCGCCTGCATCCGCCGCACACCCAGCCGGCGCAGCCCGAGCCCGAAGCCGAGCATGCTGCCCAGCGCGTCCCCGTCCGGGTTGACGTGGCAGATCAGCAGCACCCGCCCGTCCGGCGGCAGGTCTCGCACGGCCGCGACGGCGGCGGCCCAGTCCGCCTCGGTCGGGCAGGAGTCGACCGGTGGCGGCGCCTCGGCGAGGGCGCCACCGGTCGTGCCGCCGGAGGGCTCGGTCACCGCGCGTCCCCGCCCCGGGGCGGGGTCTCCTCGGCGTCCTCGTCGGCGTCGCGCGCCTCGTCGGCGTCCTCGTCCTCGTCCAGCCGGTACGGCTGGGGCTCGCCCGCGTACTCGGCCCGGGCGGCGATGCGCTGCACCTCGGCGTCGGCGTTGCGGGCCTGGGCGAGCAGGTCGTCGATGTGCTTGACCTGATCCTGCACGTCGTCCAGGACGAAGGTCAGCGTCGGCGAGTGCCGCAGCCCGAGCGCCTTGCCGACGGTGCTGCGCAGCATGCCCTTGGCGCTCTCCAGCGCCGCCGCCGTGCCCGCCTGGGCCGCCGCGTCGCCGAGCACCGTGTAGAAGACGGTCGCGTCGCGCAGGTCGGCGGTGATCCGGGCGTCGGTGATGGTGATCATGCCGAGCCGGGGATCCTTGATCTGGCTGCGCACCACCGACGCCACCAGTTCACGCACCCGCTCCGCGTGCCGGCGTACCTTGGCCGGATCCGACATCTTCGCCACCTCCACGGCGTACCGCTCCCGGCCGCCATCCGGCGACGCGGAGCGCCCCGGAGCCGACGGCCCAACAACTCGAACACTACCCGCGCGGCCACCCGCGCCGCGCGCCGCCGGTACCGTCCCGGCCACCCGGCGGACGGGCGCCGCCGGGTCAGTCCTCTTCGCCGTACAGGCGCCGGCGCACCGAGAGCAACTCGGTCTCCGGCCGGCCGGCCACCAGGCGCTCGCAGGAGTCCAGCACCTCGCGGACGTGCGACGCCTCGGCGGCCACCACGGCCACGGCGATCTCGGCCCGACCGTGCAGGTCGAGCGCTCCCACTTCGGCGGCCGAGACCTCGAAACGGCGCAGCGCCGCCACGATCGGCCGTACATATGATCTCTTGGCCTTGAGCGACCGGGAGTCGCCCGGCAGCAGCAGGTCGAAGACCGCGGTTCCGGTGAACATCGCCCCGGACGATACCCGCACGACCCCCCACATGATCAAGGGGTTTACGCCTTTCGGCGCAAACCCCTCGATCAGTGGTTCAGCGGATCAGGCGCGAACCTTCTCCCGCATCTCGAAGGTCTCGATGATGTCGCCGACCTGGACGTTGTTGTAACCACCCAGGGTCAGACCACACTCGAAGCCCTCGCGCACCTCCGTGGCGTCGTCCTTGAACCGCTTGAGCGAGCTGACGGTGAGGTTGTCCGCCACCACCGACCCGTCCCGCAGCAGGCGCGCCTTGGCGTTGCGTCGGATGATGCCCGACCGGACGATGCAGCCGGAGATGTTGCCGATCTTGGACGAGCGGAAGACGTCGCGGATCTCCGCGGTGCCCAGCTCGACCTCCTCGTACTCCGGCTTGAGCAGGCCCTTGAGCGCGGCCTCGATCTCCTCGATGGCCTGGTAGATCACGGTGTAGTACCGGATCTCCACAGCCTCGCGGTCGGCGATCTCGCGGACCTTGTTGGCGGCCCGCACGTTGAAACCGATGATCGTGACCGGCTCGGACGACGCGCTCGCGAGCATGACGTCGCTCTCGGTGATCGCGCCAACGCCCCGGTGGATGATCCTGAGCTGGACCTCCTCCGGGATGTCGAGGTTGAACAGCGCGTCCTCGAGGGCCTCCACGGAACCGGAGACGTCGCCCTTGAGCACCAGGTTGAGCGAGGTCTTCTCGCCCTCCTTGAGCTGCTCCATGAGCGTCTCGAGGGTGGCCCGGCCGCGGGAGTTGGCGAACGACGCCGCCCGCCGCCGTGCCTGCCGCTGCTCGGCGATCTGGCGCACCGTGCGGTCGTCCTCGGCCGCCAGGAACGTGTCGCCGGCACCGGGCACCGCGGTCAGACCGAGCACCAGGACCGGACGGGCCGGACCTGCCTCGGCGACCTGGTTGCCGTTCTCGTCGAGCATCGCCCGGACCCGGCCGTGCGCCCCACCGGCGACGATGGAGTCGCCCGCCCGCAGGGTGCCCTTCTGCACCAGCACCGTCGCCACCGCACCGCGACCCTTGTCCAGGTGCGCCTCGATGGCCACACCCTGCGCCGGCCCGTCGATCGGAGCGGTCAGCTCCAGCGACGCGTCGGCGGTCAGCAGGACCGCCTCGAGCAGCTCGTCGATGCCGATGCCCGGCTTCGCCGCCACGTTGACGAACATGGTGTCGCCGCCGTACTCCTCGGCGACGAGGCCGTACTCGGTCAGCTGCTGGCGGACCTTGTCCGGGTTCGCCTCCGGCTTGTCGACCTTGTTGACCGCCACCACGATCGGCACGTCGGCCGCCTTGGCGTGGTTCAACGCCTCGATCGTCTGCGGCATGACACCGTCGTCGGCCGCGACGACGAGCACCACGATGTCGGTGACCTGGGCACCACGGGCACGCATGGCGGTGAACGCCTCGTGACCCGGGGTGTCGATGAAGGTCACCGCGCGGTCCTCGCCCTCGTGCGGCACGTGGACCTGGTAGGCACCGATGTGCTGGGTGATGCCACCCGCCTCGCCGGCCACGACGTTCGCCTTGCGGATCGCGTCGAGCAGCTTGGTCTTACCGTGGTCGACGTGACCCATGACGGTCACGACCGGCGCACGGTCGACCAGGCGGTCCTCCGCGACCTCGGCGTCGAGGTCGATGTTGAACTGCGCGAGCAGCTCGCGGTCCTCGTCCTCCGGGCTGACGATCTGCACGTTGAAGCCGAGGTGCTCACCCAGCAGGAGCAGGGTGTCGTCGGAGCACGACTGGGTCGCCGTGACCATCTCGCCCAGGTTGAACATCTCCTGGACCAGCGAACCCGGGTTGGCGTTGATCTTGTCGGCGAAGTCCGACAGCGAGGCGCCACGGGAGAGCCGGACGACCTGACCCTGACCCCGGGGGGCACCCGAGCTCATGGTCGGGGCCGACAGGTTGTCGAACTCCTGTCTGCGCTGCTTCTTGGACTTGCGACCGCGCGTCGGCCGGCCACCCGGACGCCCGAAGGCACCCGCGGCGCCGCCGCCACGGCCACGACCGCCACCACCCGGACGACCGCCGCCGCCGGCCGGAGCACCCGGACGGAAACCGCCGCCCGGCGCACCGCCGCCACCACCGGGACCGCCACGGTAGCCACCGCCACCGCCGCCACCACCGGGACCGCCGCGGAAGCCACCGCCACCGCCGCCACCACCGGGACCGCCGCGGAAGCCACCGCCACCGCCGCCGCCACCACCGGGACGACCCGCGCCGCCACCGGGACCGCGACCGGCGCCACCGGGGCCGGGGCGACCGGTAGCGGGACGCTGGCTCGGCATGGAGGCCGGGCTCGGGCGGGGCGGCATGGAGGCCGGGCTCGGACGCGGCGGCATGCCGGCCGGGCTGGGCCGGGGACCACCCGCACCGGCGGCCGGAGGCCGCTGCTGCTGCTGGCTGCCCTGGATGCCGAACGGGTTGTTACCGGCGCCGCGCGCCGGCGGACGCCCGCCCGGACGACCACCCGGGCCCGGTGCCGGCGTGCCGGGACGACCGGCGGCCGGGGAACCCGGGCGGGGCGGCATGGCACCCGGACCCGGTCGGGGACCGGGACGGTTGCCACCGTCCGCCGGGGGCTCCCGGCGGACGTTCTCACGCTGCTGCTGCCGAGCGGCCTGGGCGGCCTTGACCGCCGCCTCCTGCTCGGCCTTCAGCGCGGCGGCACGCGCCTCGGCGGCCGCCACCTCGATGTCGTGGGCACTCGCCGGCTTGGCGACCGGGGCCGCGGGCTGCGGCGGACCGGGCACCGGGCCCTTGGGCTTGGGACCGGGCGCCGGCGCGGCCGGCCGCCGGGGCGGCATCGGCTTGGCCGAGACCCGGGGCCCACCGGGGGCCGGGGAGGGCGTCGGGGTCGGGGTCGGCGCCGGGGCGGCCGCCGGTGGGGCGGCCGGTGCCGGGGAACCGGCGCCGGCGACGAATGCGCTCCGCAGCCGTCGGGCGACGGGCGCCTCGACGGTGCTGGACGCGGACTTCACGAACTCGCCCATCTCCTTGAGCTTGGCGAGAACGGTCTTGCTTTCGACCCCGAGCTCTTTTGCAAGCTCGTGTACGCGGGCCTTACCTGCCACTGCACTCCTCACTCCGAGGTCGTGCGGGCAGCACCCGCAGCGACCTCACTCGTGCACTTGAAGCCTGGTCATTTCAGGGACTTCATCGTGTGCTCATGTCGGTCGTCCTACCCTGCTAGCGACCCTCGCCCGGTCGGGCTGACCGGACGTAGTGGTTGGCGCATCGACGTGCTCCGCAAGCTCACCGTGGTCGGGGACCCCGGTGAGGCGCAGCGCACGCCCGAAAGCGCGTCGCCGCACCGCTTGCGCGAAGCAGGCCGGATCCGGGTGCATGTTCGCTCCCCGACCCGGCAGCCTGCGGGCCGGATCGGGCCGGAGGCTGTGACCAGCCTCGTCGCCGACCGCGACGATCCGCAGCAATTCGCTGGCCGGCGCACGTCGCCGGCAACCCACACAGGTGCGTTCCGGCAGCGCGCGTCGTACCACTGGAGAAAGTCTACCCCTAGGCGCCCGAGATCGCGCCGCCCGGCTCCGGGACGTGATCAGCTCCGCCCCGGCCGGCGGTGCCGGACTGCTCGGCGTCCGAGCGGATGTCGATCCGCCAACCGGTCAACCGGGCAGCAAGTCGGGCGTTCTGCCCCTCCCGGCCGATGGCGAGGGAGAGCTGGAAATCCGGGACGGTGACCCGGGCGGTGCGGGTGGCCAGGTCGACCACCTCGACCCGCAGGGCCTTGGCCGGCGACAGGGCGTTGCCGACGAACGTCGCCGGGTCGTCCGACCAGTCGATGATGTCGATCTTTTCGCCGTGCAGCTCGCTCATGACGGCCCGTACCCGCTGCCCCATCGGGCCGATGCAGGCGCCCTTGGGGTTGACCCCCTGGGTGGTGGAGCGGACCGCGATCTTCGTGCGGTGACCCGCCTCACGTGCGATCGCGCCGATCTCGACCGTGCCGTCCGCGATCTCCGGCACCTCGAGCGCGAAGAGCTTCTTGACCAGCGCCGGATGCGACCGGGAGAGGGTGATCTGCGGCCCGCGCATCCCCTTGGCCACGTGCACCACCACGCAGCGGATCCGTTCGCCGTGCGCGTAGCGCTCGCCGGGCACCTGCTCGGACTGCGGCAGGACCCCCTCCAGCTTGCCGAGGTCGACGCTGACGATGCCCTTCTCGCTGCGGGCCTCGTGCGCCTGCACCACGCCGGTGACCAGGTCACCGTCGCGGCCGACGTACTCGCCGAAGTGCACCTCGTCGGTGGCCTCCCGCAGTCGCTGGAGGATCACCTGCTTGGCCGTCATGGCGGCGATCCGCCCGAAGTCGTGCGGGGTGTCGTCCCACTCCCGTACGACGGTGCCGTCGTCGTCCAACTCCTGCGCGTAGACCAGGGCCGCGCCGGACTTGCGGTCGATCTCCACCCGGGCGTGCGACTCCGCCCCCTCGGTGTGCCGGTAGGCGGTCAGCAGCGCGGTCTCGATCGCCGCGAGGATCGTGTCGAACGGGATCTCCCGCTCGCGCTCGAGTGCGCGCAGCGCCGCGAGGTCGATGTTCACCTCTCCTCGTCCTCCACATCATCTTCGTCGTCGAAGTCGTCGGTGTCGTCCATGTCGTCGGGTCCGTCCGTCTCCTCGACCTCGTCGAGGCGGTGGAACTCGACCTGCACCCGGCCGGGGCCGAGTTCTGCGTACGTCCACGCGGCGCGGCCGGCGTCGGTCTCCAGCACCACGCGCTCGTCGTCGGCCTCGACCACCCGGCCGGTGACCTGCCGGTCGCCGGTGGGCTGCCCGGCCCGCTCGCCGGACGGGGCGCCCGCGCCGCGGGCGGTCACCTTCACCAGCCGGCCGACGTTGCGCCGCCAGTGCCGGGGCAGGGTGAGCGGGCGGTCCACGCCGGGGGAGCTGACCTCCAGCTGGTACTCCCCGGCGACGAGGTCGCCGGAGGCCTCCTCGGCCGCGTCGAGGGCCGCGGAGACGGCCCGGGAGACCTCGGCGACGGCATCCAGGTTGATCCCGCCGTCGGCGTCCACGATCACCCGCACCACGTGCCGCCGGCCGGCGCGGGACACGGAGAGTTCCTCCAGGTCGTAACCGGCGCCGGCGACCACCGGCTCGATCACCTCGCGCAGCCGGGCCCGCCGGGCGGCGAGGTCGCCGCGCGGGCCGCCGGCACGCTCCCCGCCCCGTGGGGCGTCGGTGCGTCGGGGTCTCCCCGCCGGACCCGTCGGCCTCGTGGCACGGCCACGCTGCGTCATCTCCGCACCCTCCTGCTGATCGACGGCACCCGGTCGGCCGCCATGCCGGCACGCCACCGGAGCTGACGCGCCGGTGGCTGCGCAGAGCGTAACGCGCCTGCCGCGCGGCGGGCCGGGCGGCGCACCGACGCCGGTCGCCCACGTACGGCCGGTGATGGTGTTGACTTGTCCGGTGGCGACGGGCAGAACGACACGACGCGGCGAGACGACCGGGCATTCCCGGCGAAAGGTGCTGCGCGCCGGGGTGCTCCTGGCGCTCGGCGGGGCGGCTGCGCCGCTGACCGGCTGCGGTCTCCTGAGCCGCGACGACGACCCCGTCCCCGGGCCGGATCCGCTCACGCCCCTGCTCGACGAGTCGCTCCGGCTCGCCGCCGGGCACCGGGACGCCGCCGCCGCGCACCCCGCGCTCGCCGGCCTGCTCACGCCGATCGCCGAGGCGCACCGCGCGCACGCGACCGAACTGGCCCGGCTCATCGGCGTACCGCTGCCCTCGGCGTCCGCCGCGGCCACGCCCGCAACGCCGGGCGATCCGGCGGCGGCACGGGCCGCGCTGCGCGAGGACGAACGCGCCGCCCGGGAGGCGGCGACCCGGGCCTGCGCGGCGGCGCCGGCGGAGCGGGCCGCGCTGCTCGCCTCGATCGCCGCGGCCCGGGCCACGCACGTGGAGGCGCTGAGATGACCGCGCCGACACCGCCGGGGCCGGCCGGGGCGCTGGGCGCCGTGCTCTCCGCCGAGTACGCCGCGATCTGGGCCTACGGGCCCATCGGGGTACGCCTCACCGGCGCCGCCCGGACCGCCGCGAAGGAGGCGGAGGCCGCGCACCGGCGTCGCCGCGACGACCTGATCGTGCAGTTGAGCGCCGGTGGCGGGAACGTCCCGCCGGACCGGGCCGGCTACACGCTGCCGTTCCCGGTCACCGACCGGGCGAGCGCGCTGCGGCTGGCCGCCGAGGTGGAGGAGCGCACGGCCGCGTTCTGGCGGGCGGCGGTGCCGGCCACCAGCGGCGCCGACCGGGACAGGGCCCTGGCCGCCCTGGTCGAGTACGCCGTACGGGCCACCCGCTGGCGACGGACGGCCGGGATCACCCCGCTGACGGTGCCGTTCCCGGGTCGACCCGCCTGACCGGCCGACCCTCGACGCCCGCTCCGGTTGCGGGTCGCATACCAGGTATGCATACTCCGTTGCCATGTCCATCCGTCACGGGCTGCTCGCCCTGCTCGAACGCGGCCAGATGTACGGCTACCAGCTGCGCGCCGCATTCGAGGAGTCGACCGGCTCGACCTGGCCGCTCAACATCGGGCAGGTCTACACCACCCTGTCCCGGCTGGAGCGGGACGGGCTGGTCCGGTCGCTGCCCGAGAGCGAGACGGGGCAGCGCCCGTACGAGATCACCGACGCCGGGCGGACGGACCTGGCCCTGTGGTTCGCCACTCCGATCAGCCGCACCGACCGGCCCCGGGACGAGCTGGCGATCAAGCTCGCCCTCGCGCTGACCACCCCCGGGGTGGACGTCCGATCGGTGGTGCAGACCCAGCGCAGCGCGACCATGCGGACGTTGCAGGAGTTGACCCGGTTGAAGTACGCCAGCGACCGTCCCGAGGACCTGCCGTGGCGGCTGGTGCTGGACGCCATGGTCTTCCAGGCCGAGGCCGAGGTGCGCTGGCTGGACCACTGCGAGACGAGCCTGGTGCGCTACCGTCCGACGGAGCCCGGGCGCGTGCCGACGACGCCCGCCGAGGCGGTGGACCGGACGGACCAGGAGGCGCGACGGTGAGCACGGGGAGCGGGCCGGCGGGCGGGAGCCCCGCCACACCCGTGCTCGACGTGCGTGCCGTGCACCGCACCCACGGCTCCGGCGCGGCGGCCGTGCACGCGCTGCGCGGGGTGAGCCTCACCGTGCGCGCGGGGGAACTCGTCGCCGTGATGGGACCGTCCGGCTCGGGGAAGTCGACCCTGCTCGCCCTGGCCGGCGGGCTGGACGGCCCGACCGCGGGCGAGGTGTACGTCGAGGGTGAGCCGCTCGGCGCCCTCGACCGGCGGCGGCTGGCCCAGGTGCGGCGCCGCCGCATCGGCTACGTCTTCCAGGACCTCAACCTGCTCGGCAGCCTCAGCGCCGTGGAGAACGTCGCCCTCCCCCTCGAACTCGACGGCACGGGCGTACGCCGGGCCCGCCGCCTCGCGCTGGACGCGCTGGCCGAGGTGGGACTGCCCGAGCTGGGCGACCGGTTCCCCGACCAGCTCTCCGGCGGCCAGCAGCAGCGGGTGGCCATCGCCCGCGCGCTCGTCGGCGAACGGCGACTGGTGCTCGCCGACGAACCGACCGGCGCGCTGGACTCGCAGACCGGCGAGGCGGTGCTGCACCTGCTGCGCCGGCGCGTGGACGCCGGGGCCGCCGCCGTGCTGGTCACCCACGAGGCACGACACGCCGCCTGGGCCGACCGGGTCGTCTTCCTGCGCGACGGGGTGCTTGTCGACACGACGGCCCCGCTGGGCAGCGTGGAGCAGCTGCTGAGCGGCAGCGGTCGGTGAGCGCGGGCCGGGGCGGCCGGCTCGCCCGGGCCGCCGGCTCCTGGTGGGCCGCGCTGCGCATCGCCCGGCGGGAGGCCCGGCGGGCCCGGGGGCGTACGGCGCTGGTGCTCGCGATGATCACGCTGCCGGTGCTGGTGCTGAGCTTCACCGCGGTGAGCTGGCGGATGTCCGAGCTGACCCCGGTGGAGCGGGCCGACCGCCAGCTCGGCGTGGCCGACGCGGAGCTGAACTGGGTGACGCGGACCCCCCTCGTGCAGAGCGCCTGGGCCGAGACCTGGCGTACCGACCCGGACGACGGTCCCTCGGCCGGGCCCGTCACCGCCGGGCAGGTGGCCGCCCTGCTGCCGGCCGGGAGCCGGGTGGTCCCGCTGCGCCGCTGGGTGTCGTTCGACGCCCTGGTCGGCGAGCGGGTCGACGCCGGCCTCACGGCGCGCGCCGTGGACCTCGACGACCCGCTCGGCCGGGGGCTGGTCCGGTTCCACTCGGGGCGGGCGCCGGCCGGGCCGGGCGAGATGGCGGTCAGCCCGGCGGCCCTGCGCCGCCTCGACGCCCGCCTCGGCGGCACCGTCACCTCCGGCGACGGCGCCCGCTCCTGGCGGGTGGTCGGGGTGGCCGAGTACCCCGACGACCTGGGCCCGGTGGTGACGCTGCACCCGTCGGAGGGGCGGATGGAGGCCGAGCCGGGCACGAGCTGGCTGGTCGACCTGCCCGGCGACCCCGACGAGGAGCTGTTCCGCCGGCTCAACGCCCACGGCGTCGTGGTGCACGCCCGGGTCCCCGCCCCGGCGTCGGACACCGTCACGTTCCCGGCGTACGGCCGCTCCGCGATGGACGTGGAGGGGATGAGCGTCTCGGTGCTCGTCGGCGGGCTGGGGCTGCTGGAGGTGGTGCTGCTCGTCGGGCCGGCCTTCGCGGTCGGCGTACGGCGGCGGCGCCGGGACCTCGCGCTGGTCGCCGTGGCGGGCGGGGACGACGCCCACCTGCGCCGCATCGTGCTGGCCGACGGCGTGGTGCTGGGTGCCGTCGGCGCCGCCGTCGGGGTCGCGCTGGGCGTCGCCGCCGCGTTCGCCGGCCGCTCCCTGGTGGAGCAGCACCTCTTCGGCGCGCGCTTCGGCGCGTACCGCTGGTGGCCGGAGGCGCTCGCGGCGATCGCCGCCGTCGCGGTGCTGGCCGGGGTGCTGGCCGCGCTGGCCCCGGCCTGGACGGCCGCCCGGCAGGACGTGGTGGCGGGGCTGGCCGGCCGGCGCACCCCGCCGGCGCACCGGCGACGCTGGTTGACCGTCGGGGCGGTCCTGGCCGCCGCCGGGGCCGCGGTGGCCGCGTTCGGGGCGGCCCGGACGGCGCCGGCGGTCATCCTGGCCGGCCTCGTCCTCGGCGAGTTGGGCCTGGTCTTCGCCACCCCGACGCTGGTCGGCCTGCTCGCCCGCCTCGGGCGGTCGCTGCCGCTGGCGCCCCGGATCGCGCTGCGCGACGCCAGCCGCAACCGGTCGTCGACCGCGCCCGCGATCTCCGCCGTGATGGCCGCGGTCGCCGGCAGCGTCGCCATCGGGGTGTACCTGGCCAGCGACGACGCCCGGTCGGCCACGATGTACCTGCCGACCCTGCCGGCCACCACGGTGCTGGTCACCGGGTCGGACGGGGAAAGCCTGCCCGACCTGCCCCGGGTCAGCGAGGCCGCGCGCGCCCACCTGGGGGTCCGGACGGTGGCGCCGCTGGCGGAGCCCCGGTGCGGCACGGCCACCGACCTGTGCGTGGTCTCGCCGGTGCTGCCCGCCGAGCGCGTCTGCCCGTGGACGCCGGGTGACAGGCTCACCCCGGAGCAGCAGCGCCGCGCCCGCGCCGACGCCCGCTGCGCGGAACCCGAGGAGCACCTCGGCCGGTACTTCCACGTCCTGGTGGACGACGGGACGGCCCTGCCGGCGCTCACCGGCGCCACCCCCGCCGACGTCGCCGCCGCCACCGCCGTGCTGCGGGCCGGCGGCGCGGTCGTGACCCATCCGCGCTACGTGCGCGACGGGCGGGTCGACGTGCGGGTGACCCGCGCCGGGCAGGCCCGGCCCGACCCGCAGGCCGTCACCACCGTCGCCGGGTATCCGCTGCCCACCGCGCTGGGGGCGGACCGGCTGCTGCTCTCCCCGGCGGCCGCCGGGCGGCTCGGCCTGAGCGTCCACCCGCTCGGCTGGGCGATCGCCGCCGACGGCGTGCCCGACGAGGACCGGCAGGACCGGTTCGTCGCCGCCGTACGTCCGCTGCACGCGCAGGTCGAGATCGACCGGGGCACGCAGGGCGACGCGGGGCGGCCGCTGCTGCTCCTGCTGGCCGCCGCCGCCGGGGTGATCACCCTGGGCGCCGCCGCCATCGCCACCGGGCTGGCGGCGGCCGAGGGGCGGGCCGACCTGTCCACCCTCGCGGCGGTCGGCGCCGGCCCGGGGCTGCGCCGGCTGCTCTCGCTCTGCCAGTCCGGGGTGATCGCCGTACTGGGCTCCGCGCTCGGCATCGTCGCCGGCCTCGGCTCCGCGTCGATCATCCTGACCGCCCTCAACCGCCGGTACGCCACCCTGTGGCCGGTCACGGAGCCGTACCCGGTGGTGGTCCCCTGGACCACGCTCGGCGTCCTGGTCGTGGTGCCGCTGGTCGCGATGCTCGGCGCGGGCTTCTTCACCCGGTCGCGGCTGCCGGTCGAGCGACGTCTCGACTGACGGGCCGGGAGCGGGCACACTGGTCGCCGTGCCCGTACTGGGAGCCCTGACCCGCCGTGTCGGTCACCACCGCTGGTTCGGCGCCGCCGTCCGCCTGCTCGTCCCCGCCGACCGGATGGTGGGGCGGCTCACCCGGGGGCGGGTGGTCGCGCTCGGGCTCATCCCGTCGCTGGTCATCACGACCACCGGCCGCCGCTCCGGCAAGCCGCGCAGCAATCCGCTGCTCTACGTGCCCGACGGCGACGCGTACGTGGTGGTCGGTTCCAACTTCGGCCAGACCCACCAGCCCGGCTGGGCGATGAACCTGCGCGCCGATCCGGCCGCCGAGGTGGCCGTCAAGGGCCGCCGCGTCCCGGTGCGCGCCGAGGTCGCCACCGGCGCCGAACGGGACCGCCTCTGGACGCTGCTGGTCACGGAGTGGCCCGCCTACCGGACGTACGCCCAGCGGGCCGGCGGCCGGGAGATCCTCGTCTTCCGGCTGGTGCCCACCGGGCGCGGCGTGCCGGACGGGTCGACCGCCCGCGAATAGGCTGGTGCGGTGACCGGCGCCGACGGCGAACCCCACCCCGACGATCCACGGTGGGCGGTGGCCGAGCGGGTCGCCGACGCCGTGCGCCGGCGGTTCCCGGCCGACGTGCTGGCGGTCGCGGTGCACGGCCCGCTCGCCCACGGCGACGACGACGGCGGCGGGGACGGCGAGGTCGGGCTGCTGGTGGTGACGTACCGGCCCGGCGGCGGGCCCTCCCCGGCGACGCGGCGGGTCGACGGCGTGCTGGTCGACCTGACCGTGGCCGGCGCCGACGACTACCTGCGCCAGGCCCGGGTGATCTCTCCGCTCTGGCCGTTGACCGCCGACCGGTACGTCAGCACCCGGGCGCTGCACGACCCCACCGGCTGGCTGCGCACCCTGCGCGACGCGCACCTGGGCCGGCTGGCCCGGGCCCGGCCGGCCGAGTTCAGCACGGCGGCCCGCCGGGCCTGGTACCGGGGCGGCGCGGCGCACGCCCGCGCCGCCCGGCTGGCCGAGTGGTACGAGACCGACCAGGCGCTGCTGATGCTCGGCGAGGCGCGGCTGGCGGCGGCCACGGTCGCCGGCCTGCTCAGCCGCACCTACTTCCGCGACCCGGGCGACGCGGTGCGTCGGACGGGACTGGCGGGCGCGGACATGACCGAGGTGGGCGTCGTCCTGGCCCGCCAGGCGGACGAGCTGGCGGCCCGGGGCCGCCCCGTCGACGGCACGGTCGACGACCTTCTCGACGGCTGACACCGCGCCGGACGGCGCCCGGCGCCCGTCGGTGCCGGGAGGGCCGGCGCGGAAAGGTCAGCCGAGCCCGCCCTGCACGCCGATGAGGGTGCCGACGAGATACGTGGCGCCGGCCGCCGCCGCGCCGAGCAGGAGCTGACGCAGACCGCCGGACCACCAGGGCCGGGCGGTGAACCGGGCGACCACCGCCCCGGCCACGAAGAGCCCGAGCCCGCCGACCGCGAGCGCCAGCCACAGGCTCGTCGCGCCGAACAGGTACGTCAGCAGCGGCACCAGCGCCCCGACCGAGAAGAACAGGAACGACGAGATCGCCGCAGCCCAGGGGCTGGGCTGCTCGTCCGGGTCGACGCCGAGCTCCTCCCGGACGTGCACCCGCAGCGCCTCCTCCGGGTTGCGCCGGACGGCCTGGGCGACCTCCATGGCCAGGTCGGGCGGCAGTCCCCGGGCGACCCACGCCTCGGCCAGCTCGCGCGCCTCCGCCTCGGGGTGCCGCTCCAGCTCGCGACGCTCCTTGGCGACCTCGGCCGCGACCTGTTCGTTCGCCGAGCGGACGCTGGTGTACTCCCCCAGCCCCATCGAGATGGCGCCCGCCACCAGGCCGGCCACGCCGGTGAGCACGACGCTGCGCGGCGACACCCCGCCGCCCGCCACCCCGGCGATCAGGGCGATGTTGGTGACCAGCCCGTCCATCGCCCCGAAGACGGCGGGGCGCAGCCAACCGCCGGAGACGTCCGCGTGGTGCGCCTCACGCAGCGCCGCCGGGGTCTCCGTCACGGCAGCGTGAGGATCTCGTGGCCGTCCTCGGTCACCACGATGGTGTGCTCGAACTGGGCCGTCCACCTGCGGTCCTTCGTCACCACGGTCCAGCCGTCGTCCCACATGTCGTACTCGTGGGTGCCGAGGGTGATCATCGGCTCGATGGTGAAGGTCATCCCCGGCTCCATCACGTCCGTGGGGCGAGGGCTGTCGTAGTGCGGCACGTAGAGCCCGCTGTGGAACGCCTCGCCGATCCCGTGGCCGGTGAAGTCGCGCACGACGCCGTAGCCGAAGCGCTTCGCGTACGACTCGATGACCCGGCCGATCACGTTGATCTGGCGGCCCGGGGCGACCGCGCGGATGCCGCGCATCATCGCCTCGTGGGTGCGCTCGACCAGCAGCCGGGCCTCCTCGTCGACCTCGCCCACGCAGAAGGTGGCGTCCGTGTCGCCGTGCACGCCGTCGAGGTACGCGGTCACGTCGACGTTGATGATGTCGCCGTCGGCGAGCACGGTGGAGTCGGGGATGCCGTGGCAGATCACCTCGTTGAGGCTGGTGCAGCAGGACTTCGGGAAGCCCCGGTAGCCCAGCGTCGACGGGTAGGCGCCGTGGTCGCAGAGGAACTCGTGCACGACCCGGTCGATCTCGTCGGTGCTCACGCCCGGCTTGCAGTGCTCGCCGGCGAGCTGGGTGGCCTGCGCCGCGAGCCGACCGGCGACCCGCATCTTCTCGATGGTCTCCGGGGTCTGCACGTGCGAGCCGCGCCACTCTTGGGGACGCTTCTTGCCCACGTACTCCGGGCGGACGATGTGGGCGGGCACGGGCCGCAGCGGGGTGAGCGTGCCGGGGGTCAGCGGCGCACGGACGGTCATGACGCGAGTTTATCGCCGCGCCCGGTGGTGACCCCCGCCACCGCCCGCCCGGAGCGGTTGTTGCCGTGCCCGGTCCGCTGTGCAATTGTGGCTCCGTGGATCAAGGAGGCGGCGCGTCTCCCGTCTTCTCCGCCAGCGCGGAGATCGACGGTGACCACCTATGCGTCCTGGTCACCGGCGAGGTCGACATGGCCACCGCCGACGTCATGTTCCAGACCGCGCTGCGGGAGCCGGCCGAGCGGGTGACGCTCGACCTGCGGGCGGTCACCTTCTTCGACTCGGCGGCCATCCACGCCGTGGTCCGGCTGGCCCAGCAGCTTCCCGGCGCGCTCACCGTGCTGCCGTCGCGGCAGGTCCACCGGGTGCTGGACATCTCCGGCCTGGCCGACCAGGCCTGGCTCCGCCCGGCCTGACCCCCCGCACCCGCGCCGCACGACCGGGCGCGCGCCCGGAGCGCCGCCGGCCGCGCTCAGTCCGCCAGCCGCCGGCGCAGCGTCACCTCGGTCCCCTCGGCGGTACGGTGCACCGACAGCTCCCCCAGCGCCTCGATGAGGGACAGTCCCCGCCCCCGGAAGCCCGATCCGGTCGACTCCCGCCACCGGCCGCTGTCGCGCACCGTGGCGACCACCGTGCGGTCGGAGATGGTCACCTCGACGCCGATCGTCGGCTCGGCCGGCTCGACCGGGTGCTCGATGGCGTTGGCGGCCGCCTCGGAGACGGCGACGGTCAGGTCGAACAGGTCCGTCTCGCTGACCTTGTGCGCGACGAGGAAGTCCTCCAGCCGCTTGCGCAGCACGCTGAGCCGGGTGGGATCGGCCGGCAGCCGCAGCGCGAACCGGTTGAGTTCCGCCGCCTCCAGGGCGAGCACCGCGACGTCGTCGCGCAACGGCCGACCGGCGACCCGCTCCACCACGGCGTCGATCAGGTCGGTCACGTGCTCGCCGGGGGTGGCCGCGTCCTGCCGCAGCGTGGCCAGCGCGGCGTCGATGCCGAGCTGCCGGTCCTCGATCAGCCCGTCGGTGAAGAGCAGCAGCCGGCTCCCGGCGGCCAGCTCCCCCTCGACCGTCCGGTAGGCCGTGTCGGGGATCGCCCCGACCGGCGGCCCGAGCGCCCGGTCGTGCAGGAACGCCACGTCGTCTCCTCGGATCAGCAGCGGGGACGGGTGGCCGGCGCTGGCGTACCGCATCCGGCCGGTACAGGGGCTGAACCACAGGCAGAACACCGTCGCGAAGGAGCGGCCCTCGTTGGTGCCGACGAGCCGGTTGAGCCGGGTCAGCGACTCGCCGGGATCGAAGCCCTCCAGGACGTACGCCCGCAGCGCGTTGCGGAGCTGGCCCATCGCGGCGGCCGCCCGCACGCCCTTGCCGACCACGTCGCCGATCGCCAGCACCAGCTCGTCGTCGCCGAGCGCGACGACGTCGTACCAGTCCCCACCGACCTCCACGTCGGCGCTGCCCGGCAGGTAGCGGCTGGCCACCAGGGCGCCCGGCAGCTGCGGCAGTGACCGGGGCAGCAGGCTGTGCTGGAGCGTGGTGGCGATACGGTGCTCGGCCTCGTAGAGCTGGGCGTTCTCCAGCCGCACGCCGACCAGCCGGGCGAGCTGGGTGAGCGCGGCCTCGTCGGTGTGGGTCCCGTCGCCGTCCGGACGCCAGACCCGCAGCTCGCCGAGCCGCTCGCCGGCGGTGCCGGTCAGCGGCAGCACGAAGGACGGCTCGATCGAGGCTAGCCCGCCGCCGTCGGCCTCGAAGCGCATCCCGGTGGCGGAGACCACCACCCGGGCGGCCTCGGCGAGGCTCAGGGCGTGCCGCGCGGCGACCTGGAGCACGTCGGCCGTGGAGCGGGCGGTGTTGACCGCGACCGCCGCGTCGGCCAGGGCCCGCAGCCCACGGATGATCTGGCCGCGGAGCTGGCCCAGCTCGACGTTGGCCCGTACCCGGGCGGTCAACTCCTGACCGGAGAAGGGCTTGGTGAGGTAGTCGTCGGCGCCGACCGCGAGCCCGGCGACCTCCTCGGCGGAGCCGGCCCGGGCGGAGAGCAGCACGATCGGCAGGTGCCGGGTACGCGGATCCGCGCGCAACGCGGCGACCAGCCCGAACCCGTCGAGCCGGGGCATCATCACGTCGGTCAGCACCAGGTCGAACGAGCCGTCGACGGCGTGCCGCAGCGCCTCCACGCCGTCGGTGACCGCGACCACCTCCCAGGACGGGGAGAGCAGCCGGGTGACGTGCTCGCGCAGGTCGGCGTTGTCGTCGGCGACCAGGATCCGGCCGGCGGTGCCGGTCCCCCGGGCCGAGCCGGCACCGTCGGCCGACCCGGCGGCGACGGTCCAGAGCGCCGTCTCCGCGACGTAGAGGTCGGCCTGCGCCAGCTCGACCTGCGCCGGCGGGCCGGCGTCGACGACCCGCTCGACCGGCAGGTGCCCGGCGCCGAACGGAACGGTCACGGTGAACGTGCTGCCCTCGTCGACGCGGCTGCGCACGGCCACCTCGCCGCCGTGCATCTCGACCAGCTCGCGGACCAGTGCCAGGCCGATCCCGGTGCCCTCGTGGCTGCGCGAACGCACCCCGGGCACCCGGTGGAAGCGCTCGAAGATCTGCGGCAGTTCCTCCGGCACGATGCCGACGCCGGTGTCGGTGACCTCCAGCCGGGCGGCCCCGTCGACGGCGCGGATCCGCACCCGGATCTCGCCGTCGAAGGTGAACTTCACCGCGTTCGAGACCAGGTTGAGGACGACCTTCTCCCACATGTCCCGGTCCACGAAGACCGGCGCCGGCAGCGGCGGGCAGTCCACGACCAGGCGCAGCCCGGTCCGCTGGGTGGCCGACCGGAACGTGCTGGCCAGGCGGGCGGTGTAGTCGGCGAGGTCGGTGGGCTGGTAGCGGGCGGCCAGCCGCCCGGACTCCAGCCGGGAGAAGTCGAGCACCGTGTTGACCAGCTTGAGCAGCCGCAGCGCGTTGCGGTGCATGGTGGTGAGCCGTTCGGTGTACGCCTCCGGCAGCGCCGGGTCGGCCAGCAGGTCCTCCAGCGGACCGAGCACCAGGGTCAGCGGGGTGCGGAACTCGTGGCTGACGTTGGCGAAGAAGTTGGTCTTGGCCCGGTCCAGGGCGGCCAGCTCGGCGGCGCGGGTGCGTTCCTGCTCGTACGCCTGCTGCCGCCCGACGGCCCGGGAGAGCTGCGCGGCGACCAGGTCGAAGAAGTCCCGGTACTCCTCGGTGAGCGGCTGGCGGCGGGCGACGCCGACGGCCAGCGCGCCCACGGTCTCGTTCCCGGCGGTGACCGGCAGCACCAGCGCCTCACCGGTCGCGTCGGCCGGAGCCTCGGTGAGCAGGTCCGTGACGGCGACGGTGACGGCGGTGCCGGCGGCGGTGACCTCGGCGAGCCGCGCCGGCGGGGGCGTGGCGACCGCCCGTGGGCCGACGCCGCCGCACCCGGTCAGGGCCAGGTTGCCGGCCTCGTCGGACAGGTACACCAGCGAGAACGGCACGTCCGGCCGGTGCCGGTCGAGCACCGCCGCCGCGACCCGGCCCAGCTCGGGCCGGCTGTCCACCTCTGCCAGGTCGGTGCCCAGCTCGGCCAGCAGTCGCAGCCGGCGCTCGCCGACCACCCGGCCCGTGGTCTCGTTGACGATGCAGAAGACGCCGGCGACGGTGCCGTCGGCGGCCAGGATCGGGTCGTAGGAGACGTCGAAGTACGTCTCCTCCAGGAAGCCGCGCCGGTCGAGCGGGAAGGGGTGGTCCTGCGCCCGGTACGACCGGCCGCCCCGCCGGACGCCCTCCAGCAGCGGCCCGAGCACGCTCCAGGTCTCCGCCCAGTGCTCGCGGGCCGGCTGGCCCAGCACGTCCGGGTGCTTGCCGCCGATCGTGGGGCGGTAGGCGTCGTTGTAGAAGGCGAGTTCGTCCTCGCCCCAGAACATGACGATCTGCGCGCTGGAGGCGAGCATGAGGCCGATCGCCGAGCAGAGCGCCGGCGGCCACCGGTCGGGGGTGCCGAGCGGGTGGGCGGACCAGTCGAGGCGGCCCATCAACCCGCCCATCTCGCCGCCGCCGGCGAAGGCGGCGGCCAGCAACGGGGGAAGATCAACCTGCTGGCCCACCTCGGACGGGCAACCCTCGTCCACGCCCCCCTGGGCCGAGCTCATAGTTCCTCCCGCTCCGGCCGTCACCGCCTCGGTCCGGTGATCCGACCGGCCCTGCCCCGCTTGGTACCCCGACGGACGAGCAACGTAACGCATACCGCCCGTCGTGCGCTGTTCATGTCCGCCGCACCGGGCCGCCATCCCCCGGACGCGCCGTCGCGGGGCCGGGTCCACACAGGACGGCTGGTCACCCGAATCTGGACCAGCGCGGCATTTCAGTCCCGTGCACGGGACGATACGGCCCCGGGCGGGCACCACCCCGGGAGGCGGCTGTGATGTGCGACACCCCCACCCGCCCGCGGCGGCGGTGGAGGGGGGTGCGTCACCGGCGCGCCGGGCCGACCCGGCCTTCCCGGGCGGCCCGGACCAGGGCGGCGATGGGTCGCGGATCGGGCTCGTTCTCCGGGTGCCACTGCACGCCCAGCAGGAAGGGCCGATGCGGATCCTCGACCGCCTCGACCACCCCGTCGTCGGACCAGCCGGTCACCGCCAGCCGGCCCGGGTCGGCCACCGCCTGGTGATGGTAGGAGTTGACCCGGTCCACCCCGGCCATCACCGTCGCGGCCAGGCTGCCCGGGGCGAACCGCACGCCGTGCCCGCCGTAGACGCCGGGGGCGGGGCGGTGCAGGTCGTGCCCCACCAGGTCCGGCAGGTGCTGGTGCAGCGCCCCACCGGCGGCGACGGCGAGCAGTTGCATCCCCCGGCAGACCCCGAGCACCGGCAGGTCGGTGTCGAGCGCCGCGGTGAGCAGGGCCAGCTCGCCCGCGTCGCGGCCGGGCCGGCTCTCCGTGCGGGGCGCCGGCGGCTGGCCGTACCGGGCCGGGTCGACGTCCGCGCCGCCGGCCAGGACCAGCCCGTCGAGCACCCGCAGCACGTCCGCGTCGCGGTCGTCCGGGGGCAGCACCACCGCCCGGCCCCCGGCCGCGGTGACCGCCCGGACGTACGCCTCGGGCAGCAGCACCGCCGGCACGTCCCGCCACACCCCCCAGCCGACCGGCTCGACGTACGCGGTGATCCCGATCAGTGGCCGGCTCACAGCGGGGTGACGTACGCGCCGGTGATGCCGCCGTCCACGACGAACTGCGCGGCGGTCATGAAGGACGAGTCGTCGCTGGCCAGGAACGCCACCGCGGCGGCGATCTCCTCCGGCTCTCCGAACCGCCCCATCGGCACGTGCACCAGCCGGCGGGCGGCCCGCTCCGGGTCGGCGGCGAAGAGCTCCAGCAGCAGCGGGGTGGCGACCGGGCCGGGGCAGAGCGCGTTGACGCGGATGCCCTCCCGGGCGAACTGCACGCCCAGCTCCCTGGTCATCGCCAGCACCCCGCCCTTGCTCGCCGTGTACGCGATCTGCGAGGTGGCCGCCCCCATCAGGGCCACGAACGACGCGGTGTTGATGATCGAGCCCTTGCCCTGCCGGCGCATGTGCGGGATGACGTGCTTGCAGCAGAGGTAGACGCTCGTGGTGTTGACCCGCAGCACGCGCTCCCAGGCGTCCAGTCCCGTGGTCAGGATGGAGTCGTCATCCGGCGGGGAGATGCCGGCGTTGTTGAACGCCACGTCGATGCGCCCGTGCCGCTCGGCCACGCCGTCGAAGAGGTCCCGTACGGCCGCCTCGTCGGCGACGTCGGTGGCGACGAACTCGCCGCCGACCTCCTCGGCGGCCCGCCCACCCGCCTCCGCGTCGACGTCCACGCAGACCACCCGGGCCCCCTCGGCGGCGAACCGCCGCACGGTGGCCAGCCCGATCCCGCTGCCCGCTCCGGTGACCACGGCCACCCGGTCCTCAAGTCGACCCCGCACCTGATCACTCCTCCGTCGCGATGAACACGTTCTTGACGTCCGTGAAGGCGTGCAGCGCGTCGGGGCCCAGCTCGCGGCCCAGCCCGGAACGCTTCATCCCGCCGAACGGCGTCCAGTAGCGCACCGAGGAGTGCGAGTTGACGCTGAGGTTGCCCGCCTCCACGGCCCGCGCCACCCGCACCGCCCGGCCCACGTCCCGGGTCCAGACCGAGCCGGAGAGGCCGTACTCGGTGTCGTTGGCGAGGCGGATCGCGTCGGCCTCGTCGTCGAACGGGAACACCGAGACGACCGGGCCGAAGATCTCCTCCCGCCAGTGCCGGTCCGCTGTCGATTCGGCGAGCAGCACCGTCGGGGCGTACCAGAAGCCGGGGCCGTCGGGGCGGGAGCCGGTGAAGGCGATCTTCGCCCCGTCGACGTACCCGGCCACCCGGTCCCGCTGGGCGGCGGAGATCAACGGGCCCATCTCGGCGGTTTCCCGGGACGGGTCCTCCACCCGCAGCGCGCGTACCGCCGGTTCGAGCAGTTCCAGGAACCGGTCGTACACCGGCCGCTGGACCAGGATCCGCGACCGGGCGCAGCAGTCCTGGCCGGCGTTGTCGAAGACGGCGTACGGGGCGGTGGCCGCCGCCCGCTCCAGGTCCGCGTCGGCGAAGACGAGGTTGGCGCTCTTGCCGCCCAGCTCCAGGGTCAGCCGTTTCACCTGCGCGGCGCAGCCGGCCATGATCCGGGTGCCCACCTCCGTGGAACCGGTGAAGCAGACCTTGCGGACGGCGGGGTGGGTGACGAACCGCTCCCCCACCACGGACCCGGCGCCCGGCAGCACGGTGAACACGTCGTCGGGTACGCCCGCCTCGCGCGCCAGCTCCGCCAGGCGCAGCGCCGTCAGCGGGGTCAGCTCGGCGGGCTTGAGCACCACGGTGTTGCCGGCCGCGAGCGCCGGCGCGAAGCCCCACGCGGCGATCGGCATCGGAAAGTTCCAGGGCACGATCACGCCGACCACGCCGAGCGGCTCGTGGAACGTCACGTCCAGCCCGCCCGGCACCGGGATCTGCCGCCCGGTCAGCCGCTCGGGCGCGCCCGCGTAGTAGTCGAGGACGTCGCGGACGTTGCCCGCCTCCCACCGCGCGTTGCCGATGGTGTGCCCGGAGTTGCGCACCTCCAGCCGCGCCAGCTCCTCCAGGTGCGCGTCGACCACCGCCGCGAACCGCCGCAACACCCGCGCCCGCTCCCCCGGCGCCACCGCCCGCCAGCGCCGGAAGGCCGCGTCCGCCCGCGCGATCGCCGCGTCGACCTCCCCGACCGACGTGGCGGGCACGCCCCCCACGACCTCCCCGGTACTCGGATCCACCACCTCACTCAACCCCGACCCCTCCCCTCCGTCAGAGGCGTTCGAAGCCACGGATCAGCTCCCAGTCCGTCACGGCGGCGTCGAAGGCCGTCAGCTCGATGCGCGCCTGGTTGGCGTAGTGGGCCGTCACCTCGTCGCCGAACGCCTCGGCAGCCACCGTCGAGCCCTCCCAGAGCGCCAGGGCGTCGCGGAGCGTGCCGGGGACCCGGTCGGCGGCCGGATCGTCGTACGCGTTGCCGGTGCACTCCTCGCCCAGTGCCAGCTCCCGCTCGATGCCGTGCACCGCGCCGGCGACGAGTGCCGCGATCGCCAGGTACGGGTTCACGTCCGCCCCCGGCACCCGGTTCTCCACCCGCATGCCCTGCCCGTGCCCGACCAGCCGCAGCGCGCAGGTGCGGTTGTCCGTGCCCCAGCGCAGCGCGGTGGGTGCGAACGACCCGGGCTGGTAGCGCTTGTACGAGTTGATGTTCGGGGCGAACAGGAGGCTGAACTCGCGCATCGTGGCCAGCAGCCCGGCCAGCACCCGCTGCCCGGTCGTCGACAGGTGCGCCGGCCCGTCGCCGAGCATCGCCGAGCGGCCGTCGGCGTCGCGCAGCGAGAAGTGGATGTGGCAGGAGTTGCCCTCGCGCGCGTTCGGCTTGGCCATGAAGGTGATCGACATGCCCTCCTGGGCGGCGATCTCCTTCGCCCCGTTCTTGTAGATCACGTGGTGGTCGGCGCAGGCCACCGCCTCGTCGTAGCGGAAGGCGATCTCGTGCTGGCCGAGGTTGCACTCCCCCTTCGCGCTCTCCGGGGTGAGCCCCGCCCCGGCCATCTCCCGCCGGATGCGGCGCAGCAGCGGCTCCACCCGGGCGGTGCCGAGCAGCGAGTAGTCCACGTTGTACTGGTTGGCCGGGGTCAGGTCCCGGTAACCGCGCTGCCAGGCTTCCTCGTACGAGTCGCGGAACAGCACGAACTCCAGCTCGGTGCCGGCGTACGCGGTCAGCCCGTGCGCGGCCAGCCGGTCGAGCTGCCGGCGTAGGATCTGCCGGGGCGAGGCGACCACCGGGGACCCGTCCAGCCAGGCCAGGTCGGCCAGGAGCAGCGCGCTGCCCGGCTGCCAGGGCACCCGGCGCAGCGTGTCGAAGTCCGGCACCATGGCGAAGTCGCCGTAGCCGCGTTCCCAGCTCGACATCGCGTACCCGTCGACCGTGTTCATGTCGACGTCGACGGCCAGCAGGTAGTTGCAGCCCTCGCTGCCGTGCGCGGCCACCTGGTCGAGGAAGTAGGGCGCGTGGAACCGCTTGCCCTGCAACCGGCCCTGCATGTCGACCAGGGCCAGCACCACGGTGTCGATCTCATCCTCTGCGACGGCGACCCGCAGCTGTTCCAACGTGAGCGGAGCTTTCCTCATCGGCGGGCCTCCATCACCAAGGTCTACTGGCTGAACCGGTCGACCGTCAATGCCCCGCCCGGCATCCCGGCAACCGCCCCGGCACGCACCCGGGCCCGCCTCGCAGCGCAGCCGCCGGACCCGGCAGCCGCCGTCGCCCTGCCCGACCGGCCCCGGCCGGCACGGCCAGCGCCCGCGGGTCGGCAGGCCGGCCGAGCCGGCAAATTACGTTGCCGTGCCGGCTCGTGGACCGCATGCTTGAGGCCGTGACCAGGCCCGATCGCGACGGGCCACCGCCGGGCGCTCGGACCGCCCGGCACGCGGCGGCGCGGGGCACGTCACCTCTCTCTCACCGTACGGCGCTGCGCCGTACCCGACGCCCGCCCCGCGCCGCGCGCACCGCACCCGCATCGGCTCGAACCGAGCGACCGGCCCGGCCCGTACAGGTCCGATCCGCACCGCACCGCACCGATTCCGTCGGAGCAAGCGGCACGCACCGCACCGGCTCGATCCGGCGCGGCCGCCCGCGTCGGCTCAGGCGAGCAGCAGCCCGGCGACCCAGAGCGCGGCGACGAGCAGACCGGCGAGGAACTCGACAAGCATGGACAGGCCGGCCGCCGCGACCGCCTGCTTCGTCGCCGGCCAGGCCAGCCGGGAGTCGCCCAGCCGCAGCCGCTCCGCCGCCCACACCCCGCCGACGAAGCCGAGCACCAGCCCGATCACCGGGACCACGAAGAAGCCGACCAGGCCCAGCAGGCCACCGGCGAGCAGCGACGAGGTGGGCACCCCGGTGCGTTTCAGGTTCCGCCCCGGCCAGGCGTACTTGACGACGGTGCCGCCCGCGGCGACCACGGTCGCGGCGGCGAGCACCGCCCAGCGGCCGGGGCCGGCGCCGCCGAAGATCGCCCAGACCAGCACCCCGCCCCAGCACAGCGGCAGCGCCGGCAGGCCGGGCACCACCACCCCGGCGAGCCCGGCGAGGATCGCCAACCCGGCGAGTACGGCGACCGCCGCCTCGCTGTCCGTCAGGCTCATGCCGTCGCTCCCCGGTCGTCGTCGCCACGTAGCCGGGCGGTGATCTCCGCCGCCGGTGCGGGCGGGCCGAAGAACCGGCCCTGCCCGGTGTCGCAGCGCAGCGCGCGCAGCCGCTCGGCCTGTACCCCGGTCTCCACCGCCTCGGCGGTCACCCACAGCTCCAGCGCGTGCGCCAGCCGCACCAGCGCGTCCACGATCCGTTCGTCCCGGTGGTCGGGCGCCGCCTCGGCGTCCTCACCCCGGATGCCCTCGACGAACGGCCCGGCCAGCTTGAGGCAGTGGATCGGCAGCCGACGCAGGTACGCCAGGTTGGAGTAGCCGGTGCCGAAGTCGTCGATCGCCATCCGTACGCCGAGGGCGGCCAGCCGGTGCAGCGACCGCAGCGGCTCCCCGGCGGTGCCCATCACCGCGCTCTCCGTCAGCTCCAGTTGCAGCAGATCCGCCGGCAGCCCGGTGGAGGCCAGCACGTCGGCCACGGTGTCCACGATCCCCGGGTCGTCGGCCTGCCGGGCGGCCAGGTTGACGCTGACCACCAGCTGCGCCCGGGGGAACTCGCGCCGCCACGCCTCCGCGTCCCGGCAGGCCTGCCGCAGCACCCACTCGCCGAGCCGGACGATCAGGCCGGTCTCCTCGGCGAGCCCGATGAACCGGTCCGGCCCGATCAGCCCCAGCTCCGGGTGCTGCCACCGGACCAGCGCCTCCACGGCCAGCATCGAGCCCTCGACCAGGGACACGATCGGCTGGTAGTGCACGACGAACTCGCCCCGGTCCAGCGCCGCCGGCAGCCCGGCGGCCAGGGCGGAGCGGGCAATGTCCCGGGCGCCGCGCTCCGGGTCGTAGACCGCCCACCGGCCCCGGCCCTCCGCCTTCGCCCAGTAGAGCGTGGTGTCGGCGGCCTTCATCAGCTCCAACGCGCTCGTCCCGCCGACCGGGCACTCGACGATCCCGACGCTCGCCGACACCGCGAGCTGCTGCTCGCCGATGTGGACCGGGGCGGAGACCGCGGCCAGGGCCAGCTCGGCGACACCCACCGCGTCGTCGATCCCGGCGCCGTCGTCGACCAGGATGACGAACTCGTCCCCGCCCATCCGGGCGACGAGGTGGCCGCGGCCCGCGACGCAGTCGGCCAGCCGCTTGGCGATCACCACGAGCAGCCGGTCGCCGAGGTCGTGGCCGAGGCTGTCGTTGACCGCCTTGAAGCCGTCCAGGTCGAGGAAGCAGACCCCGACCCGTCGGGCCGCGTCGGCGACGTCGAAGACCCGGCTCAGCGTCTCGAAGAACAGCGTCCGGTTGGGCAGGCCGGTGAGCGGGTCGTGCAGCGCCTGGAAGCGCAGCCGCTGCTGGAGTTCGTGCCGCTCGGTGATGTCCTCGATCATCGCGACGGTGAACCGGGGCCGGCCGTCGTCGTGGCGGATCAGCGAGACGGACAGGTCCGTCCAGACCACGCTGCCGTCCTTGCGGTAGTAGCGCTTCTCCACCCGGGCCCGGTCCTGCTTGCCCTCGATCAGCTCCTGGTAGAGCTCCCACATCCCGGCCGCGTCGTCGGGGTGGAACAGTGCGGCCACATTGGTCTGGCGCAGCTCCTCGATGGAGTAGCCGAGCATGTCCGCGAACGCCTGGTTGACGTCGATGATCTGGCCGTCGACACCGGCGATGCCGATCCCCGTGGCCGCCCCCACGAAGACGGCCCGGAACCGGGCCTCGCTGTCGCGCAGGGCCTGCTCCACGTCGTCGCGGGCCTGCCAGGCCGAGCGGGCGATCCGCTCCTGCTGCGCGAAGGTGCGGTCGCGCAGGGCGCGGGCGAAGCCGGCGGCGAGTCCGCCCTGCAACGCCGCGACCCGTTGCGCCGTCCCGTCCCGGTGGGCCCGGCCCGGCACCACCCGGGCGGCGAACCGGTCGCCGAGGGCCCGCACCGACCAGTCGAGCACCCGGGGTTCGGTCAGGTGCTCCTCGACCAGCGCGCGCCCCACCTCCTCGGCCGGCAGGGGCGAGAAGGGCTCGGCGAGCAGGGCCTGGGCCAGCCGGACCGTGTGCAGGTGCAGCAGGCGCTCGGTCTCCGCCGCGCTGAGCGGCACGAAACCGAGCCGGCGCACCGCCCTGGCCCACTCGGCCGCATACCACTGGGCGCCCGACCGGCTGAGGTCGTCGCCGCCGGGCTCCGGGACGGCGGCCATGGGCTCAGGCGGTGGGTTGGTCGTACCGGGCGACGCCGCCGAAGGCGCCGAACCGCTCCGGGTGCTCGTCGACGTCGGAAGGCGAGTCGGGGCGCCACAGCGGCATGTGCACCACACCCGGCTCCAGGAGCGTCCAGTCGCCGAAGAAGCTCGTCACCTCGGCCCGGGAGCGCAACGTGATCTCGGTGTCGGTACGCGCCGAGAGGCGCTGCGCGTCGAGCATCTCCTGCGGCTGGTCCTCGAACGTGGAGTGTGAGACGACCAGGTGGCTGCCCGGAGCAGCGGCGGCCCGGAGGGTGGCCAGGATCTCGCCGGGGCGGTCGGCGTCCCGGACGAAGTGCACCACCCCGGCGAGCAGGATGCCCAGCGGCCGGCTGAAGTCGAGCAGCCCGAGGTCACGGGCCGCGGCCAGGATCCGCTCCGGCTCACGCAGGTCGCCGTGGATCACCCCGGTCAGCTCGTCGCCGGCGAGCAGCTCCCGGCTGTGCGCCACCGCGACCGGGTCGATGTCGACGTAGACCACCCGGGCCTTCGGATTGGCCGTCTGGGCGACCTCGTGCACGTTGCCCACGGTGGGGATGCCGGAGCCGATGTCGAGGAACTGGTCGATGCCGGCGTCGAGCAGCGTGCGTACGGCGCGACGCAGGAACTCCCGGCCGGCGCGCATGGTCGCCGCCAGGTTCGGGGTCATGGCGGCGATCTGCTCGGCGAGCTGCCGGTCGATCTCGAAGTTGTGCGCCCCGCCGAGGAAGTAGTCGTACACCCGGGCCGCGCTCGGGCGGGTGAGGTCGATCTCGGCGGGAAGTCCGTCCGGCATCTGCACTGCTGCACCTCATGGTCGTCGCCGCGGTGCGGGAGGGAGCCGGTGCCGCGGTCACGTGGGGGTACGCGAGGCACCGGCCGACCCGCGGGTCGTGTGGTGCTCACCACTCTAGGCCGCGTACTGCCGGCTCCGGGAGGTCCCATGACCCACTTCGTCGGCCCGTCGGATGTCCGTCACGGCCCTGCTCGCCCGCCGGCACGGCTCCGCCCCCGCCGGTGACGAGCCTTCGTCGCCCACGGCATCGGAGCCCCCGGACCGGGCGGACAGCGGCGGCGGCCCTGGCCGACCCCGGGTCAGCCGGCGGACTCCAGCAGCAGCGAGATGCCCTGCCCCACGCCGACGCACATGGTGGCCAGCGCCCGCCGGCCGCCCCGGCGGCGCAGCTCGAGCGCGGCCGTCAGCGCCAGCCGGGCGCCGCTGGCGCCGAGCGGGTGCCCGAGCGCGATGGCCCCGCCGTTCGGGTTGACGTGCTCGGCGTCGGTCGGCAGGCCCAGCTCGCGCAGCACCGCGACGGACTGCGCGGCGAACGCCTCGTTCAGCTCGATCACGTCGACCGCGTCGAGGCCGAGGCCGAGGCGGTCGAGCAGCTTCCGGGTGGCCGGCACCGGCCCGACGCCCATCACCCGCGGCGGTACGCCGGCCGCGGCGGCGCCGGCGACCCGGGCCAGCGGGGTGAGGCCGTAGCGGGCCACGGCGGCCTCGGAGGCGACCAGCAGCGCCACCGCGCCGTCGTTGACACCCGACGAGTTGCCGGCGGTCACCGTGCCGCCCTCGCGGAACGGGGTGGGCAGCGCGGCGAGCTTCTCCAGCGAGGTCTCCCGGGGGTGCTCGTCGACCTCGACGAGCCTGGTCTCGCGCCGCCCCGCCGGCACGGTCACTCCCACGATCTCCTCGGCGAAGCGGCCGTCGGCCTGCGCCTTCGCGGCCCGCTGCTGCGACCGGTACGCGAACTCGTCCTGCTCGGCGCGGCCGACGCCGTACGCGGCGGCGACGTTCTCCGCCGTCTCCGGCATGGAGTCGATGCCCCAGTGCTTCTCCATCAGCGGGTTGACCAGCCGCCAGCCGATGGTGGTGTCGTAGACCTCGGCGGTGCGGGAGAACGGGGTGGTCGCCTTCGGCATCACGAACGGGGCGCGGCTCATGCTCTCCACCCCGCCGGCCACCACGAGGTCCGCCTCGCCGGCCACGACGGAGCGGGCCGCGGTGGCGAGGGCGTCCAGGCCGGAGCCGCAGAGCCGGTTGACCGTGCTGCCGGGCACCTCCTCGGGCAGCCCGCCGAGCAGCGCCGCCATCCGGGCCACGTTGCGGTTGTCCTCGCCGGCCTGGTTGGCGCAGCCCAGGATCACGTCGTCCACCCGCGCCCAGTCCACCGACGGGTGTCGGGCGACCAGTTCGCGGATCACGTGCGCGGCCAGGTCGTCGGGGCGGACGCCGGCGAGGGCGCCGGCGTAGCGGCCGATCGGGGTGCGGACACCGGCCACCAGGTATGCCACGGTCATCAGCGCGATCCTTCGGGGGGTGGGAAGGGGCGGGGGCGGGGCGGTTCCGGGTCGCGGGGACGCCCGGCCGCCAGGATATCCGCGCGCGCAGCGGATAGGTTGGCGGCATGGCCCGGGCCCAGTTCAGCGCAGAGACCAGTGGCGGCGGCGAGTTCGTCCGCCAGCCCAACCGGTTCACCGGTCGGGTCACCCCGGACTCCGACTCCCCGCCCGGCGGCGGGCCGGACGCGCAGGGCCGGTGGCCGCTGGAGTCGGGCCGCTACCGGCTGATCTGGTGCCGGGCCTGCCCGTGGGCGCACCGGGCCCGGATCGTGCGTGGCCTGCTCGGCCTCCAGGACGCGATCTCCCTCGGCACGGTCGACCCGATCCGCGACGAGCGGGGCTGGCGGTTCGCCCTCGACCCCGACGGGTTCGACCCGGTGCTCGGCATCGGCTTCCTCTCCGAGGCGTACCTGGCCACCGACCCCGACTACACCGGGCGGGTCACGGTGCCGGCGCTGGTCGACACGCGCACCGGCCGGGTGGTCACGAACGACTATCCGCAGCTCACCCTGGACCTGTCCACCGAGTGGCGGGGCCTGCACGGGCCGGGGGCGCCGGACCTCTACCCGGTCGAACTCCGCCCGGAGATCGACGCGCTGATGGCGGAGATCCACCGGGACGTCAACAACGGGGTCTACCGGTGCGGCTTCGCCACCTCGCAGGCCGCGTACGACGAGGCGTTCACGGCGCTGTTCGCCCGGCTCGACGCGCTCTCCGCGCGGCTGGCGGGCCGGCGCTACCTGATGGGCGACGTGATCACCGAGCCCGACGTGCGGCTCTTCACCACCCTGGTCCGCTTCGACGTGGCATACCACGGGCACTTCAAGTGCAACCGGCAGAAGCTCACCGAACTGCCGGTGCTCTGGGCGTACGCGCGGGACCTGTTCCAGACGCCGGGCTTCGGCGAGACGGTCGACTTCGACCACATCAAGCGGCACTACTACGGCACCCACGCGGCGATCAACCCGACGGGGATCGTCCCGCTCGGCCCCGACACCTCCGGCTGGACCACGCCGCACGGGCGTGGCTGAGCCGCGCCGGGCCGACCCGCGTACCGCCGCGCCCCGGGCCGCCGCCGCGTCGGCCTCCGCCGCCTGCGTCGTCGCGGGCGCGGTCGCGGTGACCGTCGCCGTGGTCGCCGGTCCGGGGCCGGGCCTGACCGGGTACGTCAGCGAGGCGGGCGTCACCGACAGCGCGTACGCCCCGGCGTACCGGATCGGGGTCTTCGCCCTGGCGGCCGGGCTGCTGCTGCTCGCGGCGGCGCTGCCCCCGGTGCTGCGGGCGGCGGCCGGGCTGCTCGCGGCCGGGAGCGTCTTCGCGCTGGTCTCCGGGGCGGTCACGTGCAGCGCCGGCTGCCCGCTGCCGCCGTTCGAGCAGGCGACCACGGCGGACCTGGTGCACGGCGCGGCGAGCATCCTCGCGGTGGCCGCGGTGGTCCTCGCGATGCTGGCGATCATGCTCACCCGGGCCGCGCCGCCGGCGCTGCGTCGACTGGCCGCGGTGGCCCTGGCGGCGGCCCTGCCGCTGGCGGGCGCGACCGCCGTGGCCATGCTCTTCGTGGGGCGCGGCGGCCTGATCGCCGTGCTGGAGCGGCTGCTGCTGCTGGTGGCCGTCCTGTGGGGCACGGCCGCCGCGACCGCCGTCGCCCTCCGCCGGTGAGGAAGGGCCCCTTGTTAACGCCTGCGGTAGAGGAAGGGCCCCTTCCTTACATCTGGTGTAAGGAGCGTCACCGCGGGGACTCCTTCCGGAGCATCGACGGCCGGCGTTATCCTCGGCGGCGATGACCAACGTCTGGCACCTGACCGTGCGCCTGTATGTCGACCTCCGACTGCAGGCCAGCGGCGTCTGTCCGGCGCAGCCGCTCTCCTGACGCTGCCCGTTCCGACCTCCAGACCCAGGGACACACCCTCATGGCTTCCGCCCTGCGCAAGATCCCCTTCTCCGTGCAGATCCTGCTCGGCCTCGTCCTCGGCGTGGCGCTCGGCTTCCTCGCCCGTGCCAACGACCTGAGCTGGCTCACCAGCACCCTCGACACCGTCGGCGGCCTCTTCGTCCAGCTGCTCAAGCTGGCCGTACCGCCGCTGGTCTTCACCGCCATCGTGGTCAGCGTGGTCAGCCTGCGCGGGGTGGCCAACGCCGCCCGGCTGGCCCTGAAGACCCTGCTCTGGTTCGGCGTCACCGCGCTGATCGCGGTGGGCGTCGGCATCGGGCTCGGCCTGCTCACCGACCCGGGCCGCGGCGTCACCCTCGACACCGCCGGCGCCACCGCGCCCACGAGGACCGGCTCGTGGACCGACTTCCTCACCGGCATCGTGCCGACCAACCCGGTCGGCGCGTTCGTCGACGGCAACGTGCTCCAGATCGTCTTCCTGGCCCTCGTCGTCGGCGCGGCGGCGCTGCTGCTCGGCGAGCCCGCGGAGCCGTTCGTGGCGATCAACCGCGCGCTGCTGGAGATCGTCCAGAAGGCCCTGTGGTGGGTCATCCGGCTCGCCCCGATCGGCACCCTCGGCCTGATCGGCAACGCCGTCGCCTCGTACGGCTGGGACCTGGTCGCCCCGCTCGCCAAGTTCACCACCGCCGTCTACGTCGGCTGCGCGATCGTGCTCTTCGTGGTCTACCCGCTGCTGCTGGTGGGCGCCGGCCGGCTCAACCCGCTGCGCTTCTTCGCCGGCGCCTGGCCCGCGATCGAGCTGGCGTTCGTCTCCCGCTCCTCGGTGGGCACGATGCCGGTGACCCAGCGCTCGGTCGAGCGCCTCGGCGTCCCCCGCGAGTACGCCTCCTTCGCGGTGCCGTTCGGCGCCACCACGAAGATGGACGGCTGCGCGGCGATCTACCCGGCGCTGGCCGCGATCTTCGTCGCCCAGGTCTTCGGGGTGGACCTCGGCGTCACCGACTACCTGCTGATCGCCTTCGTCTCGGTGGTCGGCTCGGCCGCCACCGCCGGCCTGACCGGCGCGATCGTGATGCTCACCCTGACGCTGAGCACGCTGGGCCTGCCGCTGGCCGGCGCCGGTCTGCTGCTGGCGATCGACCCGATCCTGGACATGATCCGCACCGCCACCAACGTCGCCGGCCAGGCGCTGGTGCCGACGATCGTCGCCGCCCGCGAGGGCACCCTGGACCGGGCCGCGTACGACTCGGCGGGCCGGCGGTCGCCGCTCGCCCCGGCGGACGCCGACGGCGACGGCCCGCGCCGCTCCGAGGAGCTGAGCCCCCTCCCTGCCTGAGCCGCCCGGCGCGACCGACGAGTCGGGGAGGACCCCGCCCCGGGGTCCTCCCCGCGTCCGAGAGGATGACCGCATGAGTGTCCTGTTCACCCCGCTGACCCTGCGCAGCGTGACCCTGCCCAACCGGATCGCCCTGGCGCCGATGTGCCAGTACACCGCCGGCCCGGACGGCCTGCCCACCGACTGGCACCTGGTGCACCTGGGCGCCCGCGCGGTCGGCGGCGCGGGTCTGGTGATGACCGAGGCCACCGCCGTGCTGCCCGAGGGGCGGATCAGCCCCCAGGACACCGGGCTCTGGTCCGGGGCGCACGTCGACGCCTGGCGGCCGGTGACCGCCTTCGTCGCCGCGCACGGCGCGGTGCCGGTCGTGCAGCTCGCGCACGCCGGGTTCAAGGCCTCGACGTACCACCCGTGGGCGTCCCGGCGGGGCGGGGTGCCCGACGCCGAGGGCGGCTGGACCCCGGTCGGCCCGGGGTCCGCGCCGTTCGTGCCCGACTACCGGGTGCCGACCGCGCTGGACGAGGCGGGCATCGCCGGCGTCGTCGAGGCGTTCGCGGCGGGGGCCGGCCGGGCGGTCGACGCCGGGTTCGCGGCCGTGGAGATCCACGCCGCGCACGGCTACCTGTTGCACGAGTTCCTCTCCCCGCTGACGAACCACCGCGACGACGGCTGGGGCGGGGACCGCTCCGGCCGGATGCGGCTCACCCTGGAGGTGGCGCGGGCGGTCCGTGCGGCGGTCGGCGAGGACGTGCCCGTACTGACCCGCATCTCGGCCACCGACTGGGAGCCGACGGGCTGGACGGCCGAGGACAGCGTGGTGCTCGCCGGCGAACTGGCCGCCGCCGGGGTGGACCTGGTCGACTGCTCCTCGGGCGGCGCGTCGGCCACTGCGACCGTCCCGGTCGGCCCGGGCTACCAGGTGCCGCTGGCCGCCCGGATACGCCGGGAGTCGGGCGTGGCCACCGGCGCGGTCGGCCTGATCGTCGAGCCGGAGCAGGCCGAGGAGATCGTCGCGTCCGGCGACGCCGACCTGGTCCTGCTCGGGCGGGAACTCCTGCGGGACCCGTACTGGCCGCACCGGGCCGCCGCCAAGCTCGGCGCCACCCCCACCTGGCCCGCCCAGTACGCCCGCGCCACCTGACCCCCGATCCCCGGCCCCGCCCAGGTGGGGCCGGGCCGGGGTCAGCCGGCCAGGTGGGACCAGTGGGGTTCCAGGTCGCGCCAGGGGCCCTGGGCGGCGACCGTGCCGGACTGGAGGACCACGACGTGGTCGGCCCGGACCAGGGCGGCGCGCTTCGAGGTCGACCCCACCACGGTCACGCCGTGCTCGCGCAGCGCCTGCCACAGCGCCAGCTCGGTGGTGACGTCCAGCGCCGAGGACACGTCGTCGGCCACCAGCAGCTCGGTACGGGGGGCGAGCGCCCGGGCCAGCGCGAGGCGCTGCAACTGCCCGCCCGAGAGCCGGGTGCCCTTGTGCCCGATCAGCAGCCCGAGCCCGCCGCCGGTCGATGCCAGGTCGTGGTCGAGCTGAGCGGTCGACACCGCCGCCGCGGCGTCCACCTGGTGGCCGAGGGTGATGTTGTCGGCCACCGTGCCGGAGAGCACCCGGGGCAGCTGGCCGACGTAGCCCACCTGGTGGGGGCGCAGGAACAGCTCCGGCTCGGTGACGGGGTCGCCGTTCCAGGTCAGCCGCCCGGTGTGCGGGGCGATGCCGGCCAGCGCCCGCAGCAGCGACGACTTGCCCGAGCCGACCGGGCCGACGACCAGCACCAGCTGGCCGCGTTCCACCGTCAGGTCGACGTCGCGTACGGCCACCGTCCCGTCGGTGTGCCGGACGCCGAAGCCGGTCAGCTCCAGCCGGCGTAGCGGGTGCCGGGGCGGCACGACGGGCGCCGGGGCCGTCCCCGCGCCGAGCTCCACCCCCGGCACCGCCGCCGAGTACGCCTCCACGCCGGTCATCGCCACCGTCCGCCGGGTCCACACCCGCGCCGACGGGATCTGCGAGATCAGCGAGGCCGTCGTCCACGCGAACCAGCGGGCGGCTGCCAGGGTGGCGACCGCGACCAGGGTGGTGCCGGCCGAGAGCTGCCCGGCCAGGAAGAGCGCCCACGCGCCGATCGGCAGCAGGCCGCTGACCAGCGACGGGGTCGAGCGGGACCAGACCTGCACGGCGATCTCCCGGCGTTGCCGGTCGCTGCGCACCACGTCGAGGTCGGCCAGGTGGGCCAGCACCGGGCGGGTGGCCCCGGCGAGCTTGACCGTACGGGCGGCCGACAGCGAGGAGACCAGCGCGGTGGCGAACGCGGCCCGCGCCGCGACGGTGGCCCGCGCCGACCGTTCCAGGTGGGGGCCGAACAGCGTGGCGGCGAGTCCGGAGACGAGCATCGTGCCCGCGAAGAAGAGCCCCGGCACCACGCTGCCGGTGACGGCGGTCATCGTGACCAGGAGCACCAGCGAGAGCCCCTGGTCCATCAGGTTGTCGGCGAGCTGTACCACCCGCTCGGTGTCGCCGCCCTGGGCCACCACCTCCGCCGGCGTGTGCCGGCTGACCCGGCGCGGTCCGGTCTGGCCGTGCACCAGGCGCAGGCTGATCCGCAGCATCTGCCGGACCCACCACTGCGGGAAGCGCAGGCCGTTGAGGTACGGCACCGGCAGGGTCACCAGCAGGCCGACGACGATCCCCAGCGCGGGCTGCCACGGGTCGCCGGTGCCGTCGACCACGTCCGCCCAGAGCCACGGCAGCACCGGCCCCTCCAGCCCGAGGAGCACGAGCAGCAGGAACAGCGCCAGCGAGGCCAGCCCGTAGCGCGCGTCGTTGAGGCACAGCCGCAGGATCTCCCGCAGTCCGCGCAGCCCTTGCGGGGACGTCGGCTCCGGCTCCCCGGAGGCTTCGGACCCGCCCTGACCCGCCAGGCCGTCGGCCGACCCGGCCGACTCCGCCGGGGTCGCGGGGACCGCCCCGACCGGCGGCACGGCCGGCACCCCGACGGGCGGCACGGCCGAGGGCGTGGCCGGTGGGCCGACCGGGGGTGTCGCCGGTGGGAGGGCGTCGTCCGGGCCGGGGATCGGCCACGGGTCCGACGGGCCGGTCAGCAGGTCGACCCCGCCGGAGCGACCGCCCGGCGCCGCGTGGGCGTACGCGGTGGCGTGGCTGGTGGCGAGCAGTTCGGCGAAGCGTTCCGAGGAGTCCAGCGGCCCGGCCTCCACGACCGCGCCGTCGGCCATCACCACCACCTCGTCGCAGCGGCGTACGGAGGAGAGGCGGTGGGCGATGACGATGCCGATCCGGTCCCGCAGCAACCGCTCGGTGGCCTGCTGCACCCGCGCCTCGGTGACCGGGTCGAGGCGGGCGGTGGCCTCGTCGAGGATCACCACGTGCGGGTCGCGCACCAGGATCCGGGCGAAGGCGACCAACTGCTCCTGCCCGGCCGAGAGCACGTGCCCGCCGTCGCCCAGCCGGGTCCGCAGCCCGGCGGGCAGCTCGGCGATCCAGCCGTCGAGCCCCAGCTCGCGCAGCGCCCGGGCGGCGGCGTCGAGCAGGTCCGGATCGAACAGCGCGACGTTCTCGGCGAGGGTCCCGGCGAGGATCTCGGTGCGCTGGGGCACCACGGCGATCCACCGGCGCAGCGCCTCGACGTCGAGGTCGCACACGTCGTCGCCGGCCAGGAAGACCGTGCCGGGCGGCACGTCGACGGCCCGGGTGAGCACCTTCGCCAGGGTGGACTTGCCGGAGCCGGTCCGGCCGACCAGCGCGTACGAGCGGCCCCGGGTGAAGGTCAGGTCGACGTCGTGCAGCGCGGGGCCGCGCCCGTCGTCGGCACCCCCGTAGCGGAAGGTGAGGCCCCGCACCACCAGGTCGCCCTCGTTCGGGGCGGCCCCGCCCACGGGCTCCTGCCGGGAGCCCGCCAGCAGCTGCACCCGCCCCCAGGCGCCGAGGGCGTACTGGAGTTCGGGGACCATCCGGCTGACGTGCTCGACGGTCATGCCGAAGCCGATGGCCAGCAGCCAGATCGCGGTGAGCCGGGCACCGTCGACCCGGCCGGTGACCAGCGCCCACGCGCCGCCGAGCACCACGGCCGCGATCCCGACCCGGATGACGCCGGCGGCCACGGTGGTGACCTGGGCGGACATCCGCCACACGCGCACCCCGCGACTGAGCACCTCGGCGGCCCGCCGGGCGTAGAGGCGCAGCACGTACGGCCGGGCCAGGCTGGTGCGTACGTCGTCCTGGCCGTGGATGGCCTCCTCCATCACCGCGGCGAGGTCGGACCAGGCCTCCTCCTCGGCCATCCGGGCCGGGCCGATCCGCGCGGTGGGCTTGCGCAGGCCGACGGCCAGCAGCACGGTCAGCAGCAGCATCCCGAGGCCGGCCGGCCACCACACCGCGAGGGCGACGACGGTCGACAGCACACCCGCGGCGAGGCCCTGCGCGATCCGTACGCCCTGGTTGCGCACCGCAGCGGCGACCTGGTATACGTCGCCGTCGATGCGGTCGAGCAGCTCGCCGACCGGGGTGGTCTCCAGGGTCGGCAGGTCCTGCCCGAGCGCGACCCGGCACAGCCGGCGCCGCACGTCGGCGGACCAGTCGGCGGTCAGCCCGGCCATCAGCAGGCTCACCGCGAGGTCGGTGAGGACGGCGGCGACCAGCGCCACGGCGAGCAGCGCGAAGAACCCGGCGGCGCGGTGCACCAGAACGGGGCCGGCCAGCGCGGCGGCGGCGGCCTGGCCCCCGGCGCCGAGCACGATCAGGCAGGTCACGATCGCCATCCGGCGGGGCGAGGTCGCCCACATGTCCCGGAGCAGACGCATGACGGAGTCCCTTCTCCGCAGACCGGGGCGGAGCATCCAGCCTGGTCGGTGGAGCCGGCCGGCTCAACGCATTTACCGGCCGTTCACCTGGCCGGAGGCCGGTGCGTGGGCCGCGCCGGCCGGGAGCCGTCCCGCGCGGACGCCGCGAAGGGTGACTCAGAAGAGCACGGTGGCGAGCGTGCCGACCGGGCGGAATCCGCAGCGCTCGTAGACCCGGCGGGCCGGCAGGTTGAAGTCGTTGACGTAGAGGCTGACGGTCGGGGCGACCCGCAGCAGCGCGTCGCGAACCACCGCCGCCATGGCCGCCGACGCGATGCCCCGGCCCCGCCACTCGGGGGCCACCCAGACGCCCTGCACCTGGGCGGTCCGGCGGGTCACCACCGCCAGCTCGGCCTTGAACACCACCCGGCCGTCGACGAACCGGGCGTACGCCCGCCCGGTCCGGACCAGGTCGGTGACCCGCCGCCGGTAGCCGCGCCCGCCGTCGTCGGCGAGCGGTGAGACGCCGACCTCCTCGGTGTACATCGCCACCGCCGCCGGAAAGAGCCGGTCGACCTCGCTGGCGCGCACCCGCCGCACCTGCGGGTCCGCCCGCAGCGCCGGCAGCGCGTCGGTCGCCAGCAACGGCTGGTTGGGGCGTACGTCCCGGGCCGGCCCCCAGACGGCGGAGAGGCGGTCCCAGAGGCCGAGCACCGCGTCGGCCCGGCCCACGATCGACGAGCAGAGCCGCTCCTCGCCGGCGAGCAGGTCGGCGTAGGCGGCGACGGCCGGCTCGGTGGCGAGCACCGGGGTCAGGTTGCCGCCGAGCCAGCAGATCGACTCGAGGTTGCGGCGGCTGCCGTAGCCCAGCACCCGCCCCTCGGCACGCCACCAGGCCAGGCCACGCGCCGTGATCCGCTCGGCGACCTGCGCGCCCGCGAACGGGTCGAGGTCGAGCAGCCGCTCGACCGCGCGGCGCTCCGACTCCCCCAGTTGGCGTACCGGCACCGTCAGCACGGCTACCAGCCTGCCAGATCCGCCCCGTGCCGCGCCGGTCGAGTGACCAGTGGGACGCCTGCACCGTGACGGGACGCGGCGCGTACGCCCGGCGGAAGCGCGCCGGCCCCGGCCGCCGGCGGGGGCGGTCGGGGCCGGCGCGCGACGGCGCGGTGGGTCAGTGCACGCTGACGGTGGCGCCGGGGAGCAGGCCGCGCAGCTCCTCGGGCAGCTCGGCACCCATCTCGTCGGCGATGCGCAGCGCCTCCTCGATCAGGGTCTCCACGATCTGCGCCTCGGGCACGGTCTTGACGACCTTGCCCTTGACGAAGATCTGGCCCTTGCCGTTGCCGGAGGCCACCCCGAGGTCGGCCTCGCGGGCCTCGCCCGGGCCGTTCACGACGCAGCCCATCACGGCGACCCGCAGCGGCACCGGCAGCCCCTCCAGGCCGGCGGTGACCTCCTCGGCCAGCTTGTAGACGTCGACCTGGGCCCGGCCGCAGGACGGGCAGGAGACGATCTCCAGGCCCCGCTCGCGCAGCCCGAGCGACTCCAGGATCTGGTTGCCGACCTTGATCTCCTCCACCGGCGGGGCCGACAGCGAGACCCGGATCGTGTCGCCGATCCCCTCGGCCAGCAGCGCGCCGAAGGCGACCGCCGACTTGATGGTGCCCTGGAAGGCCGGGCCGGCCTCGGTGACGCCGAGGTGCAGCGGGTAGTCGCACTTCTCGGCGAGCTGGCGGTACGCCCGGATCATGACCACCGGGTCGTTGTGCTTGACCGAGATCTTGATGTCACGGAAGCCGTGCTCCTCGAACAGCGAGCACTCCCACAGCGCCGACTCGACAAGCGCCTCGGCGGTGGCCTTGCCGTACTTGGCGAGCAGCCGCTTGTCCAGCGAGCCGGCGTTGACGCCGATCCGGATCGGCACGCCCGCGTCGCCGGCCGCCTTGGCGATCTCCTTGACCTTGTCGTCGAACTGGCGGATGTTGCCCGGGTTGACCCGGACCGCCGCGCAGCCGGCGTCGATCGCGGCGAAGACGTACTTCGGCTGGAAGTGGATGTCGGCGATCACCGGGATCTGCGACTTCCGCGCGATCGCGGGCAGCGCCTCCACGTCGTCCTGGCTGGGCACGGCGACCCGGACGATCTGGCAGCCGGACGCGGTCAGCTCGGCGATCTGCTGGAGCGTGGCGTTGACGTCGGAGGTGAGGGTGGTGGTCATCGACTGCACCGACACCGGCGCGCCCCCGCCGACCGGGACCGGACCGACCATGATCTGGCGGCTGACCCGGCGCGGGGCGAGCGGCGGGGGCGGTACGGCGGGGATACCGAGACTGACAGCGGTCACTTCAGGCACTCACCTTGAGAAGAGCGTGATCGGGTTGACGACGTCCGCGGTGATGGTCAGCAGCGTGAACACGCCACCGATCAGGATCACCGCGTACGTGAGGGGCATGAGCTTGAGGTAGTCGACGCGCCCGGGGTCGGCGCGGCCGATGCGGGCGTAGAGCCAGGAGCGGGCCCGCTCGAACCAGGCGATGGCGATGTGCCCGCCGTCGAGGGGCAGCAGCGGCAGCAGGTTGAACACGCCGATGAAGAAGTTCAGCGAGACGAAGAGCATGAAGAACAGCAGCCAGGCGTCGTTCTCGACGGCCTCGCCGCCGAGCCGGCTGGCGCCGACCACGCTGATCGGGGTGTCGATGTCCCGCTCTTCGCCGGTGATCGCCGCCCACAGCGCGGGGACCTTCTGCGGGATGCGCTTCATCGCCTCGAAGGTGTTCACCGCCATGTCGCCGGTGAAGTCGGCGGTCGCGCCGAACGCCCCGACCGGCCCGTACGTCACCCGCGTCGGGGTGCTGGGCACGAGGCCGACGCCGAGCGCGGCGACCGCGGCGACCTGGCCCTTCGGGTCGTCGAGCGGGGGTCGCTGGGTCTGCGCGAGCACCGTGCTGGTCGTGGCCGGCTGGCCGTCGCGGACGTACGCGATCTGCGCCGTGTCGCCCGGCTTGAGGGTGCGCAGGGTGGTGAGCAGCTGCCCGTAGTCGTTGATCGGCGTGCCGTTGATCCCGGTGATCCGGTCGCCGTCGCGCAGCTGCGCCTGGGCGGCGGGGCTGGCGGGGTCGGCGGTGGTGCACTCGCGCAGCGTGTTCTCCGGGACCACGCACTTCGACAGCTGGATGACCGCCGGCTCCTTGCGGATCTCGGCCTCGGTGCTGGGGAACTGCGGGTTGGGCAGCCCGGCGCTCACCGCGATGATCCAGAGGGCGATCAGGGCGAGGGCGAAGTGGGTGATCGAGCCCGCGGACATCACGATCGTCCGCTTCCAGACCGGGAACCGCCACATCGCGCGCGGCTCGTCGGCCGGGTCGACGTCGTCGTCCTGGGGCGTCATCCCGACGATCTTGCAGAAGCCGCCGAGCGGGATGCCCTTGACGCCGTACTCGGTCTCGCCCCGCTTGAAGGACCACAGGGTGGGGCCGAATCCGACGAAGTACTTGGTGACCTTCATCCCGAACGCCTTGGCGGTGAGCAGGTGCCCCGCCTCGTGCAGGCTCACCGAGATGAGGATCGCGAGGGCGAAGAGCACCACCCCGAGCAGGTACGCCATCAAGCTCCTTCCACCGAACCCGCGATGATGATCTCCTGCGCGTGCGCGCGCGCCCACGACTCCGCCGCGAGCACGTCCTCGACGGTACCTGGTTCGTCGAAGTCGGGAGCGTCGTCCAGCACCCGCCGGAGGGTGTCGACGATGCCGAGGAAGGGCAGCCGGCCGGCCACGAACGCGGCCACGCACTCCTCGTTCGCCGCGTTGTAGATCGCCGGCCGGCAGCGGCCGGCCTCGCCGGCGGCCTTGGCCAGCGCCACGGCCGGGAACGCCTCGTCGTCCAGCGGCGCGAACTCCCAGGTGTGGGCCTTCGTCCAGTCGACGGCGGCGGCGGCGTCACCGACCCGGTCGGGCCAGCCGAGGCCGAGCGCGATCGGCAGCCGCATGTCGGGCGGGCTGGCCTGGGCGAGGGTGGAGCCGTCGGTGAACTCGACCATCGAATGGATCACCGACTGCGGGTGCACCATCACGGCGATGTCGGCGTACGGCACGTCGAACAGCTCGTGCGCCTCGATCACCTCCAGCGCCTTGTTGACCATCGTGGCGGAGTTGATCGTGACGACCGGTCCCATGTTCCAGGTCGGGTGGGCCAGCGCCTGCTCGGGCGTGACCTGCGTCAACTCGTCGCGCCGCCTGCCCCGGAACGGCCCGCCGCTGGCGGTGACGACCAGCCGCCGCACCTCGCTCCGGGCGCCGCCGCGCAGGCACTGCGCCAGCGCCGAGTGCTCCGAGTCGACGGGGACGATCTGCTCCGGCCGCGTCACCGCCGCCCTGACCAGCGAGCCGCCGGCCACGAGCGACTCCTTGTTGGCGAGCGCGAGCGTACGCCCGGCGCGCAGCGCGGCCAGGGTCGGCGCGAGCCCGAGCGAGCCGACCACCCCGTTGAGCACGACGTCGCAGGGCCACTGCGCCAGCTCGGTCATCGCGTCCGGGCCGGCCACGATCTTGGGCAGCTTGAAGTCCCCGGTGGCCCAGCCGCGCCGGCTCGCCTCGGCGTAGAAGGCGAGCTGGAGGTCCTGCGCGGCGGACGCCTTCGCCACGCCGACCGCGTCGACGCGCAGTTCGAGGGCTTGGGCGGCGAGCAGCTCGACGTTGCCGCCGCCGGCGCCGAGCGCCACCACCCGGAACCGGTCCGGGTTGCGCCGCACGATGTCGATGGCCTGTGTGCCGATCGAACCGGTGGAGCCGAGCAGGACGAGTTCCCGGGGCGAAGTCACCGGGCCATTCTTCCGCACCGTCGCTGTGCCCCCGCTGGGAGCCTCAGCCCTCGGCGTCGACCTGCCCCTCCGGCGCTTCCTCGTCTCCCTCGGGTGCCTCCTCGTCGAGGAGGTCGGCCGGGTCGACGGCGAACGCGAACGGCTCGATCATGGTGAAGGTGCTGCCGGCCGCCGCCGCGCTCAGCGGCCTGTATTCCCCCTCGGTCAGCTTGAACAGGACCATGGTCGGCACCCGGTTGCGCAGATCGACCCGGAGGAAGAACGGCACGCCAGCGGCGGCGTACTCCCGCGGCCGGTCGATGACGTCCTTGCGACGGTTACCCGGTGACACGATCTCGCCCAGCAGAACGGCCTGGCCGATGTCGACGGCCGGTCGGCCACCGCCCGAGGACCGGAGCACGGCGACGTCGGGAATGAAGAGGTCCTTGCCCGAGACCACGTTGATCTCGGGGTAGACCCACAGGCCCGCCCTACGGGCGGCGCGGTGCAGCAGATAGGGCAACTCACGTTCCACCGACTGGTGGTCGATTCCGGCGTGCGGGGTCACGATCACGCTTCCGCTCAGGACCTCAACCTTGGGGCCGTTGGTCTCCGGCAACAGGTCGAGGGCGAGCTGGGCGGTCCACGGCTCGTCGCGCCACCGCAGCACGTCGAACGACGGCTCGGTGGGCTGCGACGCGGGTTCGGCCTGCTGCGGCGCCGGCTCGGGCGCGAAAGCTGCCTGGGCCATCCGGGCTCACCCCCTCAGCGGACATTCTGCTCAGGTCAGCCTAGCCGCCGCAGTCCCCGCCGCACGGGATCGCACACCGGGTCCGACGCCGGCTGGCCCCCGGCCCGGCGCCGCAGCTTTCTTTCATTACATCGATCGTCGTGGTTGAATTCCGACATGCGAAGAGGTCTCGTCTGGCTGGCGGCCCTGCTGGTCGCCGCTCCCCTGCTCGTCAGCCCGGGCGTGGCCCAGGCTGCCACCGCCACCCCCTCGCTGGTCATCGCCAGCGACTTCCCCGATCCCGACGTCGTCAAGTTCGGCAGCACCTACTACGCGTACTCGACGAACAACGGCCACGGCAACGTCCCGGTCGCCACGGCCAGCTCGCTGACCGGAGCGTGGACCAGGCGGGCCGACGCGATGCCGACCCTCGGCGCCTGGGCCAACGGGGGCCTGACCTGGGCGCCCGACGTGTCGCAGCGGGCCGACGGGCGCTACCTGCTCTACTACACCGCCCGCAGCCGGGCCACCGGCCGGCAGTGCCTCGGCGCCGCGCTGGCCACCTCGCCGCTCGGGCCGTTCACCTCCGTCGGCACCGGGCCGCTGGTCTGCAACGCCGGCGAGGGCGGCGACATCGACGCGGCGAGCTTCACCGACAGCACCGGCCTGCGCTACCTGCTCTACAAGGACGACGGCAACGCCATCGGCCAGCCGACGAGCCTCTGGCTGCAACGGGTCGCGGCCGACGGGGTGACCCTCCAGGGCGCCCGGGTCGAGCTGCTGCGCAGCGGGCGCGCCGAGGAGGCGGGCATCATCGAGGCGCCGGTGCTGACCAAGGTCGGCGCGCAGTACGTGCTGTTCTACTCCCTCGGCGGTTACGGCGGCGACGGCTACCAGACCAGCTACGCCACGTCGACCTCGCTGACCGGCCCGTACACGAAGGCGTACCGCTCGCTGATGACCACGGCGTCGCTGGACTCGGCCGTGCGGGGGCCGGGCGGCGCGGACGTGGTCCGCGAGGCCGGCGGCGACCACATCGTCTTCCACGGCTGGATCAACAACTACTCCGCCCGCGGCATGTACGTGGCGGCGCTGGGCTGGGCCGGCGGGAACCCCGTGGTGCGGGGCAGCCGGGTGCGCTACGAGGCCGAGCGCGGCGGGCTCAACCACTGCGGGGTGCGCGCCGCCCCGAACACGTCGCAGGGCCAGGTGGTGGCGTACATCGACTACGCGGACAGCTGGGTCGAGGTGACCGTCTTCGCACCCCGGGCCGGCGGGTACCGCGCCCACGTGGCCTACGCGGCCGGCTACGGCGACGCCCAGCACACGCTGACGGTCAACGGCGCGAACCCGAAGGTCGTCACCTACCCCAACACGGGCTGGGACGTCTGGCGGCAGGTGGGCGTCGACGTCACGCTCAACGCGGGCTTCAACACGCTCCGGTTCACCCACCTGAGCCGCTGGGCGGAACTCGACTTCGTCGAGGTGGCGTAACAGCACCCAGCCGACTGCCCGAGATCTTGGTGGGAAACTGCCTCTGGAGGGGCGCGTTCTCACCAAGATCTCGGACAGAACGGGCCGGGCACGCCCGGCGCGACGCCTTCATCACCTGGGCCCGGGCGCGGTGACCCCGCCGGTCAGCACGAAGGTCTCCAGTTCCTCGCCGCCGTACCAGTCCGAGCGGCGGCCCACGTGGGTCATGCCGAGCCGGCGGGCCACCGCCATCGACGCCTCGTTGCCGGGGGCCACGACGGCGTGGACCTCCCGGGTGCCGGCGGCCATCTCCCGCTTCACCGCCGCCCGGGCCGCCTCGGTGGCGTAGCCGTGGCCCCACGAGTCGGGGTGCAGGTGCCAGCCCACCTCGATGTCGTCGGTCGGCACGCGCTCGTCGCGCCCGGGCAGCGGCTTGAGCAGCACGGTGCCGGCCACCACGCCGGTGTCGCGGACCTCGATGGCCCAGGTGCCGTACCGGCCGCCGTGCCCCGCGTGCCGCTCCCGCCACGTCGCGAGCCGGTCGGCGGCCTGCGCCGGGTCGGTCAGCGGCAGGCCGGGTGCGCCCAGCCAGCGGGTGACCTCGGGCCGGGAGTAAATGTCGAAGATCCGGGCCAGGTCGGCCGGTGCCGCAGTCCAGTCCCGCACGACCAGGCGTTCCGTGGCGAGGATCTCCATTCCCGCGATCCTAGCGAGCGGCGCGGGAGTCGTTCCGGTCACGGTCGGCGGTCGGGCGCGTGACCCGGGCCGGTACGGGGAAAGAAACCGCGATGGGCGACGGATGGCGACGGGCGAAGCGCGTGACCAGTGCGGCGTTCCGCCCGCTGCGGGGGCGGGACCTGTCCCTGCACGCCGCCGCCATCACCTTCTACGGGGCGATCGCCGTGGTGCCGGTGGCCCTGCTGGCGATCTGGCTGACCTCGCTGCTGGCGGGCGCCGAGCGGGTGCGCCGGCTCACCTCGCACGCCGTGGAGACGCTGCCGGACGCGATCGGCGCGCCCCACGCGGTGCAGGCGCTCGTCGAGGCCGGGGTGGGCCTGACCCCGCTGCTGGCGCTGGCGTCGTTGCTGCCGGCGTCGCTCTACGGCGAGGGGCTGCGCCGCGCCTTCGTCTCGGTCGCCGTGCCGCGCAGCGAGGAGTCGCTGGTCGGCTGGCGGGGCCGGCTGCTGCTGCTGCCCCTACTGGCCCCGGCGCCGGCCCTGCTGCTGTCGATCCTGCTCGCGCTGCCCACCACCACCGGCCTGGTCCGCCAGGGCGGGTGGGCCGGCGTGCTGGGCGTGGTGCTGTCGTTCCTCGGGGTCTGGCTGGTGCTCACCCCCGTGCTGCTCTGGGTGTTCCGGGTGGTCGGCCCGGCGTCGCCGGACTGGCTCTCCACGCTGGGCGTCGGGTCGTTCACGGCGGCGAACCTCTCCGGCTTCCTGCACGGCTTCGTGCTGTTCGCCTCGCTCCCGATCGACCTGGGGGTGCCGTTCGGGGGCTTCGACGAGATCGGGGCGGGGGTGGCGGTCCTGCTCTGGCTCTACCTCTTCCACGTGATCGTGCTGGCGGGCTACTCCGCCACCCTCGCGCTGTCCCGCTGGCGCGCCCGCCGCGCCGCCGCACCGGCCGCCGACCGGGCGGAGCCGGCCCAGCGGACCGAGCGGAATGAGCCGACCGCGCGGGCCGAAGCCGCGTCCGGCGACGGGGCCGGCGCCGCACCGGTCGAGCGTGCCGACGGTCAGGGCCGGAACGGCCCGGTGACCTCGTAGGTGACCCCGTCGCTGCCGGTCGAACTGCCGGAGGCGCCGCGCTGGGACGAGAAGTAGAGACGTGATCCGTCCGGGGAGAACGCCGGGCCGGTGATCTCCGAGCCGGACTGGCCGAGGACGCGCAGGAACGGGGCGACCACGCCGGTCCGGGTGATGACGTTGATCTCCATGTCGCCGCCGTCCTCGGCGACGTAGAGGTCACCGCCGGCCGTGCCGGTGATGTTGTCCACGCCGGTCAGCGGCGCTGCCCCGACCGGCACCAGCGAGTCGTCGTACGCCAGGTCGAGACGCTGGCCGACCGCGTCGTACGCCCACACCCGGTTGTCGCCCTTGGTGGTGAACCAGCAGGTGCCCCGGTCATACCAGCATCCCTCGCCGCCGTCGAAGTGCCGGGCCGCGCCGACCTGCCAGCGGGTCGGGACAGGGAAGCCGTCCCGGTCCGGCAGGTCCCGCCAGGTCACCGGCCCGGCCACCTGGTCAGCCGGGGCGCAGAGCACCTGCACCTTCCCCGTGCGCAGGTCGCCCCAGGTGTCGGGGACGAAGCGGTAGAAGCAGCCGTCGTCCTCGTCCTCGGTCAGGTAGACCACCCGCCGGTCCGGGTCGCAGGCGGCGGCCTCGTGGGTGAAGCGACCCATCCGGGTCCGCTCCTCGGCCGCACGGCTGCCGTCCGGCCAGGTCTCGAACACCCGACCCAACGGCACCTCCTCGCAGGACAGCCAGGTGCCCCAGGGCGTCGCCCCACCGGCGCAGTTGACGTTGGTCCCGCCGAGGATCCGGTACGCCGCCGCGATCGAGCCGTCGGCTCGGAAGCGCACCGCGGAGGCGCCACCGACCAGCGGCACCTCGGAGTTGGAGACGTAGATCCAGCCGTCGCCGGCCGGGAAGCAGGCGCCGCCGTCCGGGGCCGGGTGCCACCAGTAGGAGGTTCCGGGCACCCGCTGCCCGGAGCGGGCGACGACCCGGCTGGTGAAGCCTGCCGGGAGCTGGAGCCCGTTGCCGTCGGCGGCGAGCAGGTCGCCGTACGGGCCCGGGCCGGGCTGGGCGGGGGCGGCGAGCGCGGCGCCGGCCCAGAGGCTGCCGGCGAAGGCGGCGCCACCGGCGACGGTGGCGCGCAGCAGGGTACGACGGTCCATCGGAGGCTCCCGGAGGGTGCGGGGACGATGCCCCGTCGACGCTAGGGCCGACGGGGCATCGACGGAAGCCTCTATTTGATGAACGCGGGGTGACGGGCCTCTGGAGCCGCCGGCCCGGGCTCGCCGTCGGACTCCTTGATGCCGAAGCGACGGTAGACGCGGGCCAGCGGGCCCGGGGCCCACCAGTTCCAGCGGCCGAGCAGCCGCATCGTGGCCGGCACCAGCAGCGCCCGGACCAGCGTCGCGTCCACCACGATCGCCACGATCATGCCGATGCCGATGAGCTTGATGTACGCCATCTCGCCCGTCGCGAAGCCGGCCACCACGATGATCAGCAGCAGCGCGGCGGCGGTGATGATCCGCCCGGTGCGCTGCAACGCGACGGCCACCGACGCGGTGTTGTCGCCCGTACGGTCCCACTCCTCGCGCACCCGGGAGAGCAGGAACACCTCGTAGTCGGTCGCCAGCCCGAAGAGCACGGCGAGCATGAGGATCGGGTTGCTCGGTTCGATGAAGCCGGTCGGGGTGAAGCCGAGCAGGTCGGCGAAGTGCCCGTCCTGGAAGATCCAGACCACCACGCCGAACGACGCGCCGATCGACACCAGGTTCATCAGCACCGCCTTGACCGGCAGCACCACCGAGCCGAAGGCGAGGAAGAGCAGGACCAGGATCGCGGCGGCCATCAGCAGGGCCATCCAGGGCAGCCGGTCGGCGAGGCCGTCGATCAGGTCGAGGTCGACGCCGGGACGGCCGCCGACGAGCACCTCGGCGCCGCCCGGCGCGGGCAGGTCGCGCAACGCCCGGACCACGTCGTGCGCCGCGTCGCCGGTCGGCTCGCCCGGGTAGGTCACCGTCAGCAGCGTCGACGCGCCCCGGCTGGCCGCCACCTGCACCCCGGTCACGCCCGGCACGGCGGCCACCCGGTCGGCGAAGGGCTGCACCTGCTCCGGGGACACCCCGGAGACCAGCACGTCGATCGGCGCGATCGTGCCGCCGGGGAACTCTGCGGCGATCCGCTCGGAGACCACCCGGGGCTCGGCGCTCGCGGGCAGCACCCGGTCGTCGAAGCCGCCGAACTCCATCCGCAGGATCGGCGTGGCCAGCAGCAGGAGCAGCACGGTCACCCCGACCAGGTAGCGCACCGGGCGGCGCATCACGCTGTGCGCGATCCGGGCCCAGGCGCCGCCCGTCCCACCCGCCGCCGGCCGCCCACCGCGCGCCCCACGCCGCCACGGCAGCGGTACGCGCAGCGCGTCGATCCGGTGGCCGAGCACCGCGAGCAGGGCCGGCAGCACGGTCAACGCCGCCAGCATGGCGACCAGCACGGCGGCCATCCCACCGAGCGCCATCGAGCGCAGGAACGCCTGCGGGAAGATCAGCAGGCTGGCCATGGCGGTGGCGATGGTGAGCCCGGAGACCAGGACCGTCCGCCCGGCCGTGGCCATGGTCCGCCGGATCGCGGCCGGGGTGTCGTGCCCGGCGGCCAGCTCCTCGCGGAACCGGCTGACCACGAAGAGGGCGTAGTCGACCGCCATGCCCAGGCCGATCAGGGTGATGACGTTGATCGCGAAGACCGACACGTCGGTGACCATGTTGACCAGCCGCACGGCGACGAACGCGCCGAGGATGGCGAGCCCGCCGATCAGCAGGGGCGTGGAGGCGGCAACCAGCCCGCCGAAGATCAGCACGAGCAGCACCAGGAGGACCGGCATGGAGAGCAGTTCCGCGCGGGTGATGTCCTCGGTGGTCTGGGTGTTCGACTCCTGCAGGGCCGCCGTGGCGCCGCCGACCTCGGTCCGTACGCCGGGCGCCGCGAGGGCCGGCCGGAGCTCCTCGTACGCGGCGGCCTTGTCGTCCTTGTCGGCGGCCCTGAGCTGGACCAGCGCGTAGGTGGCCCGGCGGTCGGTGGAGAGCAGCACGGGGGCTTGGGTGTCGTACCAGGTGGTGACGCTGGTGATCTCGGGGCGCTCGCGCAGCCCGGCGACGGTGGCCGCGACCGGGTCGCGGAAGGCGGGCTGGTCGACGGTCGCTGCGTCACTGGACCAGAGCACGACGAGGTCGGCGCCCTGCGGCCCCAGCTCGCGGGTGATCCGCTCGGCGGCCCGGCTGGACTCGCTGGCCGGGTCGTCGAAGCCGCCGCCGGTCAGCTGCCCGAAGACCCCGACCCCCCAGGTGGAGCCGACCGCGACGAGCACCAGGGCGGCGGCCAGCACCGACCAGCGCAGTCGCACGACCATCTGTCCCCACCAGGCGAACATTCGCCTCCCCCTCCGATGACGGCTACGCTGTGACCATCGCTTATTTGAGTGAACGCCGTTAACTATCGCAACGGCGGTCGATTCGGTCAAGGGAGTCAGCCGGATGGGCGCACCGAGCCGACGGGAACGCCTGCGCTCGGCGACAGTCGCCGAGATCAAGGACGGGGCGCGGCGGCTGCTGGTGACGGGCGGGGTCGACGCCGTATCGCTGCGGGCCATCGCCCGCGACATGGGCATGACCGCGCCGGCCATCTACCGCTACTTCCCCAGCCTGGAGGCGCTCGTCGCGGCGCTGGCCGGCGACCTCTACGACGAGCTGCGGCTGCTGCTGGAGGCGGCCCGGGACGACGCCGGGGACGAGCCGGTCGACCAGCTGCTGGCCATGTCCCGGACGTTCCGCACCTGGTCCGTGGCGCACCCCGCCGAGTTCGGACTGATCTTCGGCGCCCCGGCCCCCGGGCGGAACGCCGTCGTCGACGACTGCGTCGAACCGGACCATCCCGGCGCCCGCTTCGGCGCGGTCTTCATCCGACCGATCCTTGACCTCTGGCGCCGCTCCCCGTTCCGCACCCCGCCGGCCGAACTGCTCCGGCAGCGCCTGGGTGGGCGGCGGCTGGAGCCGCTGCGGCTCAGCCACGGCGAGGTGCCGGTCGAGGTCGCGTACGCCTTCCTCTCCGGCTGGACCCGGCTCTACGGGCTCGTCGCCCTGGAGGTCTTCCACCAGTTCGACTGGGCGGTCACCGACGCCGAGGCGCTCTTCGAGCTGGAGATGGAGACGTTCACGGCCCAACTGCTGGCCGCCCCACCGGCGGCCGACGGCCTGCCTCCGGCATGCGGAGCGGCGAAGGGCTGACCGGTGGCGGCTGCGGGCAGTAGGCTCCCCCGGCATGGGTGACGAGCTGCCGCCCCGGGCCGACGTGGTGATCGTCGGCGCCGGGCACAACGGTCTGGTGTCCGCGATTTTGCTCGCCCGCGCCGGGCTCGACGTGCTGGTGCTGGAGGCGGCGGACGTCATCGGCGGGGCCACCCGCACCGAGGCGCCGTTCCCGAAGGTGCCGGGGCTGCGCCACTCCACCGGGTCCTACCTGCTCGGGCTGATGCCGCCGGAGCTGCTCGCCACGCTGGACGTGCGCATCCCCGTGCTGCGTCGCGACCCGCACTACTTCCTGCCCACCCCCGGCGGCCCCGGCTCGCCGTACCTGCTCTTCGGCAGCGACACGGCGGCCACCCGCGCGCAGCTCGCGGAGTTCTTCTCCCCCGCCGACGTGGCCGCCGACGACGCCCTCCAGGCCGAGCTGGCCGCGCTGCGCGACGACCTCGCCCCGGCCTGGCTGGCCGAGCCGCTGCCCGTCGAGGAGACCGCCGAACGGTACGTCCGGCCGGCGCTTCGGCAGGTCTTCGTCGACCTCGTCCGCGGCTCCGTCGCCGACCACCTGGCCCGCTTCGACTTCCGCTCCGAACTGCTGATGAGCATGTACGCGGTCACCGACGGCCTCTCCGGGCTCAATGCCGGCCCCGACGACCCGGGCACCGGGCACAACTTCCTCGTGCACAACATGTGCCGGCTGCCCGGCTCCGACGGCACGTGGATGATCGCCGAGGGCGGGATGGGCACCGTGTCGCGTACCTTCGCCGACGCCGCCCGGGCCGCCGGCGCGACGATCCGCACCGGCACGCCGGTCAGCGCGATCACCCTGGACGGCGGCGCGGCCAGCGGGGTCGTCCTCACCGACGGGCGGGAGATCGGCGCCCGGGTGGTGCTCGGCGCGTGCGACCCGTACCGCCTGATGGACCTGCTGCCCGACGGCGCGCTCCCGGCGCCGCTGGCCGAGCGGATGGCGGCGGTCCGCCGCCCCGGCACCACCCTCAAGCTCAACCTGGCGCTGACCGGGCTGCCCCGCTTCTCCTGCCTGCCCCAGGGCTCCCCGAGCCCGTTCGGCTCGACCATCCACCTGCTACCCGGCTCGGAGTCGCTCATCGGTGGCGGCGGCGAGTCGCCGATGGCGGCGCTGCGCGCCATGTGGGCGGACGTGCAGGCGGGGCGGCTGCCCGCCGAGCCGACTATCGAGTGGTACCTGCACACCACCGTCGACCCGTCACTGTCCGACGGCCGGCACCACTCGTCGGCGCTCTTCGTGCAGTCGGTGCCGTACGAGCTGGCCGGCACCACCTGGGACGAGGCGCTGCCCGGCTACGTCGACCGGCTGATCGGCATCTGCGAGCGGTACGCCCCCGGCACGGGTGACCTGATCGCCGACGCGGTGCCGCTGCCGCCGCCCGGCATCGAGGCGCACTTCGGCATCACCGGCGGGCACATCCACCACGTCGACAACACCGTCTCGTTCACCGACCGGATGCCGTACGCCACCGGCGTCGACGGCGTCTACGCGGGCAGCGCCGGCTGCCACCCGGCCGGCAGCGTCATCGGCGCGGCCGGCCACAACGCCGCCCGCCGCATCCTCACCGACCTCACCCCCTGACCCACCCCCGCCGCCGCCGCCCCACCCACCCGCCGGGGCGCCGCGGGAGGGCGGGAGGGGGTCAGGCGCTGGTGGGGGTGGCTTCTGCGCGGTGGGCGCGGACCTTGTGGCCGACGCTGGTCAGGCAGCGGCCGCTGGGCAGGTCGAACTTCCAGCCGTGCAGCTGGCAGGTGAGCTGGTCGCCCTCGACGATGCCGAACCGGGTCAGGTCGGCCTTCAGGTGCGGGCAGCGCCGCTGCACCACCCAGTCGCCGAGGGTGATGTCCTCGGCGTCGCTGGAACGCTCGTGCTCGTCGTACCAGCCCTCGGCGTACTGGAGGCGCTCGGTGGAGAGGCACTTGAAGAAGGCGTAGACGAACTCGTTGTACTGGCCGATCCGGGCCGCCGAGAAGCGGCAGGAGAGGAAGAGGGAGTTGACCCAGTCCACCTCGCCGATGTGCAGCAGGTGCTCGATCAGCGCCCGCTCGGTGCGGAACCGGTAGCGGACCTTCTCGTCGGCGTACGGTCGGACCTGCTTGCCCGGGAAGTCCACCACGATGGATTCGACGCTCTCGCCGTCGTAGCTGACCAGGTCGAAGCGGACCGGGCCGCCGACCCCCTTGGCCAGGTAGATCGACTCCTCCAGCAGGGGCTCGATCCGGCGCTGCATCTCCTTGAGCACGTCCACCTCGGGGTGCCGCCAGGACGCCTTCTCGGCCTCGATGACCGGCCGCTTGCGCTCGCGCATCTCCTCCAGGTGGGCCACCTTGTTGGCGAAGAACTCCTCCACGGGCACCGGGTGCGTCGTGCTGGCTCCGGTGGTGGTGATCTCCGCGACGCTGCCCGGGAGCAGCACGACGCCGTTGGTGCCGCCGACCTTGGCGTACTCGCTCAGGAAGACCGACTGGTCGGGGAAGATGTTGCCCTCGTCGCCGTGGATGTCGTTGAACTGCCACAGCTCGTCGTCGAGGAAGCACGGCGGGCCGGCGATCGGGAAGACGTGGTCGGCCTTCAGGTCGTCGATGTAGCGCCAGGTGCGGTCGAACTGCCGGTCGCGCTTCTGCTTGCCGAACGCCGTCTTCGCCGCCTGCGGCAGCTCGTAGACCATCGGATACCAGATCGCGCCGGAGAACTGGAGCATGTGCGCGTGCACGTGGCCCAGCTCGGCGAAGACGCTCAGGTCGGTGGGGCGGGCGTCGTTCTGGTTGAGCAGCCGGACCCCGTCGTACTCCACCCACAGCGAGGAGTCGCCGATCGGGCCGTCGGTCGGGCTGGTCAGCGCCTGGATCATGATCTTCAGGCCGCCGTCCAGCTCCACTACCTGCTCGTTCGGCGCCTTCAGGAACTTGGTGAAGCCCAGCTCCCGCAGCTCGTCCTCCATCTCGGAGGTGGGGAACGCGGGCAGCAGCACGGTGGCGTCCTTCGACACGAAGCGCTTCAGGTGCGCCGCGTCGAAGTGGTCCCGGTGCAGGTGCGACACGTAGAGGTAGTCGACGTCGCCGAGAGCCTCCCAGTCGAGCAGGGAGTTGTCCGGAAACGGGAACCATGAGGCGAAATAGGCCGGATTGACCCACGGGTCGCACAGGATGCTGCCCGCGGCCGTGTCGATCCGCATGCTGGCGTGCCCCGTACCGGTCACTCGCACCGCAGTTCCCCCTCAAAACGACAAACAAGGTGTACGCCAGAAACGCTACCGGAGGGAGTCTGGCGACCTACCCGCGACGCCGGTAGTGCCGATGCGCCCGGGTGGAGCCGGGCCCTTGGTCCCGACGCCGGTGACCGCCACCTGCCCGACGCCGGGCACCCGTGCCGAAGTCCCTGCCGGCCCTCGTACGTGCCCCGGGCCGACGCCCACCGAGCCCGTGCGGATCGTGCGGTCCGCCCCATCGGTCGGACCCAGCGCCGGGCCCGGCACGGGGCGTGCCAGACTAACCGGAGATCCGATCGCGAGGGAAGGACCGCCAGTGGCAGGAAGCGAGCCGGTAACGTCGCCAGACCAGCACAAGCCCGGGCACCGCAAGTCCGGACGGATCGGCGCGGTGGTCTCCGCGCTGGCCCTGCTGGCGATGCTCTGCGGCAACCACGAGGGCAGGGTCGAGGACATCTGGCTGATCGGCCTGGCCGTGCTGCTGCTGCTCATCGTCATCGGCGACACCGTGCTGCGGCGCAACGGCCTGCGGTCCTGACCGCACCCGCGTCAGCCGGCGTCGCACCGGTCCGCGCGCCGGAGGCCACACGCACGAGGGCCCGCCCCCGATCGGGGAGCGGGCCCTCGCCGTACGCGGATCAGCGGCCGAAGAGGATGTCCTGCACGTCCTTGAGCGCGGCGTCGACCTCGGCCTCGAAGTAGCCGCCCGGCACCAGCCCGAAGCGCAGCGTGTCCAGTTCCTTCGGGTTCACCGGCATCGGGTTGCGCCCCTGCATGCCGCCCAGCAGCGTGTCGAAGAACCGGTCGACCTGGTCGGGGTCGTACCCGCTGCCGAACCGGCGCACCTGGAAGCTGCGACGGATCTGGTCGACGCGGTAGAGGTCGCTGCCGGGGGGACCGGCCATCGGCGGGCCGGCCATCGGCGGCGGGCCACCGACGGGTGGGCCACCGACGGGTGGACCCGCGACCGGCGGACCGCCCACGGGTGGGCCGGCGTGCGGTGGGCCGCCGAAGCCCGGCTGCGGAGGCGGCCCGGCCGGGCCCCGGCCCCGCAGGTCACGCAGGTCCCGCTCGGGCATCCGGATCTCGGCGGTCATGTCGGCGCGAGCGCGCCGGCCGGCCTCGAACCCGTCGAAACGCGGCTCGTCCCCGTAGCCACCGCCCGGGCCGTCGCCGTAGCCGCCCGGGCGATCGCCGTAGCCGCCCGGACCGTCGCCATAGCCACCGCCCGGGCCGTCGCCGTACTTGCCGGGGCCGTCGCCGTAACCACCGCCGGGGCCATCACCGTAGTTGCCCGGACGGTCGCCGTAGCCACCGCCGGGGCCGTCGCCGTAGTTGCCGGGACCGTCGCCGTAGCCGCTGGGGCCGGCGGGCAGGCCGCGCGGCGGCGGAGCGCCGTGGCCCATCGGGGCGCCCGGTCCCATCGGGCCGGGGCCGCCGGGGCCACCGGGGCCGCGCGGCGGTTCATAGCCGCCCCGCGGGGCGTCGTAACCGCCGGCGAAGGCACCGGTGGGCTCGTCGTAGCGGCCGTAGCGGTCGTTGGGCGGACCGGCCTGCGCCGGCATCGGCCGGGGCGGCATCGGCTGCGGGACCGGCGACATGCCGCGGTCGTCACGCGTCGGGGGGCCCATGCGGTCGGGCGGGCCCAGGCGGTCCGGCGGGCCCATCCGGTCGGGCGGACCCATGCGGTCGGGGGCACCCGGGCGGTCGGGCGGGCCCAGGCGGTCGGCGTCGCGAGGGTCGCCGCCGCGGCCGCCGGCGCCACCGCGCTCCTCCAGCTCGGCCAGCTGCCGCTCGACCCGGTCGAGGTGCAGGTCGACCTGCCACTCGTCGTAGCCGTTGAAGCGGACCCGGAAGACGACGTCGTGGACTTCCTGGGAGGCGACGGGGGCGCCGACCGGACGGCCGTCGAGCGTCGCCTCGACCCGGTCCAGGAAGGCGTCGACCTCGTCGACCTTGTATCCCCGACGGAGCGCCTTACGCCGGAAACGCTGACCCTGACTCGCCACTATGTCTCCTGGTCTCGTTCGCTACGCCCGGTCACGCCTTCTCCCCGGCCCGGTCGGTGTCGGTGTCAATGTCCTCGGCGGCGGCGAGCTGCCCGCACGCTCCGTCGATCTCGCGACCCCGGGTGTCCCGCACGGTCGTCGACACCCCGGCCTCGCGCAGCCGCCGGACGAACTCCCGCTCGACCGGCTTGGGGCTGGCGTCCCAACGGCTGCCCGGAGTCGGGTTGAGGGGGATGAGGTTCACGTGGGTCAGCTTCCCGGCCAGCAGCCGCCCGAGCAGATCGGCTCTCCACGGCTGGTCGTTCACGTCTCTGATCATGGCGTACTCGATCGACACCCGACGCCCCGTGCGGGCCGCGTAGTCCCACGCCGCGTCCAGCACCTCGGACACCTTCCAGCGCTGGTTGACCGGCACGAGTTCGTCGCGCAGCTCATCATCGGGGGCGTGCAGCGACAACGCAAGGGTCACCGAGAGGTCTTCGCTGGCCAGTCGGCGGATGGCCGGGACCAGGCCCACCGTGGAGACCGTGATGTGGCGCTGCGACAGCCCGAGCCCTTCGGGTGCCGGGGCGACCAGCCGACGGATCGCCGCGACCACCCGGGAGTAGTTGGCCAGCGGCTCGCCCATGCCCATGAAGACCACGTGCGACAGGCGCGGCGGCGAACCCGCCACCGCCCCGGAGGCGGCCACCCCGGCCAGGTAGACCGCCTGGTCGACGATCTCGGCGGTGGAGAGGTTGCGGGTCAGCCCCGCCTGCCCGGTGGCGCAGAACGGGCAGGCCATGCCGCAGCCGGCCTGGCTGGAGATGCAGACGGTGACGCGGTCCGGGTAACCCATCAGCACGCTCTCCACCAGCGAGCCGTCGTGCAGCCGCCAGAGCGCCTTGCGGGTCGCGCCGTCGTCGCAGGCCAGCTCGCGGACCGGGGTGAGCAGCCGGGGCAGGAGCTGGTCGGCGAGCTTCTCCCGGGTGGCGGCCGGCAGGTCGGTCATCTGCCCCGGGTCACGCACCAGCCGACCGAAGTAGTGGGTGGAGACCTGCTTGGCGCGGAACGCCGGCTCCCCCAGCTCGGCGACCAGGGCGCGGCGGCCGGCGAGGTCGAGATCGGCGAGGTGACGGGGCGGCATCGCGGGCCGCCGCCCGGGGGCGTCGGGGTCTGCGGGGATCAGGGGCAAGCTCGTCATGGCGCGTCCAGTCTGTCACGCCGGACGGCCGACACACCTGTCCGGAGGTGCCGAATCGCCCCCCGCCGCCCGGGCGGGACCACTGACGACGGGTGATTCACGCCTCACTCCAGCACCGGGACGAAGACCGCCAGGAGCAGGTACGCGGTCGGCAGTGCGAAGAGGATCGAGTCCAACCGGTCCATCAGGCCGCCGTGCCCGGGGAGCAGGTTGCTCATGTCCTTCACCCCGAGATCCCGCTTGATCATGGACTCGGCGAGGTCACCGAGGACGGCGGCGCCGGAGACCGCCAACCCGAAGAGCGCGCCCCACCACGGGGCCACGTCGAGGAGCAGCCAGAGCAGCAGAGCACTGCCCAGCGCCGCGGCGGTGACCGAGCCGGCGAAGCCCTCCCAGGACTTCTTCGGGCTGATCGAGGGGGCCATCGGATGCTTGCCGAAGCTGACGCCGGCGGCGTACCCGCCCGTGTCGGAGAGGACCACCGCGGCCAGCGTCACCAGCACCCGTAGGTCGCCGTCCTCGGGCACCGCCGCCAGCAGCGCGGCGAAGCCGCCGAGGAACGGCACGTACACGGCGATGAGGGTGGCGGCGGTCAGGTCACGCTGGAAGCCGCCCGGCCCGTCGCCGAGCCGCCAGACCATGGTGCCCAGCACGGTCACCAGCAGGCCGAGGCTGAGCGCGTCGGGGCCGGAGAACCAGGCCAGCCCGATGGTGAGCACCCCGCCGGCGATCAGCGGCACCAGCGGCGGGTGCGCGCCGCTGCGGCGTACCGCCCGGGCCATCTCCCACATGCCGATGGCGACCGCCGCGGCCACCACCACCAGGAAGGCGGTCCGGTAGAAGAACAGCGGCACCACGATCAGGGCGCCGAGGCCCACGCCGACGGCGATGGCCGCCGGCAGGTTGCGCCCGGCCCGGCTCGGGACGGGCTGCTGGGTCGGGGGCCGGTCGGCGCCGGCCCGGCGCCGACCGCGCTGCCGGCGGCCCAGGGGCGGCGCGGGCTCCGGCTCCGGCTCGACGTCCCGGACCGGTTCGAGCTGGGTGGTCGGGTACTCGGAGTCGTCGGGACGGTCGCGGTGGCCGTTCACCGCCGCCGGTTCACCGGCCGCCGCCACGTCGGCGTGCGGGCGGGAGCGGGCCGGCACTTCGGCGTACGCGTCGGGACGGCGGTCCCACCGACCCGGATCGATCTCGGGCTCCGGCCAGGGGAGGGCGGGCGCCGGGGCGGGGGCGTCGGGGCGGTCCCAGCCGCGGGGCTCGGCGCTGCCGTGGGGATCGAGGTGGGCCATCACGCACCGAGCGGGACCGGTACGAGATCCACCAGATGACGCACAACCACAACCATTCCCCTACCCGCGCGACTGTTCCGTCCGGTTGACCCGCCCGACGGCCGGCCGATTCCCACCGTTCACCGCAGGGTGCCGGGAATCCTGCCGAGCCTACTGCACCCGCCGATCCCTCACGTCCGACCGGCCCCGTGCCGGCCCGCCGACGACGGTGGCACCGGGCCCGCCGCCGGAGATCGGGCGGTGGAGCGCCGGTGCCACGACGTCGTCGCCGCCGGCGGAGTGCCGGCGCGCGGTTCACACCTCGAGAAGCTCGTTCTCCTTGTGCTTGACCAGGTCGTCGACGGCGGCGACGAAGCGCTGGGTCAGGTCGTCGAGTTCCTTCTCGGCGCGGCGGCCGTCGTCCTCGCCGACCTCGCCGTCCTTGACGAGCCGGTCCAGCTCCTCCTTGCCCTTGCGGCGGATGTTGCGGATGGCCACCTTGGCCTCCTCACCCTTGTGCCGGGCGACCTTGATCATCTCTCGGCGGCGCTCCTCGGTCATCTGCGGGAGCAGGATGCGGAGCTGGTTGCCCTCGTTGTTCGGGTTGGCGCCGAGGTCGGAGTCGCGGATCGCCTTCTCCATGGCGTTGATCTGCGAGTTGTCGTACGGCTTGATGATCACCATGCGCGGCTCGGGGACCCCGATGGACGCCATCTGGGGCAACGGCGTGGGGCTGCCGTAGTAGTCAATGATGATCTTGGAGAACATGGCGGCGTTGGCGCGACCGGTGCGGATCGCGCCGAACTCCTCCTTGGCGTGCTCGATCGCACGCTCCATCTTCTCCTCGGCCTCGAGGAGGGTGTCGTCGATCACCGGTCTCCTCGCCTCCTTCTGTGCTCGTCGTGGGCTTGTCGTGTCGGAGGGACCGCTGAGGTCGGGTCGGGCCGCTCAGGCGGTGATCAGGGTGCCGATCTTGTCGCCACCCACGGCCCGGATGATGGTGTCGTCGCCCTGCGCGCCGAAGACCAGCATCGGCAGGCCGTTCTCCATGCACAGGCTGAACGCGGCGGCGTCGGCGACCCGCAGGTTGCGCCGCAGCACCTCGGAGAAGGTGATCGCGTCGAACTTGCTGGCGGTCGGGTCGACCCGCGGGTCGGCGGTGTAGACACCGTCCACGCCGTTCTTGCTCATCAGCACCACGTCGGCGCGGATCTCCAGGGCCCGCTGGGCGGCCACGGTGTCGGTGGAGAAGTAGGGCATCCCGGCGCCCGCGCCGAAGATCACCACGCGGCCCTTCTCCAGGTGCCGGATGGCGCGCAGCGGGATGTACGGCTCGGCGACCTGGGCCATCGTGATCGCGCTCTGCACGCGCGTCTCGATGCCCTCCTTCTCCAGGAAGTCCTGCAACGCGAGGCAGTTCATCACGGTGCCGAGCATGCCCATGTAGTCGGCCCGGGCCCGGTCCATGCCGCGCTTCTGCAACTCCGCGCCCCGGAAGAAGTTGCCGCCGCCGACCACCACCGAGACCTGCACGCCGCGGCGGACCACGGTGGCGATCTGCCGGGCGATGGCCTGCACGACGTCCGGGTCCACCCCGATCGCGCCCCCGCCGAACACCTCACCGGAGAGCTTCAGCACCACCCGGCGGGCCCGACCGGGGGGTGGCGCCGTCGGATCGTCCGCCGCCAGACTCCGGTCACTCACAACCTGCGTCATCCGCCCCGCCCTTCCCCATGCGCACGTCCCGTACGCCGCGTACCGCGAAACTGCCGTAGCCGACCCTATGTGACGAGGAGGCCGCGGTGCCTGTCACGTACACCGGCGGCCTCCTCGTCGACGTTTCCCTGCCCGCGGGGCGCGGAAGCGCCCGGGGGCGGCTCAGGCCTGGCCGACCTCGAACCGCACGAAGCGGGTGACCTCGATGCCGGCATCGGCCAGCAGCTGCTTCACCGACTTCTTGTTGTCGGCGACCGACGCCTGCTCGAGCAGGACGTAGTCCTTGAAGAACGCGTTCACCCGACCCTCGACGATCTTCGGCAGGGCCGCCTCGGGCTTGTTCTCCTCGCGGGCGGTCTGCTCGGCGATGCGCCGCTCGGACTCGACGACGTCGGCCGGCACCTCGTCCCGGGTGAGGTACTTCGGCCGCATCGCGGCGATCTGCATCGCCACGCCCCGGGCGTCCGAGTCGGACGCCTCGTCGCCGGCCGTGCTGGTGTACTGCACCAGCACGCCGACCGCCGGGGGCAGGTCCTGGCTCTTGCGGTGCAGGTAGACGGCGGTGGTGCCGTCGAGCTTGGCGAAGCGGTTCAGGACGAGCTTCTCGCCGATCTTGGCGGACTGCTCCTGCACCAGGTCGGCGACGGTCTTGCCGTCCAGCTCGGTGGCGAGCAGCTCCTCGGCGGTGCCGACGCCGCTGCGCTCGCCGTGCTCCACCAGCTGCTGGGCCAGCTCGATGAACGCGTCGGTCTTGGCGACGAAGTCGGTCTCGCAGTTGAGCTCGAGCAGCGCCTTGCCGGAGTGGGCGATCAGACCGTTGGCGGCCGTACGGCCGGCCCGCTTGCCGACGTCCTTGGCGCCCTTGACGCGCAGGATCTCGACGGCCTTGTCGAAGTCGCCCTCGGCCTCGGTCAGCGCCTTCTTGCAGTCCATCATGCCGGCGCCGGTGAGGTCGCGGAGCTTCTTGACGTCCGCGGCGGTGAAGTTGGACATGGCTCTCTCTTCGGTGTTGAGACTGCGGGTGGGTTGGTCCTGGTGCCGGTTACCCGGATCCGGGCGCGACGTGCCCGGCGTACCTGCCGCTCCCCGCCGCCCGGGAGAACGGGCGGCGGGGAGGCGGCGGTGCGGTCACTCCGCGGCGGCGGTCGCCGGCTGCTCGACCGGCTGGGCCTGCTCGGCCTGCGGGGCCTGCGGGGCCTGCTCTGCCTGCGGGGCCTGCTCGGCCTGCTCGTCGGCCTTCTTCGGCTCCTCGAGCAGCTCACGCTCCCACTCGGCCAGCGGCTCGTCGGAGGCGACGCCCGGCTCCGGCTTCTCGTCGCTGCCGCGACGACGGCCGGAACGGGCGATCAGGCCGTCGGCGACGGCGGCGGCCACGACCTTGGTCAGCAGCTCCGCCGAGCGGATCGCGTCGTCGTTGCCCGGGATCGGGAAGTCGACCTCGTCCGGGTCGCAGTTGGTGTCGAGCACCGCGATGACCGGGATGCCCAGCTTGCGGGCCTCGTCGACGGCGATGTGCTCCTTCTTGGTGTCGACCACCCAGATCGCGGCCGGGAGCTTCTGCATGTCCCGCAGACCGCCGAGCGTGCGGGTCAGCTTGATCTTCTCGCGGGAGAGCTGCAGGGTCTCCTTCTTGGTGTACCCGGCGGCGGTGCCGCTCAGGTCACCCAGGGCCTCCAGCTCCTTCATCCGCTGGAGCCGCTTGTAGACCGTCTGGAAGTTGGTCAGCATGCCGCCGAGCCAGCGGTGGTTGACGTAGGGCTGACCGACCCGGGTCGCCTGCTCGGCGATGGCCTCCTGGGCCTGCTTCTTGGTGCCGACGAAGAGGATGCTGCCACCCTCGGCGACGGTCCCGCGCACGAACGAGTAGGCCTTCTCGATGTAGTCGAGGGTCTGGCGCAGGTCGATGATGTAGATACCGTTGCGCTCGGTGAAGATGAAGCGCTTCATCTTCGGGTTCCAGCGCCGGGTCTGGTGCCCGAAGTGGACACCGCTCTCCAGCAGCTGACGCATGGTCACGACGGCCATGGTGGGGTACTCCTCGTGGTCCCTGGTTGTCCCGCCCGGCCAGGCGGCCGGGCGTCCTGGCGCCCGGTCGGCGGCCATGGCGGGCCCGACCAAGATCGGGACCAGGGAGGCCGTCGCCCCACGACGACTCGTGGAGAGGGCGCGCGAGGTCGACCGCGCGAGGCGGTCGCCAGTCGACCAGTGTACGCCCCTTCCCCGCCCCCGATGCCTCGGGTGCGGGGAAGGGGTCGGAACGCCCATTTCCGGCACTCGGCGCGCCCGCCCTGGCCGGGGCCAGCCGTCAGGCGGGGCGGTCCCGACGGTCGAGGGTCAGCGGACCGCGAGGGCGGCGGCGACGAAGAGCACCAGGCCCACGGTCAGGTACGCCGTCGGCGGACGCAACCAGCCCCGGCTCCCCTCCGCGAGCGACAGCCCGCCGGTGCGCAGCCCGTACAGGCCGATCGCGAAGATCGGCAGGCCGCAGACCAGGAAGATCCCCACCACGACATCGGCGGCCGAGACCGGGTCGCCGGTCACGCCGCTGAGCAGCACCCGCATCGCGGGCACCTCGAACACCAGGACCAGCAGGGTGAAGAGCGCGGCCAGCGCCGGCCGCCGCGTCCGGTAGACCCCGTCGCCCGCCGGCGCTCCCGGATGCGGGGCGACCACCGGCGGGTACGCCGGCAGCTCCCCCGGCGCGAGGTCGCCGCGGGGCGCGATCGGCGGCATCGGCCCGGTCGGCATCTCCAGCGGGTGCGGGGGCTCGACCGGCCGGGCGGGCTCGTCGACCGGCGTCTCCGCCGGGCTCGCGGCCTCGGCCGCCCGACCGGGCGCGACGATCGGGTAGCCGCCCAGCGGGGCCGGGCGGGCCGGATCCACGGTCCGCCCGACGGGTCCCGCCCCGCCCAGCGCGTCGACACCCGACGTCGACAGCGCGTCGCGGGTCTCCCTCGACTCCCGGGCGGCGCGCCGGCCCGGGCGGTCGGCGGGCAGCTCCCCGGAGATCTCCGGGTCCGCCTCGGCCCGGCGCGAGCGGCTCGCCCGGTATCCCTCGGTCTCCGACCGGGCGTCCCCGAGCGGCGGCACCGCCGCGAAGCGCCCCGAATCGGCCTCGCCGAACCTCCCGGGCTCCGATCCCGTGGCGGCGAACCGGCCGGAATCCTCCGGTCCCGGCACGGCGAACCGGCCCGGGTCCTCCCGTCCCGTGGCCGCGAACCGGCCCGAGTCCTCCGACCCGCCGAAGCGGCCCCGGTCGGCGTCGACGGCCGCGAAGCGTCCGGAGTCGGGCTCGACGGCACCGAACCGGCCCGAGTCGGGCTCGACGGCCGCGAAGCGCCCGGAGTCGGGCTCCGTCGACGTGCCGAAGCGTCCTGGTTCACCACGTCGGGTCCCCGTGGAATCGCCGTAGCGGCCGTCCTCGGCGGACCGGCGCTGCTCGGGGGCGTTCAGGTCGTCGTCCCGGTACCGGCCCTCGGCCGCACCGCGCCAGTCCGCCTCCCCGTAGCCGCTCTCGCGGTCACGGTCACGGTCGCGGTCGCGGTCGGCCGGATACCAGCGCGACTCCTGATCTTCGACAAAGTTCCGTCGTCCGTCCACGTCCGGCACGGTATGCGACCGGCTCCACGGGCGCCATTCGCCCCCGGGACATCCGCGCCACCGGGAGCACCGGTCACCCGCGCCGCTGGTCGGGGGACGGCGGTGGCGGGGACGGCGACGGACGGGTCGGCCCAGCTCAGCGCCGAACCGCGTGGCTCGTGGCGGCGGTCCACCCAGGCGGACCACATAGCACGACGAGGGCATGATCGTCCGTTCGTCCACAGTGCGCCCGTCGTCCACAGTTTCCGGGGCACGGGGCGGCGGTTGCCCGCTCGCCGGGGGCACCGTGCCGGGCATGACGAAGCGGAACCAGGCGGTCGGCGCGTACGGGGAGAGGTGCGCCGTCCGGCACCTGATCGGGGCGGGACTGCGCCCGGTGGCCCGCAACTGGCGCTGCCCGGCCGGGGAGATCGACATCATCGCCTGGGACGGGCCGGTGCTCGCCTTCTGCGAGGTGAAGACCCGCCGCACCGACGAGTTCGGGCCGCCGGCGGAGGCGGTCGTACCGGCCAAGGCGCGGCGGCTGCGCGGGCTCGCCGCCCGGTGGCTCGCCGACACCGGGACCACCGCCGACGAGGTGCGCTTCGACGTCGTCTCCGTACGCCTGACCGGCGCCGGCGCCGCCCGGGTCGAGCACCTCAAGGGGGCGTTCTGATGGGCGGGCCCGACCGGACCGGGTCCGGCGTCGAGCGACGGCGGGTGGCGCCGTGAGCTACGCGAAGGTGCTCTGCGTGGGCCTGGTGGGCGTCACCGGGCACCTGGTGGAGGTCGAGGCCGACCTGGCCGCCGGCCTGCCGGCGGTGGTCATCTCGGGGCTGCCGGACACCGCCCTGCACGAGGCCCGGGACCGGGTCCGCGCGGCCGTGGTCAACTCCGGTCAGCGGTGGCCCAACCGGCGGATCACCCTCAACCTGCTGCCGGCCGACCTGCCGAAGTTCGGCTCCGCGTTCGACCTGGCGATCGCGGCGGCCCTGCTGGGCGGCTCCGGCGAGCTGCCGCTGCTGCCCCTGGAACACGTGGTGGTCCTGGGCGAGCTGGGCCTCGACGGCACGGTCCGCCCGGTGCGCGGTGTGCTGCCGATGGTCGCCGCGGCCGCCCGGGCCGGCGTCGGGAAGGTGATCGTCCCGGTCGGCAACGCCGCCGAGGCGGCGGTCGTCCCCGGGGTCCGGGTCCGGGCGGTCGACACGCTGCACCGGCTGGTCAGCTTCATCCGCGACGGCTCGCCCCTGATCGAGCCGGAGCCGGACGGCCCGTCGCCGGCCGGCGACGGGCCCGACCTGGCCGAGGTCGCCGGGCAGGGGCTGGGCCGGAGGGCACTGGAGGTGGCCGCGGCGGGCGGGCACCACCTGGCGCTGGTCGGGCCGCCGGGAGCCGGCAAGACCATGCTCGCCGAGCGCCTCCCGTCGATCCTGCCCGAGCTGGACGACGAGGCCGCGCTGGAAGTCACCGCGCTGCACTCCATCGCCGGACTGCTGCCACCAGGCGGCCGGTTGCTGCGCCGCCCGCCGTTCCAGGCACCGCACCACACGGCGACGGTGCCGGCAGTGCGCCCATGGTGGGTGCCCCGGCCGGTGGCGTTCGGCCCCTACATTCGACCCGTGGATCCGTCGACAGCGCAACTCGCGGCGGCCGGCATCGCGGCCGGCTCAGTGCTCCTCGGAACGGGGCTAAGTCAGGCGCTGACCCTGAGGGGCGAGGCCAGGCGGCACCGGCTGGAGTCGGCCGCGCGGTGGCACGACGAGCGTCGACGCCTGGCCAGCTTCCTCGTTTCCGAGACCATGCGAGTCGAGCGCAACCTAGAGGACTACCTCGATGACCTGCCGGAGGACGGTCAGGTACGCGAGCAGCTACTCGAACTCGGCCACACCCGGATCAGCGAACTGCCGAACGACGTCAGCCTTGACGGCATCAACGACATCACGCTCGGCATGCTTGACGATTTGGTGGAGGAGATCAGGAAGAAGCTGGCAACCATCGAGGAGCACGCCGCCGACCTCAGCATGGTTGCCAGCGACCAAGCGATGGAAGCCGCCGAGCGGTTGATTACGGCCCTGTGGGTCACGACGCAATCTCTCGACATGCTGTACCCGAGGGAGCACACCCAGAAAGTGCTCGGCATCCTCACGGACGTTCGACGAATGTTCCAGTGGGTGATGCGGGACGAACTGAACGGCACCCTTGCCGGGGTGTCAGCGCGGCGTACGCCGAGGCAGCAGCGCCGCCTGTTCAGGCGTCAGCAGGCCGCGCCGCCCAGGCGAGCTGGCGCATAGCGAGCGTGCCGTCCCTGCCGCCGATGGTGGGCACCCCCTGGCCTCACATACGGCGCGGCCCCCGGGTCGGCGGTCAACCCGGGGGCCCTACTCTCGCCGGCTACTGGTCGAAGTAGCCGTAGTTCGGTGTCAGCCCCGGCTGCCCTCTGCGGATCCAGCCGAGGAACCGGCCGTACATCTCGAACCCGTCCGGCGGTTTCGGGTAGAGCCGGGTCAGGTCGTTCGTCGCCGCGTAGAGCAGATCGGCAAGGTCGATCGCCATCGTTCGGCGGTCCCCGTCGTACTCCACGAGCAGGTCGAGCCGAGCCTGGCCGCAGGGCCACGGGTGAGCGCACGCGGCGCATATCCAGATCGGCTTCACGGGCGAATGGCGTTGCACTTCGGCCTCCCGGGGTGGGGTCGGTTGCAGATGGCACCCCCGCCCGCCGGGCTCCGCCTCCACCAGGCGGGGGGCCGCCATAACTCCACCCCGGCCCTTACCCCCCTGTCAACGTAGGCAGGCCGTATAAGGCGCGCAAATATGGGTAGGTCTGCGTGTGCCTACCGTCGTGTGCATGGGTGAGGTGCCGGGCCCGCTCGTCGGGCCAGCCGAGATCATGGACATGCTGAACGTCAGCCGCTCGCGGTTCAGGCAGATCATCATGCAGCCGCATTTCCCTCGCCCGTTCCAGACGCTGCAAGCCGGCTCGGTGTGGCTGCGCTCGGAGGTCGAGACGTACATCCGGGACCACAGACGCCCCCGCCCACCAGCGGAGGACGAGGAGCAGGGCTGACGGGGCCCCTCGGAGGCCAGCGGAGACACCGAGAGGGCCCGGCGGGTGTTGTCGCACCCCCGGGCCCTCTCGTGGCTTCCGTGAATCAGTCGACCGACTGACCGGCGGCCTCCTGGATGGCGTACTTACCGGCCTCGACGGTCTTCGTCTCGCCGGCTCGGGTCTTGTAGGTGGCCGCCCCGGTGCCGGGGTCGATCTCGGCCCCCGCGTAGACGTGCTTGCCGACCTTGATGGCGGCCACCCGGGGCGCAGGCTTCGGCTGCCTGGTCGCCTTCTTGGCTGCCCGCTCCTGGGCCTTGGCCAGCATCGCGGCGACCTTCACCCCAAGGGCCTCGCTGACCGACTTGCAGGCGGTCACGGCGTCGGAGGTGACCACGACCCCCTCGGCCCGCCCGTACCGGACCTCTTTGCCCGCCATCTCGGCCCGGACCAGGAAACTGACCAGCTTCGCGTCGTGGCCTTGGGCGAACAGCCGGGGGGTCTGCCGGTCGCAGCCGGTCGTCTCGATGGTGACCTCGGGCTCGGTGCCCTCGGGTCCGTCGGTGGTGGTGCCGACCTCGAAAATGGAGCAGCGGCAGGGGCCGAGCTTGCCGGGCTTAGTGCGGTTCGCCATTTCCATTCCTCCTGGGGTGGGAGCTTGTCTCGCTGGTAAGAAAATCCCACCATGCAGATACGAAACGGCACAATCCCCCCGCGCAGTCCGGGCGCGCTTATGCACTGCCAATACGAATCGACCCCGGACCAATAAGGGGCGCGGGGTCGATTCCGGCCAGCTATAGAGCGATAACCCGGCGGTCGGCGATCTGCACTTCGGTGCCGGCAGGCCACCCCCGGGCCACCCCGTTGACCGCCCGAGCCGAGATAGCCGCCTTCTGGGGCCGGCTGATCAGCAGGTCGTCGTAGAACGTGAGATACGGCAGGGTGTTGGTCACCCCGGCGGCCAGCGACGCGCGGACGTTCAGGTCGCCCGGCTCGACGTGGGTCACGTTCAGCTCCAGGTCCCAGCCGTCGCGCTCCTGCTGTCCGGTCACCCACGCCTTGCCCCACAGCTTCGTGCCCTGGGCCCACAACCGGACCGAAATCGACGACCCCGCCGACGCGCCCGGGACGACCGGGAACGCGGTCACGACCTCCGCCCCATCGACGTACTGCCGCAAGGCGAACGTCACGTCGTTCGTGGCTGGCCGCCGGAACAGCCGCAGGTCGACAAACCGGGTCGGGGTGCTCTGCCGGAGCCTGAACCCCTGCTCGACGTAGGCCGTCCCGGTCGGGGCGACAGACACGCCGCAGGCCCCCACGAGCAGTTCGACGTCGGACACCCCGATCGGCAGGTTCACCCCCCGGGCCGCCAAAATCGCCTCCAGCGAGATCTGCCCCCGGTTCCCGTTGGCCGAGTAGTTCGCCGAGGTCCCGCCCGAGTTGACGTAGGCCAGCCCGCCCGGCTCGCTGCCCCAACCCCCGGAGACGGTCCGGGTGAACGGGTCCGACACTGCCGGCCCGATCGCCGAGACGGTCACCAGCTCGCCCCCGACCAACAGGTCCTGCGGGAAGTGGGCGGGGTTGGTCGTCCAGGGCCCGTTGTGCTGGCTGGCCGAGAGCAGCATCGAGGTGTCGCCGGCACCGATCGGGGCAGCCAGCCGGGTAGCCCCCTCGATGGAAGCCGCCCGGGTCTGCCCGACCACCCCGACATCCCAGACCGAACCGGGGGTGCCGTTCCAGGTGATGTCCCAGGCGAACGCGTCGAGCGTCTCGGTGTAGCCCTGAACCATGACCTTTACGGGTCCCGGCGGCAGCCAGTCGGGCAGGTCGCTCACGGACAGGACGTCGCCCGAGTCGAGGGCGTGCATTCTGGCCGCCAACCCGGGGTTGTCGCGCAGGGCGTGCGACGCAAAGTTTGCCGAGATGGTCGGGTACCGGGCTTCATCGACCGTCCCGAGGTGCAGCCGCCAACCCGCCTGGTCCGGGAGCTGGTCGTCGCTGGCGAGGTTCAGCTCAACCGAAGTGTCGTATCTGCCAACTCCGACCGGGGGCGGCAGCGCCGACAGCGGGCCCTCGCTCTTGATCACCCGATACGACTTCGAGCCCACTCGGGTGACCGTTACATCGTTGCGGGTGGCGTCGTCGTCGTCCACCGGATCGAACGGGGGCGATAAATGCTCGTAGGACAGCGCCACCGGCGTCTGGTTGTACAGCGTCCGGCGGGGTCGGTAGATCAGGCCGAGCCCTTCCCGCTGCTCGAACAGGATCCCAAGGTCGGCCTCGGCGCACTCCTCGATCAGATCGAGGAAGCCGCCGGGACGCTGCTCGCCCATCGCGGTCGCCCCGCTGGCCTCTCCGGTGACCGCGACGGGAATGCCCTGTTCGGCGCAGAGCCGTTTGATCCGGTCGGGGGCCAGCTCGCCCGCCCACGCTCGGGTGGCGGCGGGCCGGGTGGTGTCGCCGTACGGGGCGTGTGGGGCGAACAAAGCCAGGTGGCCGATCGAGGGGGCGTAGTCACCACTGTCGAGGTAGTAGTTCGGCAGCACCACATCCGGCACCGGGGCGAGGAAGCCTGACCATGTGCCGGAGGCGACCGACACGCCGTCGACCCGAAGGTAATGCAAGCTATTCGCCCCAGACTGCTCGACATCGAGCCGGATGTGGTGCAAGTTCCCATCCCAACCCGGGTACGCGCCAGACAGGTTCACGCCCACTACCGACCCGTCGACGCTGCCGCCAGCGAGCATGATGGTGCCGTTCGGGTTGACCATGAACGTCCACTCCCACCTCCCGCCCGACCAGAGGGTCATCGGGAATGAGATGGTGCCGTCGGCGGTGCCTGCGTCATACCGGGCGACGAACTCGAACGTCCAGCTCGTCTCGCTGCTCGACGGAATCCTCCCGTGCAGTCGGCCGCCGGTCTTTAGACCGGCCAGCGAGGCGGCACCTTGACCGCCCTCGACTCCCCAGACGATCCGACCGTCGTAGTCGCCGACGCCGATCTGCGTATCTTCGGACTCGCGCCCCAGTTCAGTGATCTCCGGACCGCCAGACAACCCAGAGGCAACCCGGCCCACCGACCGACCGTCCTCCAGCGGCCACCAAGCGACGGGAGGGGGCGACGCGTTGGCATACGCCCGCCATAGCGCGGAGTCCGATGATTTGGTGCCCTGGTTGAGCCGGCGCAGGATGCCCGACGCCTCGACCGGCACCCACCGGTCGAACCCGCCGACATCCCACTTAACCGGCCAGGCGGCTACCTCGCCGAAGAAACGGCGGTTGATCGCGCGGTAGTTGTCGAACCGGACCTCGGGGTTGGTGTTCGTGTTGCCGCCAACCACCCACGAGGCCAGGCCAGCTCGCCCCGCAGCGGCGATCGAACGGTCAACCACCGTGAGGGTCCAGTCGATCGGCTCGACCGTGCCTGTCGGCCAGATCCGGACCGACAGGCGGCTCCCCACGACGCTTGATCGCAGCGTGTACGACTGCCCGGCGGTGTAGGTCAGGCCCGGGATCGAGCTGGCCGCCGCAAGGTCGGTCCATGCGCCGGTGTACTTCGAGATCTTCGCCGAGAGCTTCCCGGCAACGTCGAACTCCATCCGCAGCCAGTAGTAGTGCCCCGCCCCCACCTGGAGCCGGGCCACGTGACCGACCACGATCGAGGCCCCGGTAGCCACCGCCGGAATCGACGCCTCGGTGACCTGCTCGACGTCCAGCCAATCACGGTCGAGCGACGTCGAGCGGACGATGCCGCCGGTCGGGTGCAGGTGCTTGGCCTGGCTGCCGTCGACGGTGAAGTCTGCGGCGGTGCCCCCGGACCTCGTCCAGGGCCGCCCGTCTTCGGTTGAACCCCACCCGGCGCCTACGGTTCGGGTAAATGAGTCCGCGGCGAGGTCGACGCCAACCCGAATCGGGGTGTTGCGGCCGAACAGGCCGAACCACTCACCCCTGGGGTTACGCGGCGAGTACCGACCCGACCTGTTGTCCAGGGTGAGAGTCAGCCGGCCCGGGTCCGCCCGCGTGCCCTCCGCCGACCGACCCCGGGTGATCGAGACGCCACCCCCGGAGCTGGCCGAGGACAGCCGCACGTCTTCGGCGATGTCCACCCAACCGACGCCCCCGCCGATGAACAGCTCAGTCGTCAGCGGCAACGGGTCCAGCGGGAACGCCATCGTTTTACTCCTCGTCGGGGGTGAACCCCGCCCCGAGGTCCCGACCCCCGACGAGGAGTCAGCGGAACCCCGGGGCGGGGTGGTTTTACTTGCGGCCGAGCCGCTGGCGCAGGTCGTGCAGCTTCGACCGCAGTTGGTCGGGCGAGCACAGCCGAGCGGGCTTGCAGTTGGTGCAGTAGATGTCGGCCCGGCGGCCTTCGGCGATGTCGTGGGCGTACACCTCGATTTGGCAGCCAGGGCCGGCACAACGCCGACCCTCGGTGTACTCGTCGCGGTAGTAGCCGGTCGTGTCCATCGACAGCCGCATCAGCCGAACATGCCGAGCGAGTGCCCGCGCTTCGATCTCGTTCACCTTCGGGACCTCCCTCCAAAGTCACCCGGCCCGTGGTGGCCGCCCGTCAAGGCAGCCACCACAGGCGCAGGGGTCGTCAGACCTTGTTGACCAGGAGGCGGAAGGCACCCGCGTCGACCACACCGGCACCGACCCGGGCGTAGGCAACCATGCCCCGCTGGCCGGTCGGCCGGTTGGTCGCCGGGTCGAACAGCATCTGGATTCTCTCGACCGTCATGCCCATACGCTGGGCGACGATGTACTTCTTGAAGTCACCCGCGACCAGCAGCGGGTTCGTGTTGCCCGCCGCCGGCATGACCGCCATGAAGTCGTTCTTCGCGTACTCCTTGCCGAACAGCCGCGACACGCCCTCGACCGTGATGTTCTCGGTGAAGTTCGGGTCGGTGGTGCCGAACTGCCGGATCGAGTTCTCGACCGACACCGAGGACATCCACGCCGTGGTGTTCCGGTTGCGGGCCCGCTCCGGGAGGCTGCCCCACAGCCCGTAGATGTCGGCGGGGGCCAGGGTCGCCGAGGTCGCCACCTGGCGGACCGTCGCGCCACCAGCGGCCACCAAGGCGGGGATCAGACCGGTCGGGGTGTTCGCCCCGGTGCCGACGGTGAGGGCCGAAGCGAGAAGCTCGTTGTAGCCCTCCTCGAACAGCTCCACCATCGACTCGACGAACGACGGCCAGTCCATCTCGACCTCAATCGAGTACGGGATGAACCCGTCGGCCCGGTGGGTGTCGATCTCGGGCTGCGCGAGGGTCGGCGAGTCGTCGTCGGACGGGGCCGCCTCGGCGTCCCACTTCCACGACATCCCGGCCGAGCTGAGGCCCTTCCACTTGTCGGTGGTGATCGTCTCGACCCGGGCCAGCCGGGCGATCGGGTTCGAGGAGCCCTGGGCGGTCATGATGATCGTCGGGTCGATGCTCACCGGGACGGCGTAGCCACCGGCCGAACCAGTGCCGATCGAGAGGGCCCGCACCTCGGACACCGCCCGACGCTCCGGGTCGGTCATCTCGTCCTGGCGGCCAGCGACGAACTTCATGAACGCCGAGCGGTACTCGGGCCGGGAAGTCGCGATGACCGACCGGGCCAGGTCCGCACCGTTGGTGGACTCGTTCGACGTCCGCAGCAGCTTCTCGACCCGGGCGCGCTGCTCTGGGCCCAGGTGGGCGGTCGCCTCGTTGCGCTGCTCGCCGACCAGCCGACGCGCGTGGTCCAGAACCGTCCGGTCGTCCGCCCGGGTCAGGTTCAGGTCGAACGAGTCCGCCTGCGGGGCCCCGGTGTTGGTGCTACCCCACTGCGCCCGGGACTGCTCGGCCCGGCTGCGACGGGCCGCACGCTCCTCGGCCTCGCTGTTGTGGCCCCGAAGCTTCGCCTCGTTGTCGCGCGACTCCTGGTCGAGTCGGTCGAACTCCGCCGCCTCGGCCTCGCTCAGGTCGCGGCCCTCGGCGCGACTGAGGATCGCCTGCAACTGGTCGACGATCTCCATCTGCCGGGCGCGGATCTGCTCGCGGTCCATTGCACTTACTCCCACTCCGACCCCGAGGCTCCCCGGAGTCTTTAAGACTCGACAGAAAGCCGGGTGGCGGGCGGTCGGTGAAACCCAACCGGTGCCGGGCCGGAACGGAGACGAATGTTCAGCCCCCGTCCGCGATTGAGCGGCGGCCAGCCGGCCACGCCCCGCGCTACATTCCCATTCCATCACGCGATTTGGCGCGACAGAATGCCGATGTGGCTGCCGTTACGTCATCGGGTCCACCGGCCGATATCCTCGGGCCTCCCGTGTCGTTCGGCTGCCCGGCTGGCCGCCGACGGGCTCACGAACTTGAGCCGGTCCGCCACCTGGGCCCAGGTGAGGCCCTCCGCCTTCAAACGGGCAGCCTCAACCCCCCGGGCCGCGTGCTCCTGCCGCCTCTTCGGCTGCTTGAAGCTCCTACGCCGCTCGGCCGCCTCGCGCTCGGTCTCGATTCGGGCTGCTGCCGGTGAACGGAGCCGCCCGCAATGCCGGCATCTGCGGCCGTTGTCCCTCTCCATCCCACCATCGGACCATGCGATTCAATGGCGGCATCAAACCGACATCTCTCTCCCCCCTATTCCTCCGATAGGCGAGGAGGGAGAGAAGAGCGGACGAATGGCGGGGTCTTCCTTTACCTGCGGCCCCAAAAAGCGGTCACAGCTCGGGGCCCTCGCCCGCTGGCCTCGTCCGCACGCCTCCCGTGCCCGTCGTGGGCCTCGTGTGGGCTCCCGGGCACCTACGCACCCCGGGCCACGGAGAGGGCGAAGGAAGCCGCCCGAAGACCATCGGGCGGCCAACCAGGCACCGACACCAATGGGGTCCCATGATCAACAAAAAGTCAGTGTCCGCCGTCACATTTAGTTGCGAGGTCGAAATCCAGCGTTGACATTGAATGAACCAACCAACCACAGCAACACCGGGCCTCACCAGCCCAAGCCAGCCCTAATGGGTGGAGTGTGTCTAGTGGAGGTTGGGTTGAGTAACGACGCCATCATTCGCCTGCTGTGCTTGGCCGTCGCCGTCCTGGCGGCCAGCCTGACGGGCACGGTCACCAGTTGGATCTCCTGGGCCATCGAGCCGAACATCGGCCAGGCCCTCCTCGCGGGCGGGGCGTCCTTCGCCGGCTGCGCCCTCTTGGTCCTCACGGCGATCAGGTTCCTCACCGGTCGCGACGCCTGATGCCTCGGACTCCGGGCGATCCCTGGCGGGGGCTGGGGTCGCCCGGAGCCGACAGCCGGACATCCCGCCCCGACCCAAACATGTGACCGCCGTCACAGAATCTTGATGGTCAGCCTGCGGCGAGCCACAGTGGAGAGACAACTTCATAGCCCCCTCACAACAACGGGTCCCGCCTACCGGCGGTGGAGTCTGTCTAGTGAGAGGTGGGATGTGGAGATGAGTTTCCCGGTTCGTCTGCTGTGCCTGGCCGTTGTCGCCCTCGGGTCGAGTCAGGTCGCGACGGTTGCCAGTTGGATCACTTGGGCGATGGACCCGAGCTTTGGTAAGTCCCTGATCGTGGGAGCTGGAGCGTTCGCCGGCTCGGCCCCGCTGTTCTTCGGGGCACTCAACTACTTGATGCGAAACGACGCCTGACACCTCGGTATCCGGGCGATCCCTGGCGGGGGCTGGGGTCGCCCGGAGTTGGGGCCCGTCGTCGGCGGCCAAGCACGACGCCCCCGGGCGATTCAGGTTCTGTCGGGCGGACGACACAACGCAACAACGCCCGCGCGGCCCCAGGCAGGGGCAGGGCTACCACACACCGCCCAGCAGCCGGCGGACCGACGGTGCGTGAGCCCAGCTTGACAAGTCAGTCTGACGGCTGACAGCCTGCGCAGCAGGCGGGAACCTCCGCAGTAGATCCAAAATGGATCGCTGTGTCCGAAGGAGGATGCCCCGCAATGGGAAGTGATTTCCCCACCCGTCTGCTGTGCCTCGCCGTGGTGACCCTCGGGTCGAGCCAGGTCGCGACTGTCGCCAGTTGGATCTCTTGGTCAATGGACCCGAGTTTTGGAAAGTCCCTGATCGCGGGGGCTGTGGCATTTGCCGGCTCGGCTCCCCTCATCTTCGGAGCCCTCAACTACCTGATGCGGCGCGACGCCTGACGCCTCGGACTCTGGGCGATCCCTGGCGGGGGCTGGGGTCGCCCGGTGCCGATGCCTGTCGTCGGCGGCCAGGCACGACCGGCGATCACTCCTCGTTAGCGGGGAGCGGGGAGCGGGGAGACGAGGGGGTCCCCGTGGGGTGGGCCTGTCTCCCCCGCTGTTGTCACCCCTCGTATAGCCGGGGGGACCTCGATAGTTACAAAAAGTAAGAATTATGAACGAGACGCCCCCCACGGGGCTCCTCCGCTACGACCCCCCACAGGGATACCCTTCTCCCCGCTCCCCGCTCCCCGCTAACTGTCCGTGCTCCCCGCTCCCCGATGACCGGTCGTGCTGGCCGCCTCCAGATACGGCGGTGCCGGCCGAGGCTCACACCCCGACCGGCATCCCTGGGCCGACCTCTCGGCCTACCCGCGCCACCTCAGCTTTCGGATCTTCCGGCCCCCGGCGCTGACCTCCGGGCCCTGCTCTACCCCGTCGGCCTCGATCACCTGGGCGAGCACCTCGTCACCGAGCCGGGCCCGGGTCGCCCCGTCCATGCAGCCTTTGAGCAGCTCCCGGGGCGACATCTCGGCACCGCCCGCAGCCTTCAACCGCTCGACCGCCTTACCGGTCAGCTCCTCGATTCGCTGCTGTCGCTCGTCGGCGATGCTGGCCGCCTCCTCGGCCTCGGCCTCCGCCTGCCGGGCCCGAGCCCTGCCCCGAGCTACCGAGGTCTGCCGGTTCTTGTCGGCCAACACCTGCTGGCAGATGCCTCGGGTGTGCTCGCTGACGGTCATGAGCAGACCGGCGATTTCCCAGTCTTCTTCGGTGACTTCGGCCGGGCCTCGGCGCTGTTCGAGGAACCCGAGCAGCGCGGCGATCTTCAACCGGGTGAAGTTCGCATGCCCCTGGAGGCTGTTCGCCTGCTCGACCAGGCCCGTCGAGAGGGTGGCCTCGCGGATTGCCAAGGTGGCCTGTCGGGCGGTTTCGCAGATCTCGATCTCGATCCGCTCCTTCGGCTGAATCGGCTCGTTGTCGGGCTGCAACCCCTGCGCGCTATAGATCTCGTAGTCGGTCCAGCCGATCGGGATGACCTGCTCCGGCATCGCGAACCGCCCCCGGTACCGGTCCGGGTCGTTGGTCGGCAGCCACACCCACCTCTGCGGCGTCCCACCGTCGGCATCATCGAGCAGCACCCCCGCCCTGGCCGGCTGGATGCCGGCGATGACCGCAGCCCTGTACCGGTGCTGGCCGACGGGACGGCGCTTGTCCTTCGCGGCGTAGTGCGCGCCGAGGGCCTTGCCGGTGTAGACCTTGCGCAGCGTCGGCATGGTCGTCGAACCGTTCATGCTGGCGGCTGCGTCGAGCGAGTCGATCTCGGAGATCTCAAACAGCACCGAGTCGCAGAACTGGATCGGCCCTTCCTTCGGGTGCGGGTGGGTAAACGCGGCGTCGATGCCCTGCCCGCTCGCGGCCTCGACCCGCGCGCCGAGCTGCGGCACCCCGAGGATCGCGTCAGCCGTGTCGATCGCGGCGTCCTTGCCGGCACCGGAGGGCCCGACCAGGCCGATGAACACGTTCAGCGAGCCGACTCCGCCCGTGGTCGGCGGCAGCACCACATGCGGCCCGATCCGGCAGGCGACCTGCGCCAGGACCGCCCCGAGTACGGCGAACGGCCCGACCCGCTGGACCCGAGCCGACTGCCGGATGGCGGCCAGCACGGGGCGACGGGTCCAGAACGCCTCCTCGGCGGTTCGGACGGTCGCCGGCAGCCCCGCCCCGGCCTGACCCCCGCCCGGGGCCGGCTGTGCGCTCCCCGTGGCTCCGGGGGCCATCGTCGGGGCCTTCCGGGGCATCAGGTCCCGCCGGATCTGTCGGGCCGCCTCCTGGCTGTTACCGCCGTGGTGCCGCGAGGCGTACCAGTCGAACGGGGACAGTCCCCGCCCGGTCGGCAGGCCCGCCGATTCGCTGAACACGTACAGCACCTGCCGGCCCGCGTCGTCCATGACGTTGCCGCTCGGCCCGTCTTTGGGGTTCTTACCGGGCCTCGCGTAGTGCCGTCTGCCCTGGTGTTCGTAGGCGAACGTCCACCCGTCGGCTTCCAGTAGCGCGCACAGGTCGTTGTTCTGGTTGAACCAGTCGGCGGGGCCGGGTCCGTCGTCCTCGTAGCCGTTCACCGGAGCTGCGAGACGGGACGGGGGCACCGGGGTCGGCACCGGGGCCACCCGACTCAAGGACGGACCTCCCGGGGCCCTCGTCGGGGCCTTCGGACGGGCCGGGATCGCGGCCCGCAGCTCCTCGTAGGTGTAGCTCGGGCCGCCACCCCAGATGACCTCGCAGGGCCTCGGGTCACCCTCAACCTTCCGGTTCACGGTCCCTGGGATGCGCAGGATCCGGGCGATGTCGCCGGTACCGGTGCCGTAGTGCCAGCCGTTCTGTCTGGCCGCCTCGTAGATGCTGGCCTGCAGGTCGGTCGACAGCTCCCCCCACGCCTCGGCGGTCAGGTCCTGCCCGAGCACCCAGGGCCGTCGGGGCAGCCAGAACGGGTAGAACCCGCCACCGGAGGCGACCCAGACGGTCGGCTCCGGCAGGTGCGCGACGATCTTCTCGGCCGCAGCCTGGTCGGGCGGGAGCCGCCGCCCCTCGTATCGGGCCGGGTCGTGCTTGTGGCCGGGGCCTTCCACGTCGATGTCGGCCCACAGGCCGAGGACCGCTACCGAATCCTCGGCGGTCCCGCGCTTCTCGGCCTCGGGTCGAATGGTGGACATCCGCAGGAACACCCCGGGGTCACGGTCCCGCCTGGCGACCTCCCGCAGCATCGCGGGGGTGTCCTGCGGCATGAACCGCTCGCCCCGGAAGTTGGTCGACTTGGAGCCGATCCAGACCAGGCCGGGGGTGTCGGTCGGGACGACTCGCCGCAGCCAGCCGAGGACCTGTTCGGTGTCCAGTGCCGGTCCGACCGGCGGGGGGCTGGACTGCTGGATTGCCGCGATGGCAAACGTCATGATTTACTCGCTTCTAGCGTAGTTGCAAGGGATGAGGTGGCCCCCGGGGATGTGAGCCCAGGGGGCCACCGGTTTACTTGGGCTGGTTGGTCGTCGCCGTGGTCATCGCCTGGCGGACCAGGACCAGCAGGGCGAACACCGCCCGCTGAACCTCGGCCGCCCGCTGCTCCACCGGGCTCATCGCTTCGCCCGCCGCTTCGTCAGCAGCGACTCCCGGACGTCGACCGGGGCCGATTCGCCGGCCCACAGGACCGAGACGAGCCGCTCGACCCGGCTGCTGACCAGCTCACCGCCGACGGTCCCCGCGTCCGGGTCGATGACCTCGCCGAGCACCCCGGCGGCGACGACCTGATCGCGCTTCTTGAACTTCGGCCTACTTGCCAGCTTCGTGCTCATCGGACAATGACCTCCCTTTCGATGCGGTACTGGTTGAAGCGGACCCCGCCCGGGGTCCTGTGTTCGGCGATCGAAACCACACCCTCGTCGGTCAGCCGGCCCAACTCGGCCTGAAACTCGCCCTCGGCGATCCCGTGTCGCTTGCACGCGTCCCGCAGGTGCGAGTAGTCGGCCCAGCCGTCGGGGCCGGAGCTGTAGGCCAGCAGGTGGACCAGGGTGAGCCGGGCGTGACTGCTGCGCTTCATCCCGAGGACGACCGGGCCTCGGCCCCGGTTGGTGCCCCGCTTGCCCCGGGGGCCGGTTCTACGCCTGGCCGCCGTCTGCATCGCGGGTCACCTCCCCGATGGTGCCGAGGGTCGCGCCGATCGCCAGGGCGTCCCGCAGGCTCTGGGAGATCCCGAAGACGAACACCGGAGGCTGTCCGGGCTCGTTCAGGGTCACCGCGACCGTCTCGACCGGGGTGCCGCTGGGCCCGAGCAGCCGCAGGGCCTCGTGTTCGGTGTGGGTGGTCGACGGGACCGCGACGATCGCCCCCGCCCGGAGGGCCTCCGCGACGTTCAGGCTGTCGCAGCAGCACAGCAGCGGGCCGCCGTCTTCGGCCGTCCCGAGGGCGGCCACCGGGGCACCCAGCCCGAGCGCCAGCGGCATCAGCAGCCGGGTGAGGATCGCGTGCCCTCGGGTTGGCAGCCACGAGGCGGGGGTGTCGAGGGTGTGCCACTGGTGGGGGCACTCGGCTGCCGGCTCGTCCTGCCCTGCCAGCTTGGTCACCTCAACCGGCGGGTTCGCCGGGTCTTTGGCGGGGTGACCGGGCAGCGGGTCGCCGACCTGGTAGATCGGGGTCGGCTCCGGCGGGTTGCTGTGCCCCGTCCGGCCGTCGATGTAGGTACCGCCGAGGGTGTCGGCCAGGTCGCCGAGGCTGTCGCCGGTCGGCTGCTGCGGCTCGTTGGTGTTCATGCGGCCACCGCCTGACCGGTGGTGCCGACGGCCGGCAGCAGCCGGCGCAGCCGGTCGACCTGCTCCGGGGTCGGGGCGGGGGCCGAGTTAATCAGGTCTTCGATCGCCAGCTCGGCGCGGACGACCCGCAGTTCGGTTCTGGCCGCCGCGACTTCGGGGGCACCGGCACCGAGGTTGTTGCTCAGGCTGCCGAGTCGCCCACCTGCGGCCAGGTACCGCCGGTCGGTCGTCCATGGGATCGAGTTCTTGGCCATTTGGCCCTCCTGCACAAGAAGCGGATTCTTGTGCTCGGGGCGAGCGGGCTAGGCTCACGGACGCCGGTCCCCAACCGACTGAGGCCCTTAAGGCCCGGGGCGTTTCCCGCCCACCGATCCGGCGGCTGCTGCCGGGCTCGATCGTCCCGGTGCTCCTGTTCCAGCCGCATTCCCAGAAAAACACGGCTAGGCCCCCAGGACCTAGCCGGCTAAATCTGCCGTGACAGGCGTCACATGCGGTGCCAAACCAGACGGTCAGCGACCCGGTGAATGCACGTCGGCTTGCGGCACTCGTCGCACCAGCGGTTGGTTTTCGCCCTGCCGACTCGGAGCTGTCCGACCAGGCCCGGAGACAGCACCTCCCGGGCGACCGCCCGGCGGGCCGGCATCGGTGCTGCCTCCAGCCGGGCCCGGATGTCGCCCCCGGCACCGAGGAAGGCGGCCAGCGCAGGCGGGGCGGACAGCTCCCGCTCCTGGCGTTCCAACTGCTCGGCCTCGGCCAGCCACTTCCGTTCGGCAGCCCCGGCCATCTTCGGGGTGATCTGCTCGGCGGCAAGCTCGTTCTCCAGCTCGACCAGGTTGCGCCGGACCTCCGCGAGCCGCTGCTGCACCCGCCGCAGCTCCGGGTCATCGCCCCGCTTGCGGGTCAGCTCCTGGTACACGTCATCGCGGCTCAGGTACCCGACGATGACGTCAAATGCGACTTGGTCTAGCAGCTCCTCGCTCACCTGGATTCCGCAGTTTGCATGGCATCGGAGGTGGGGTGGCTCGCCCCCGCGCTTGGAGCTGGTCATGGGCGCATCGCACCGGTCGCAGACCGCGATCATTGACAGGAAATGCCGCCCCTGCCCGTCGCGGTTCACCCGCCGGGCGGGGTTGTTCAGGATGGCCGCCACCGCGTCGAACTGCGCCGGCTCGACGATCGCCGGCCAGGCAGCCTCGTAGACCTGCCCGCCTTTGCCCCTGGCTGCCCGTGTCGAGTGCCGGCGACGACCGGCGTAGGTGTCGCGAGTCGCCATGCCCCGTACGACCTGCTCGGACAGCGGGCGGCCAGCCCGGGACCGCACCCCCGCCGCCTGCAGGTCGAGCGTGATGCGGCGCAGTGAGTCGCCCGCCTCCAACCGGTCGAAGATGGTCCGAATGGCTGCGGCCTCCTCGGGCACGATCACCTGCCGCAGCAGCGCGCCCGTCTCGGGGTCGTATTCGCGGCGATACCCGAACGGGGCCTGTCCGTGCATCCAGCCCGCTCGGGCCTTCTGGCGTACGGTCCGCTTGACCCGGCGGCTAGTCTGCGCCGACTCGTACTCGGCCCGTACGGCTCCGGTCAGCAGGGTTGCGCGGTCGTCCGGGTCGCGCGGGTCGTACAGCTTCTGCACGTCGGACACCCAGACCTGCACGTTGGCCGCCTCCATCAGCCGCAGCGCGGGGGCCCACTCGTCCACCTGCCGGCTGAACCGCGACAGCTCCCACAACCCGAGAATGTTGGCCCCGAAGCTGCCCGTCCGCAGGTCGGCCATGAGTTTGGTGAAGTCGCCCCGGACCTTCGCGGCGTACTGGCTGGCCGAGATCCCGTCGTCGGCGTACGCCTCGCCGAGCTGCCAACCCCGCCCGTCGGCGTCCTCGTCCAGCTCGGCGAGCTGCTCCCGCACCGACTCGGACTTGCCCCGCTGGTTGTCGCTTACCCGCAGGTAGGGCCGCATCGTTGTCTCGGTGGTAACCATGGGGGCATCCCATCACGGCGTTTGTCGGCTCCGGAAGCACCCCCCACGGGTGGAGTGCGACGGTGCCGTCGCTGGTCGGCGGCGGTTCCGGGCTGGCCCGCCCCGGCGCGATATCCCTCGCCCACCGGGGCGTGCTCTTCCTCGACGAGGCGCCCGAGTTCAGCCGGGGCGCGCTGGAGGCGCTGCGCCAACCGCTGGAGAACGGCCGGGTCCGGCTGGTCCGCAGCCGGGGCGGCGCCGAGTACCCGGCCCGTACGCAGCTGGTGCTGGCGGCCAACCCGTGCCCGTGCGCCAAGCCGGCCGGGGACGCGTACTGCGAGTGCCCGCCGCAGTCCCGGCGGCGCTACCTCAGCCGGCTCTCCGGGCCGTTGCTGGACCGGATCGACGTGCAGGTGAAGCTGCCGCCCGTCCGCGCGGCCGAGCTGATGCAGGCCACCGTCGACAGCGAGCCCTCCGCCATCGTCGCCGCGCGGGTGGCGGCGGCCCGGCAGGCGGCGGCCACGCGCTGGGCGGTGCTCGGTCACCGGCTCAACGCCGAGATACCCGGCCCGTACCTGCGCCGACCGCCCTGGCGGTTGCCCGGGCCGGACACGGCCGAGCTACGGGTCCGGCTGGACGCCGGGTCGCTGTCGGCCCGCGGCTTCGACCGCATCATCCGCCTGGCCTGGACGATCGCGGACCTGGACGGTCGGGACCGCCCCGACCGGGAGGACGTCCGGGAGGCCATCCAACTGAGGACGGGGGACGCGACGTGAGCACCGACGAGGAGACCCTGGCCAGGGTGGCGCTCACCTGGCTCGCCGAGCCCGGCACCTGGTCGGTGCACCGGCTGGTCGATCGGCTCGGCCCCGTGGCGGCGCTCGACCTCCTGCTCGACGGGGGCGCGCCGGAGGAGACGCTGCGGAACACCGTGGCGGCCCGTAGCGCGGCCGGCGACGCCCGGGCCGTCGCGGCCGAGGCGCTGGCCCGCACGGACCGCCTCGGCGCCCGGATCGTCGTTCCCGACGACGACGACTGGCCGGTCCGGGTCGGCGACCTGCGCCGGCTCCGGCTGCCCGGCGCCTACCGGCGGGTGGACATCGAGACCGCCCCGCCGCTCTGCTTCTGGGTACGCGGCTCGTGGCCGCTCGCAGAGGCGTTCGACCGCTCCGTCTCGGTCGTCGGCGCCCGCGCCGCCACGGGGTACGGCACGCACGTCGCCACGGAACTCGGCTACGGGCTGGCCGACCGGGACTGGACCGTCGTCTCGGGCGGAGCCTTCGGCATCGACGCCGCGGCCCACCGGGGCGCGCTCAACGCCGGTGGCCTGACCGTGGCGGTGCTCGCCTGCGGCGTGGACCGCCCGTACCCGATGGGCAACGCGGCGTTGTTCGACCGGATCGCCGACACCGGGCTGCTGGTCAGCGAGTGGATGCCGGGAGCCGATCCGCTCCGGCCCCGGTTCCTCATCCGCAACCGGGTGATCGCTGCGGGCACCCTCGGCACGGTGCTGGTGGAGGCGGCCGCCCGCAGCGGCGCCACCCAGACCACCCACCGGGCGCTCGCCCTGGGCAAGCCCAGCATGGTGGTGCCCGGCCCGGTCACGTCGGCGATGTCCGTCGGCGCGCACGAGACGCTGCGGGAGTATCCGAAGGCCCGGCTGGTGACCGGCGTCGCGCAGGTGCTGGAGGAGGTCGGACGGATCGGCGATTTGGCGCCGTTACCGCGCGGCCCGCAGCAGCCGGCCGACCTGCTCGACGACGACGCGAGGGCCGTCGTCGAGGCGTTGCCCCGCCGGGGCGCGGTCGGTGTGGACGTCCTCGCCGCGCGGGCCGGAGTGCCCGTCCGTACCGCGCTGCGGAAGCTGTCGATGCTCGAGGAACTGGCCCTGGTGCTCCGCCGCGACGACGGGTACGCCCTCGCGCCCCCGCCGGCCGGGAACGCGACCGCCGGACGACCGGCGACGCCGGGGGGACCGTGAATCGACGGACGGGCCGTGCACCGCCGTCAGTCACCCTCGAAGCGGATCTCCATCGCGCGGTCCTGCCGGCAGCGCCGCGCCAACCGGTCCAGCCGGCGCACGTGCGTCAGCTCCGGCGTCGACCGGGCCACCTCGGCGAGGCAGCGCACCTCGGCGAGGAGCTGCGGCGCCTGGCCGGCAGGGACCACCAGCTCGCCGACCGGATCCACCCGGTCGAGCAGAGGGGTACGCCCGGCGCCACGGACGCGCCGGACGAGGTTCAGCAGTACGTCGTCGGGATCGGGCAGCACCTCGGCCGGCACGAGGCGACGCCGGTCGGAGCCCACCCCGACCGCCCGGTAGAGGACGACGTCCACCCCCATGTCCGGTCCCCCTTCGTCGAGCCTGGTCCCGTCGCACGGCGACCACGGCCAGGGCCCACACCCGTTGGTACGACAAGTCTGCGCGCACCGGCCGACGCAATCCACCACCCGGGCCGCGCGTCCGCGCCGGGAACACCCGCGAGCCGGCACGGCCGGTCACCGCCTCGGCGCCCGGGCGGGCCGGTGCCCAGCCGATGGCCACCACCCGGTGCGCTGCCCGGCCGTGGCCTGCCGATGGCGGCGGCCGGTGCCCTGCCCAGCGAGGTGGCGTCGGGCAACCAGTGCCGTGCCCCGGCCCGGTGGCCTGCCGGTGGCGTCGGGCGACCGTAGGCTGGTCCCGTGCCGCCCGAGGATCCGCCGCCCATCGCCACCACGGCCTCGATCCGCACCCAGCTGTACCGAGGGGTGCCGCCTCCCGTGCGGGTCGACCAGGCGGCGTGCGCAGTTCGGCCCGGCCGCGCGGCGTTCGCAGCTCGGCCCGGCCACGCGGCGCCCGCAGCTCGGCCCGACCAGGCGGCGTTCGCAGCTCGGCCCGACCAGGCAGCACCCGCAGCTCGGTCCGGCGTGACAGGGACGCGCACGCGGAGCGCACCGGGCGCCCGGCGGGTGGCGGCGAGGGGACCGCGGTGAGCCGGGAGGCGAACGGCACCCGGGCGACCCACGAGGCGCTCCCACCGGCGATGCGCGAGGCGGTGGACGACTTCGCCGGGTACCTGGCCGCCGTGCGCAACCGGTCCGCCCACACCGTTCGGGCGTACGTCGGTGACGTGGTGTCGCTGTTGGACCACGCCCACCGGATGGGCTGCGCCGAACTGCCGGAGCTGGACCTCGCCGTGCTACGTAGTTGGCTGGCGAAGCAGCGGACGATGGGGGCCGCACGGACGTCGCTCGCCCGCCGGGCGGCCTCGACGCGGACGTTCAGCGCGTGGGCCCACCGCTGCGGGCTGCTCCCCGCCGACGTGGCCGGCGCCCTGTCCAGCCCGCGCGCCCACCGGGACCTGCCGACCGTGCTGCGTGCCGACCAGGCGGCCGCCCTGGTCGAAGCGCCGGGCCGGTTCGTCCCGGCCGTGCCACCACCCCCCGCCGAGGGCGACTCCCGACCGCCGTCACCCGACGAGGGCTCCCGGTCAGCATCGCCCGACGGGGTGGGTTCCCGACCGGCGTCGCCCGCCGACGACGGGCCCGGGCCGGCGTCGCCGAAGTCGTCAGGTCCTCCCCCTGCGGCCGATAAGGTCGCCGAGGCGGTACTGCTGCGGGACCGGGCGCTGCTGGAGCTGCTCTACGGCACGGGGGTGCGGATCAGCGAGGCGTGCGGCCTCGACGTCGCCGACGTCGACCACGCGCGACGGGTTGTGCGGGTGTTCGGCAAGGGTGGCCGGGAACGGGCCGTGCCGTACGGGGTGCCGGCGCAGCGGGCGCTCGACGAGTGGCTGCGCCACGGCCGGCCGGCGCTGGCCGCACCGCACTCCCGCGACGCGCTGCTGCTCGGCGCCCGCGGCGGACGGCTCAACCCGACGACGGCACGGCGGATCGTCGGCGGGTACGCGGAGGCCGCCGGCCTGCCCCCGATCAGCCCGCACGGGCTGCGCCACTCGGCGGCCACCCACCTGCTGGAGGGCGGCGCCGACCTGCGGGCGGTGCAGGAACTGCTAGGGCACTCGTCCCTGGCGAGCACCCAGATCTACACCCACGTGTCCGTGGAGCGGCTCCGCGCCGCCTACCGCCAGGCCCACCCACGCGCCTGAGTCCCGCCGTCGCAGGTCACCCCGGACCCGAGCGGCCCGGACCCGAACAGCCCAGGTACGAGCGGCCCAGACACGCAGCCGGAACCCGAGCAAGGGTGCACGAGCGGCCCGGACCCGAGCGGCCCGGACCCGAGCAGCCGGGATCCGAGCAGCCCGGGCGTGGCAGCCGGGCCCGGGCGCCGGGCAGGCAGGGTCGGTGCTCAGGTCCGGCGCGGCGACGAGCCCGGCCCGTCGGGGGCCGAGCCCCGGAGCACGACGTGCGGCTCGCGCCCGAGGTCCAGGCACATCCGCACGTCGTCGTAGCGTTCGTCGCCCACCTCGATGACGTTCGGCAGCCGACCCCACTCGCGGAAGCCGAGGCGCTCGTACAGCTCGATGGCACCGTGGTTGTTGCCGCGCACTCCCAGCGCGAGGGTCTCGACGCCGGCCTTGCGGGCGTCGTCGATCAGCGCGCCGGTGACGAGCCGACCGATGCCGCGGCCACGGGCGGCGGGGTGTGCGGTGATCTTCTCCAGGTCGGCGTAGTGGGTGAAGATCGGCTTCGGACCGCGCCGCCACGACCCGGTGCCCACCACCCGGTCGTCGAGCACGGCGAGGACCAGCGCGGCGTCGCCGGCCTCGACGAGACAGAGCACCCCGTCCAGCCAGGCGTCGGTCTCGGCGCGGCCGGGCGGGACCGCGTACCCGATCGCGCCGCCCCGCTCGGCCACGGCGTGCAGCACCCGGTGCACCTCGGCGCGCAGCTGCCGGTCGGCGGCGGTCGGCCAGCGCAGTTCGACGTCCATGACCAGCGATTCTCCGGGATCGAGGACGGTCGACCGGCACGGGCTCGAGGAAACCGCGTCCCGGGCGGGCACCCGACGGACCGTACCCGGCGGACCGGCGGCGATGGATCGACCGGTCGCTACGATCACCGGGTGAGCCTCCCGCAGCCGCCCGGGCCGATCGCGGCAGCCCGCCTGCTCTTCTCGCTCGATCCGGCGGTCAGCCACCTGAACCACGGTTCGTTCGGCGCGGTACCGATCGCCGTGCAGCGGGCCCAGCAGCGGCTGCGCGACGAGATGGAGGCCAACCCGCTGCGCTTCTTCACGCAGGGCCTGGTCGACCGGATCGCCCACACCCGCCGGCACCTGGCCGGCTTCCTGGGCGCCGACCCGGACGGCACCGCCCTCGTCCCGAACGCCACCACCGGCGTGGCGGTGGTGCTCCAGTCGCTCGGCCTGCGTCCGGGCGACGAGGTGCTCACCACCGACCACGGCTACGGCGCGGTCGGCCTCGCCATCGCCCGGGAGTGCCGGCGGACGGGGGCGGTCGAGCGGACCCTGCCCGTCCCGTTGACCGCCTCGGGCGAGGAGATCGTCCAGATCGTCCGCGCCGGGCTGCGCCCCGGCCGGACCCGGCTGCTCGTCGTGGACCAGCTCACCTCGGCCACCGCCCGGCTCTTCCCCGTCGCCGCGATCGTCGGCGTGGCCCGGGAGCACGGGATACCGGTCCTCGTCGACGCCGCACACGCCCCGGGCATGCTTCCGGCACCGGTGGGCGACGTCGGCGCCGACTTCTGGGTGGGCAACCTGCACAAGTGGGCGTACGCGCCGCGCGGCACCGCCGTACTGGCGGTCGCCCCGCCGTGGCGGGAACGGATCGAACCGCTGGTCGTCTCCTGGGAGCAGGAGTCCGGGTTCCCCGGCCGCGTGGAGTGGGCGGCGACGCAGGACTACACGGGCTGGCTGGCCGCGCCGGTGGGCCTGTTCACGCTGCGCAGCCTCGGCGTGGACCGGGTACGCGGGCACAACGCCGCGCTGGCGGCGTACGGCCAGCGGCTGCTGGGGGACGCGCTCGGGGTGGCCCCCGTCGACCTGCCGGACCCCGGCGGGCCGGGGGTCGCCATGCGGATCGTGCCGCTGCCGGCGGGCCTGGGCACCACGCTCGACGCGGCACGGGCGCTGCGGGAACGGATCGCCGAGCGGCTCGCCACCGAGGTCGCCGTCATGGCCTGGAACGGGCGCGGCTGGCTGCGGCTCTGTGCCCAGGTCTACAACACCCCCGACGAGTACGAGCGGCTCGCGGTGCGGCTGCCTCCGCTGTTCGCCCAGCGCTGAGGGCGGGGTCGTCCCCGTCGAGCGGCAGCAGCCGCACGGGTCCCAGACCGAGCAGGGCCAGCGGATCCAGGTACTCGGCGCCGCGCCGCAGCCCCCAGTGCAGGCAGGCAGGAGCGGGGCAGCCCGGGTGGCCCGACAGGAGGGTGCCCAGCGGCGCCCCTGCCGCCAGGGTCTCGCCGGGCCGGACCGCCGGCGACACCGGCTCGTGGGTGGTCCGCAGCCCGTCGGCGTGCCCGACGGTGACGACGGGACGGCCGGCGACCAGACCGGCGAAGAGCACCGTGCCGGCGCCGGCGGCCCGCACGGTCGCGCCCGGCACGGCGGCCAGGTCGACGCCCCGGTGCCCGGGCAGCCAGGGCCGGGGCGGCGGGTCGAACCGGCGCACCGGGCGCGGGACGCCGTCGAGCGGCCACCGGAACCGCACGGCACCGGCCGGCGCGCCCCTGGGCGATGCGACCACGGCCGTCATGACCACAGGCGTCATGACCACGGCCGGCACGAACCCTGGCGGCGCGCCCCCGGGCGGTGCCGCCGCGACGAACGGTCGCCCCGCCGCCGGGACCGGCCCGGCGGCGGGCGCGGCGGGTCCGAGGGACAGCAGGGCAGCGCAGAGCGCGACGGCGGTACGGGCGGCAGGTCGCATGGGCGCAGCCTGCGCGGCACCCGCCCGTCCCCGCCACCCCGGCAACCCTCGCCTGTGGACGACGGTCGTCCTGTGGACGGCCCCCGGAGGGCCGGGCGGTCTGCTAGGCGCGCTGGTTCCTGGGCGTGCCCGGCAGTGCCGGCGAGGCCCTAGGCTGGGACGGGCACACGGCGGAGCCGCCGCCGTCCGGCCGGGGAGGTCCTTGATGACCACTGTGCACGATGCCAGCGGGCCCTCCCGCGTGGCGGAACCCGGCGAGGGCATCACCGCCGAGGAGTTGCAGCTCGCCGCCCGCAACCACGGCATCCCCCTGGAGGCGCTGCGCTACGACGTGACCCCGGCCGGCCTGCACTACCTGCTCATCCACTACGACATCCCTGACCTCGACCCGGACGCGCACGCGCTGACGGTGGCCGGCGCGGTGGACCGGCCGCTGACCCTCGACCTCGCGGCGCTGCGCGAGCGGCCCCGGGTCACCCGCCGGGTCACGATGGAGTGCGCCGGCAACGGGCGCGCCCTGCTGCATCCCCGGCCGGTGAGCCAGCCATGGCTGGTCGAGGCGGTCGGCAACGCGGAGTGGACCGGCACCCCGCTGGCGCCGCTGCTGCGCGAGGCGGGGATCGCCGCCGACGCCGTGGACGTGGTCTTCACGGGCGCCGACCACGGTGTGGAACGCGGCGTCGAGCAGGACTACCAGCGGGCACTGCCGGCCGCCGACGCGCTGCGCGAGGAGGTGCTGCTGGCGTACGAGATGAACGGCGCTCCGCTGCTGCCGCAGCACGGCGCCCCGTTGCGGCTGATCGTGCCCGGCTGGTACGGCATGGCGCACGTCAAGTGGCTGCGCGCGATCGACGTGCGCACCGAGCCGTTCGACGGCTACCAGAACGCGGTCGCCTACCGGCTGCGGCGGGACGCGGACGACCCCGGGGTGCCGGTGACCCGGATCGAGCCGCGGGCGCTGGTCCGGCCGCCCGGTTTCCCCGACTTCATGTCCCGCACCCGGGTGCTGCGGCCCGGTCCGTGCACGCTGGACGGTCGCGCCTGGTCGGGCCACGCCCCGGTCGTCTCGGTGGAGGTGACCACCGACGACGGGGCCAGCTGGCGACCGGCCATCCTGGACGAGCAGGTCGGCGGGGAGTTCGCCTGGCGCCGGTGGCGCTGCGAGTGGGCGGCGGAGCCGGGGCGGCACGTTCTCGGGGCCCGCGCCACCGACGCCTCGGGGCGCAGTCAGCCGGTCGAGCAGCCGTGGAACCGGGGCGGCTTCGCCAACAACCTCGTCCAGCGGGTCGAGGTCGTGGTGCTGGCGGGGTGAACCGGGCTGCCGGGGAGGAGCGGGGCGACGGCCGCGCGGCGGTGGGGGCGCCGACGGGGCCGTGCGGCCGACGGTGGGACCGTCGGGCGGGCGGCGGAGCGGTGGGTCAGCCGGGCGGGCGGCGGAGGTGGGTCAGCCGCCGAAGCCGGAGTCGGCGGGCAGCGAGATGTCGGGCTTCTCCAGCTCCTCGACGTTGACGTCCTTGAAGGTCATCACCCGGACGTTCTTCACGAACCGGGCGGGACGGTACATGTCCCACACCCAGGCGTCGTGCATCTCCACCTCGAAGTAGACCTCGCCGTCGGAGTTGCGCACGTGCAGGTCGACCTGGTTGGCCAGGTAGAACCGGCGCTCCGTCTCCACCACGTAGGAGAACTGGCGGACGATGTCGCGGTACTCCCGGTAGAGCTGGAGCTCCATCTCGGTCTCGTACTTCTCGAGGTCTTCCGCGCTCATCGCACTCCGCCTTCCATGACCACATCTTCCCCCACCGACGCCGGAGGCCGAGGCTGCTCGCCCAACGCCACGCCGACGGTACCCCCTGGCGGGCAGGAGCGCTCCATCGGCTCGTCCCGCCTCGCGTCCGCCGGCCGACGCGCCCGGGGTGGGGCGCCGTCGCGACCGGACACCGTCGCCACGTTGACGTACGAGAACCGGTGCTCCCGGCACGGCCCCCGGTCCCGCAGCGCCGCGGTGTGTTCCGCGGTGATGTAACCCTTGTGCTCGGCGAACCCGTAGCCCGGGAACGCCCCGTCGAGCTCGACCATCATCCGGTCCCGGGTGACCTTGGCGAGTACGCTCGCCGCCGCGACGCAGGCGGCCACCCGGTCGCCCTTCCACACGGCCAGCCCGGGCACGTCGAGGCCGTCCACGCCGAAGCCGTCGGTCAGCACGTAGTCGGGGCGGGTCGTCAGCGACGCCAGCGCGCGACGCATCGCGGCCAGGTTGCTCACGTGCAGGCCCCGCTCGTCGACCTCCTCGGCAGGGATCACCACCACGGCGTACGCCAGCGCGCGGGCCACGACCTCGTCGTGGATCCGCTCCCGGCTGGCGGGGGTGAGCAGCTTGGAGTCGGCCAGCCCGTCGATCTCGCCGCGGCGGCCCTCGGGCAGGATCGCGGCGGCGGCGACCAGCGGCCCGGCGCAGGCGCCGCGACCCGCCTCGTCGGCCCCGGCGACGTGCCGGAAGCCGCGCCGCTGCAACGCGCGCTCCAGCGCGTAGAGCCCGCCCTCGCGGCGCACCACCGTGCGCGGGGGCGTCAGCACGGCGCGTCCTGCCCGGCCGTGGGCGCGGGCGCGGCGGCCAGCGCCCGGGCCAGCACCGTCGTCAGGTCCGGCGGGTAGTACCGCTCGCCGCTGGCGGTCAGCTCGTCCGGCGACCACCACCGGTGGGCGGCGACGGTGGCCCGCTCGATCTCGCTGAAGCCGGCGGTGTCGACCTCGTGGCCAGCCACCCGCACCAGGAAGAACTCCTGCTCCTGCCGGTACCACACGCCGTCGAAGGGGAACTCCGTCACGTCGCGGTGCACGGGCGCCCCGAACGCCGGGGCCGGCAGCCGCAGCCCGGTCTCCTCGGCCAGTTCCCGCGCCGCGCACTCGGGGTAGCTCTCCCCCTCGTCCAGGCCGCCGCCGGGGGTGAACCACCAGCGCCCGTGCTCGGGACGGGCCGGGTCGGAGCCGCAGAAGAGCAGCACCCGACCCGCCGCGTCGACGAGCAGGACGCGCGCCGCACGCCGGGGGGTGTAGACGGTCACCGCACCAGCCTGCCAGACGCCGCCGACAACGCACACGCCCGGCGGCCCCTACGGTTCGGGGATGGCCTCGTACGGCTTCGGGACGCTCAGCCAGGTGGCCCGGCCGACGGGCCAGAAGACGGTAAAGGCCCGCCCCACGACCTCGCCCTCGGGAATCGTGGCGACGGTGATGTCCTGACCGGACTGCTGCCAGTGCTCCAGCGAGTCGCCCGACGCCTCGCGGTGGTCGCCCATCACCCAGAGCCGGCCCTTCGGGACGGTGATGTCGAACTCCTCGGCGGTCTTGTCGCCGGGGTAGATGTAGGGCTCGTCCAGCGACTTGCCGTTGATCACCAGCCGGTCCTGCGCGTCGCAGCAGACCACGTGGTCGCCGCCGACGCCGATGACGCGCTTGATGAAGTCCTCGCCGTCGGGGTTGGCGCTCCACTCCATGGGGGCCTTGAAGACGATCACCTCGCCCCGGTGCGGGGACCGGAAGTCGTAGACCAGCTTGTTGACCAGCACCCGATCGTCGATCTGGAGGGTGTTCTCCATCGACGGAGAGGGGATGAAGAAGGTCTGCAGCACGAAGGCGCGCACCAGTACCGCGACCAGGATCGCCACACCCAGGAGGATGGGCAGCTCCTTCCAGAAGGAACTGCGCGGCTTGTCGGTCTGCTCGTCAATCACGGCACGAGCCTACGTTGCCCGGCCCGACGCCACCGTCCGGAACGCGCGAGAACGGCGAGCGCGACAGCGGTCGGGGCGAACAGCACCAGATCGCCGTCCGGCGTGGGGCGGACCGGCGGCGGGGCGCCGGTGGAGGCGGCCGGCGGGTCGGCGACGTCGTCGAAGGTCGCGGGCACCGACAGGGCGCTCCAGCGCGACGACGGCCAGACCACGGTGAACGCCCGGCCCACCACGTTCTCGATCGGCACCGGGCCCTGGCAGCGGGCGTCCTGGGAGACCATCCGGTGGTCGCCCATGACGAAGATCTGCCCGGGCGGGACCACGACCTCGTCGAAGCGCCGGGACCGGCACTCGCGGGGGTTGGGCGGGATGTCGAGCGGCGAGTCGCGCAGGACGTACGACGACTCGTCGAGCGGCGTGCCGTTGACCAGCACCCGCCCCTCGGCGTCGCAGCACTTCACCCGGTCGCCGGGAAGACCGATGACCCGCTTGATGAAGTCCTTCTCGCCGGGGCGGCTGACGCCGACCAGGTCGCCGACGGTCCGGCTGAGCTTGCCCGCGAACCCGGGCTCCGGCCCCTCGGCGACCTGCGGGGCCCAGCGGTCGGTGCCCCGGAAGACGACGACCTCGCCCCGCACCGGGTCGCGCACGTCGTAGACGACCTTGTTGACCAGGACCCGGTCACCGACGAGGAGGGTGTCCTCCATCGAGCCGGAGGGGATGAAGAACGCCTGGAGCAGGAAGGTGCGGATCAGCACCGCGAGGCAGAACGCGACGACCAGCAGCAGCGGCAGCTCCTGCCAGAGGGGCATCTGTCGGCGGGGCCGGCGGGCGCGCCGTCGCCAGGGGTCGACGGCGCCGTCCTCGTCAAGCGTCTGCACCACGCCACTCTCCGGTCAGCAGAAATGACACTACCGCCCGGGAACCCTGTCGGGGCTCCCCGGGCGGTAGTGGTCGTCGCTCCGCCGTCGTGGCGGGACGTCGCCCGGCTGCGCCCGTAGCAACCAGGGTAGTGCGGTCCGGTCGGTACGACATACGCGCAGCTCGGGCGGCGTGGCGAGCGTGAGGTCAGCTCGGCTGCTTCTCGCGCTTCTCCTTGATCTTGGCCTTCTTGCCCCGCAGCTCGCGCAGGTAGTAGAGCTTGGCGCGGCGGACGTCACCGCGGGTCACGACCTCGATCCGGTCGATCGCCGGGCTGTTGATCGGGTAGGTGCGCTCGACACCGACGCCGAAGCTGATCTTGCGGACCGAGAAGGTCTCGCGCAGACCGTCACCCTGGCGGCGGATGACGACGCCCTGGAAGATCTGGACACGGGACCGGTTGCCCTCGACGACCCGGGCGTGCACCTTGACGGTGTCACCGGCACGGAAGTCGGGGAGGTCGGTGCGCTTCGACTGGGCGTCAAGGGCGTCCAGGATGTTCATCGCTGCGTCCTCGTGAGGCTCACGGCGCACCGTCAATCGGTGCGCGGGTGGGTGATTCTGATCCCCGGGTGGTGGTCGGTGACCCGATTCCGGTCGAGGATCCTCGCAGCCGTCCGCGGCGCGGCCGGTTGCGGCAACCCCCCTACTTTGCCACATCCCCCGGCGGCACCTGAAACCCGGCCCGGTCCAGCGCGGCGACGTCCCGTTTGTCCAGGCGCTGCGGGTCCACCGCGGCGAGCATGTCGGGACGACGCGTCGCGGTGCGGATCAGCGCCTCGTCCCGCCGCCAGCGGGCGATCCTGCCGTGGTCGCCGGAGCGGAGCACCTCCGGCACCTCCAGCCCCCGCCAGGTCGCCGGCTTCGTGTACATGGGGGCCTCCAGCAGCCCGTGGGCGTGCGACTCCTCGGCCAGCGAACCCGCGTTGCCGAGCACGCCGGGCAGCAGCCGGGTGACCGCCTCCAGGATCACCAGCACCGCCACCTCGCCGCCGAAGAGGACGTAGTCGCCGAGGGAGACCTCGGTCACCGGCATCCGGGTCGCGGCGTGGTCGAGCACCCGCTGGTCGATGCCCTCGTACCGGCCGCAGGCGAAGAGCAGGTGCGGCTCGGCGGCCAGCTCGTGCGCCATCGCCTGGGTGAAGGGGGCGCCGGTCGGGGCCGGCACCACCAGCCGGGGCGCGGTCACCTCCGCCGGGGCGAGGGCGTCGAGCGCCTCGCCCCACGGCTCCGGCCGCATCACCATGCCGGGCCCGCCGCCGTAGGGCGTGTCGTCGACCGTGCGGTGCACGTCGTGGGTCCAGATTCGCAGATCGTGTACGGCCAGCCGCAGCGTGCCGTTCGCCCGGGCCCTGCCGATCAACGACAGGTCCAGCGGGGCGAAGTACTCCGGAAAGATCGACACGATGTCGACGCGCATGCGGGGGTGCTCCAGCGGTTCTACAGATCGAGCAGACCGGCCGGCGGGTCGACGACGACGCGACCGCCGGCGAGGTCAACCTCGGGGACGATCGCCTTGACGAACGGGATGAGCGCGGTGCCGCCCTCGGGACGGCGCAGCACCAACAGGTCGGAGGAGGGGGCGTGGTCGATCCGGGCCACCTCGCCCAGCCGGTCGCCGGTCGGGGTGACCACGGCCAGCCCGACGAGCTGGTGGTCGTGGAACTCCTCCGGGTCCTCCGGCGGGGCGACCTCGGCGCTGTCGACCGCGACCAGCGTGCCGCGCAGCGCCTCGGCGACGTCCCGGTCCCCGATGCCCTCGAACGCGACGAGCATCCGCCCCTGGTGCCAGCGGGCGGACTCCACGACCAGTTCGGCGGGCACCCGGAAGGCCACCCCCTGCGCGGGCGCGGCCGGCGACGGCTGAGGCGCCCCGGGCTCGGTGTGCCGCGCCCGGGGTGTCGCCCCCGGCATGGTGCGCAGCACCCGACTGCTGGGCACAGCCGGGGGCGTCGCCTCCGGCATGGTGCGCAGCACCCGACTGCTGGGCACAGCCGGGGGCGTCGCCCCCGGCATGGTGCGCAGCACCATGCCGGGGGCGAACCGCGCTTCGGGCTCGTCGGTCCGCACCTCCACGGTGACCTCACCGCGGATGCCGTGCGGCTTGCCGACCCTGCCGACGACGAGCAGCATCAGTACGAGTCGACGATGTCGACGCGCACGCCGCGCCCGCCGATGGAGCCGATCACCTGGCGCAGCGCCTTGGCGGTCCGGCCGGACCGCCCGATCACCGTGCCGAGGTCCTCCGGGTGCACGCGGACTTCCAGCCGCTTGCCCCGACGGGAGTCGACCATCCGGACGCGTACGTCATCGGGGTGGTCGACGATGCCCTTGACCAGGTGCTCCAACGCCGGACGCAGAGGCATGTCAGGCCTGCTCACCGGCGTCGGCAGCGGCAGCCGGGGCCTCGGCCGGAGCCTCGGTCTTCGGAGCCTCGGCCGGAGCCTCGGTCTTCGGAGCCTCGGCCTTGGCGGCCTTCTTGGCCGGCTTCGCCGGCGCCTCGGCCAGCCCGGCGGCGGCCTTCGCCTCGGCCTCGTACGCCGCGGTGCGGTCGACCCGCTCCGGGGCGACCTTCAGCGGCGGCGGGGCCGGCAGGCCCTTGAACTTCTGCCAGTCACCGGTCAGCTCCAGCAGCCGCTGCACCGCCTCGCTCGGCTGGGCGCCGACGGACAGCCAGTACTGGACCCGCTCCGACTTGACCTCGATCACCGAAGGGTCTTCCTTCGGCTGGTAGACCCCGACGAACTCGATCGCCCGGCCGTCGCGCTTGGTGCGCGAGTCGGCGATGACGATGCGGTACTGCGGGTTGCGGATCTTGCCCATCCGCAGGAGCCGGATCTTTACGGCCACAGTTGTTTCGCTCCTGTTGCGATCTCACCTGCCCGGTACGGGCGGTGCACGGGTGAGTGTCGACCGGCACAGTGGGGTTGGGCCGGAGACTGCTCGGTGGACTGGCGACGTGCCCGGGTTAGAGGGCGCCGGACACGCGCCGGATACCAGCCAGCCATTCTGCCAGATCGGGCGCGGAACCCTCACACCGGACCGCCCCCGGTCACCCGCCGGGCGGCAGAAGTGACCGAAAGCACAGTCGCCGGCCGGCGGCCGGCCCCGCCGGTCGAGGGGCGGTGCGCCACGGGGGGCGCGGGCAGGTCGGGCCGGGTCAGCGCACCGGGGGGCGGTCCCAGCCGGGCGGCAACCCGTCGGGGACGGTCCAGTCGGGCGGCGGGGTGAAGTCGCACCAGGTGCCGTCGAACGGGAACTCCCCCGCCTCGGCCAATGCGATCACCCGCTTCCCCTCGGCGCGGACCGCATCGGCGTCGGTCACCCAGTAGTGGTCGGGGAAGGCGAGCCGCTCGGCGAACTCCCCCTCGTCCTTCCACTCCCAGCCCAGGTCGGGACGGACGACCACGTCGAGGTCCTGGTCCACCATGTCGACGCCGGCGAGCGTGCCGTCGTCCCAGCGCACCCCTGGCTCCTCCAGGTTGACGTACCAGGTGGCGAAGCGGTCGTGCGCGTCGCGGAACCACCACACGGAGTGGGCCGCCCCGGTGGGCAGGAACTTGAGCACGGAGGGGCCGTCCCACCGGCCGGTGGCCAGGCGGTACGACGAGGAGATCCACTCGCTGAACGGCACCGCCCGCATGCCCAGCCCGGCCTCGGTGACCTCGCTCGCGACCGGGGAGTCGCGGGGCACCCAGAGCAGCAGGCCCCGGTCGTCGTCGCTGACCACCCGCGCGGCGCGTACCCAGCCGATCCGGCCCCGGCGCACGTTGCGGTGCACGATCAGCCGCCCAGGTTCGAATCTCACGCACCGACCCTACCGGCCCCCGCCCCCCACCCCCGCCCACCGCTCCGAGGTGCAAGGAAGGGACCCTTCCTCCACCTCAGGCGTTAGGAAGGTGCCCTTCCTAACGCCTGAGGGAGCCGCCGCGAAGCACGAGGCGGGGTGCCGACGGAACTCAGTAGGCGCGGGCCAGGATGGCGACCAGGTCGGGCTCGTCCTCGGAGTCGGGCACCGAGCCGTCGGCCCGCAGCAGGCAGCGCACGGTGACGCCCTGGCCGTTCGCCTCCGCCTCGCCCTGCACGCCGACCGCCGACCACGGCACCATGGCCCAGCCGGTGGCCGCCGCCTCGATCGCCTCGGCGAGGGTCGACACCTCGACGGTGCGGGACTTCCGGTGGGCCAGCGCCTGGTCGTGCAGGGCCCGCTGGTCGGCGTCGAGGGCGGCCAGCACGGCGGTCACCACGTCGGCCACCGGCGTCGGGGACTTCGAGCCGTCGGTGCGCCGGACCACGACCGCGTTGCCGGCGGCCAGGTCGCGGGGGCCGACCTCGACGCGTACGGGATAGCCGCGCAGCTCGGCGTCGACGGCCCGGCGGCCGAACGGCGTGTCGACGCGGTCGTCGAGCGCGACCCGGACACCGACGTCGCGCAGGCCGTCGCGCAGCTTGGCCGCCGCCTCGCCGACACCCTCGCCGTCCTTGACCACCATGACGTACGCCTGCACGGGCGCCAGCTTCGGCGGCACGCGCAGCCCGTTGTCGTCGCCGTGGCACATGATCAGGCCGCCGAGCATCCGGGTCGAGGTGCCCCAGGAGGTCGTCCAGGCGTGCTCCCGGCCGCCCTCGGCCGAGGAGTAGCTGATGTCGAAGGCCTTGGCGAAGTTCTGCCCCAGCTCGTGGCTGGTGCCGAGCTGGAGGGCCTTGCCGTCACCCATCATGCCTTCGCAGGTGTAGGTGGCGGTGGCGCCGGCGAAGCGCTCGCGGGCGGTCTTCAGGCCGACGACCACCGGGATGCCGAGCACGTTGACCATCAGGTCCTCGTACGCCTCGTGCAGGATCCGGCGGGCGTAGGCGCGGGCGTCGGAGCGGGTCGCGTGCGCGGTGTGCCCCTCCTGCCAGAGGAACTCGCTGGTGCGCAGGAAGATCCGGGGGCGCAGCTCCCAGCGGACCACGTTGGCCCACTGGTTGAGCAGCAGCGGCAGGTCCCGGTAGGAGTCGATCCACTTGGCCATGAACTCGCCGATGACGGTCTCGCTGGTGGGCCGCACCACGACCGGCTCGGCGAGCTGCTTGCCACCGCCGTGGGTGACCACCGCCAGCTCCGGCGAGAAGCCCTCGACGTGCTCGGCCTCGCGCTTGAGGTAGCTCTCCGGGATGAAGAGCGGGAAGTACGCGTTCTCCGCGCCCGCCGCCTTGATCCGGGCGTCCATCTCGGCCTGCATCCGCTCCCAGATGGCGTAGCCGGCCGGACGGATGACCATGGTCCCCCGGACCGGGCCGTTGTCGGCCAGCTTCGCCTTGGCGATCAGGTCCTGGTACCAGCGGGGAAAGTCCTCCGCACGGGGAGTGAGCACGCGTGCCATGACCGCACATCCTATGCGTCGGCCGAAGGGACGACGTCATCGGGCGCGACGTCGGCGGTCTCCGCCGTGCCGGTCGGTGCGGCCGGGCTAGGATTCGACCACCATGGGTGAGGTGAGGGACGGCACCCGTTCCCGGGACGCGATCGTCGAGGCCGCCCGGGCATTGACCATCGCGACCGGCTGGGACGGCGTCCGGATGGGTGCCGTCGCGCGCGCGGCGGGGGTCAGCCGGCAGACGGTCTACAACGAGTTCGGCACCAAGGCGGGGCTGGCCGAGGCGCTCGCCCGGCGGGAGGTCGACCGGTTCGTCGGCGACGTACGCGCCCTGCTGCGCGCCCACGGCGACGACGTGCGGGCCGCCGCGCACGCCACCATCTCGCACACTCTCACGCAGGCGGCCGACGACCCGCTGATCAAGGCCGTCCTGACCAGCTCCCGGGGCGGCTCGGACGACCTGCTGCCCTACCTGACCACCCGGTCGGAGCTGGTCCTGACCGAGGCCACCGAGGTGCTGCTGGAGTGGGCCGACGGCGCGCTGCCGGGCGCCGACCGCGACGCCGTCGCGTTCGCCACGGACTCGGTCGTCCGGTTGGTGATCAGCCACATCGTCCTGCCGGGCGCCCCCGTCGCGCAGACCGCCGCCGCCCTCGCCGACCTCGCGGTGTACCTGCTCCTGCACGCGGTCACCCAGGCGCACACCGGCTGACCGGGCGCCGCCCCGGGCAGCGCCGCGCCGCCGGTCGGGAGCGCCACCGGCCCGACCGGGAGTCTCCCCCGCCGACCGCGTCGTCCGCGGCGGGTCAGCGGACGACGCGACCGCGCAGCACGATGCGGGCGGGGGTGCGCACGGCGCGCAGGTCGGCGCGCGGGTCCTCGGAATAGACGACGAGGTCCGCCAGGCCGCCCTCGACCAGCCCGGGGAAGCCGAGCCACTCGCGGGCCCGCCAGGACGCGGCGGCGAGCACGTCGGTGGTAGACATGCCGGCCTGCTCGTGCAGCAGCAGCATCTCTTCGGCGGCGAGGCCGTGGTCGATGCCGCCGCCCGCGTCCGTGCCCACGTAGATCGGGACCCCGGCCTCGTGCGCCGAGCGGACCACCTCGGGGAAGCGGTCGCGCAGCGCGATCATGTGCTCGGCGTAGCCGGGGAACTTCTCCCGGGCCTGCTCGGCGATCCCGCCGAAGGTCCGAATGTTGATCATGGTGGGGATGAGCGCGGTGCCCCGGCGGGCCATCTCGTCGATCAGGTCCAGGCTGAGGCCCGTGCCGTGCTCCACCGAGTCCACCCCGGCGCGCACCATGATCTCGACGGCCGACTCGGAGAAGGTGTGCACGGCGGCGCGTACCCCGGCGGCGTGCGCGGCCCGGACGGCGGCCGTCATGGTGTCGGCGTCCCAGGCCGGGGCCAGGTCGCCGACGCCCCGGTCGATCCAGTCGCCGACCAGCTTCACCCAGCCGTTGCCGGCGCGCGCCTGCGCGGCCACCGTCGCCGCCACCTCCGCCGCGCCGACCTCGACGCCGATGTCGCGCAGGTAGCGCTTCGGCGGCGCGACGTGCCGGCCGGCGCGGGCCAGTCGCGGCAGGTCGGGCTCGTCGTCGAGTTCGGGGTACGGGTACGGCGACCCGGCGTCGCGGATGGCGAGGACCCCCGCGTCCCGGTCGACCCGGGCCAGCTCGCGGGCCTGGTCGAGCGAGGTGATCGGGGCGCCGCCGCGGGCGATGCCGATGTGGCAGTGCGCGTCGATCAGACCGGGCAGCACGAACCCGCCGTCGGCGATCGTCTCCGCACCGGCAACCGGGGTGAAGGTGACCCAGTCGCCGACCAGCCACAGGTCACGGACCTCGTCGTCGGGCAGCACCACGCCGCGTACGTGCCAGGCCATGCGTCCTCCGTCTGCGCGAAAGGGGGCGGTCCGCCGCCATTCTTCCCGCCCCGCGCGGGCCGGCGGCGTTCAGCCCTCGTCGCGCGCCAGCAGCCCGGCCCGCCGTGCCGTCAGCGCGGGCAGGTCGACGGAGACCTTCCAGGGCCGCTCGGTGACGACGAGGTCCTCGGTGTGGGTCAGCGCCTCGTACTCGCCGGTGGGGCCGAGCGTGTATTCCGTGAGGGTCATCCGCTCGCGCAGCGGGTCGACCACACCCTGGGCAAGGATCATGTCACCCGCCGTCAGCGACACGCGTCAGTGGGGCCGGCCGTCGCCGCCCTTGCCGAGCTTGTTGAAGTCGATCTTCGGCAGCTTGAAGCCCGGGGGCAGCCCCTGGCCGCCGGCCAGGTCGTTCGGGTCCATGCCCGGCGGGAGCTGCGGCATGCCGCCCGGGAAGCCGCCCGGCATCCCCGCGCCCGCCCCGGCGCGCGGCCGGTTGCCGCCCTTGGTGCCCTTGCGCTTGTTCTTCGGCGACTTGGTCGCCTTGCGCCGGCCGCCGCCCGGCAGGCCCATCATGCCGCCCATCTGCTTCATCATCTTCTGCGCGTCGGCGAAGCGGTTGAGCAGCTGGTTGACGTCCATCACCGTGACGCCGGAGCCGTTGGCGATGCGGGCCCGGCGCGAGCCGTTGATGATCTTCGGGTTGGTGCGCTCGGCGGGGGTCATCGACCGGATGATCGCGGTGACCCGGTCGAAGTGCTTGTCGTCGACCTCGGCGAGCTGGTCCTTCATCTGCCCCATGCCCGGCATCATGGCCAGCACGTTGGCGATGGGGCCCATCCGCCGGACCGCGATGAGCTGGTCGAGGAAGTCCTCCAGGGTGAACTGCTCGCCGCCCATCAGCTTGGCGGTCATCTTCTCCTTCTGATCGGTGTCGAAGGCCTGCTCGGCCTGCTCGATCAGAGTGAGGACGTCGCCCATGCCGAGGATCCGGCTGGCCATCCGGTCGGGGTGGAAGACGTCGAAGTCCTCCAGCTTCTCGCCGGTGGAGGCGAAGAGGATCGGCTGCCCGGTGACCTCCCGGACCGACAGCGCGGCGCCACCGCGGGCGTCGCCGTCGAGCTTGGAGAGGACCACGCCGGTGATGCCCACGCCGTCGCGGAACGCCTCGGCGGTGCGCACCGCGTCCTGGCCGACCATGGCGTCGATGACGAAGATGACCTCGTCCGGCTCGACCGCGTCACGGATGTCGGCGGCCTGCTGCATCATCTCGGCGTCGATGCCGAGCCGGCCGGCGGTGTCGACGATGACGATGTCCCGGGCGGCCCGCTTCGCGTGCTCGATCGAGGCGCGCGCCACCTGCACCGGGTCGCCGGTGCCGTTGCCGGGCTCGGGGGCGTACACCTCGACGCCGGCGCGGCCACCGAGCACCTGGAGCTGCCCGACGGCGTTGGGGCGCTGGAGGTCGGCGGCGACCAGCAGCGGCTGGTGGCCCTGGGCCTTGAGCCAGCGGGCCAGCTTGCCGGCGAGGGTGGTCTTGCCGGAACCCTGGAGGCCGGCGAGCATGATCACCGTCGGCGGCTGCTTGGCGAACTGGAGCCGCCGCCCCTCGCCGCCGAGGACGTTGATCAGCTCCTCGTTGACGATCTTGATGATCTGCTGCGCCGGGTTGAGGGCCTGGGAGACCTCGGAGCCGCGCGCCCGCTCCTTGACGTTGGCGATGAAGCCCTTGACCACCGGCAGCGCGACGTCCGCCTCCAGCAGCGCGAGGCGGATCTCGCGCGCGGTGGCGTCGATGTCGGCGTCGGTGAGCCGACCCTTGCCGCGGAGCTTGGTGAAGATCCCGGACAGGCGGTCACTCAAGGTGTCAAACACGCGAACATCCCGTTTGTCAGTGTTCCGGCGGGCAGATCGGCGACCGGGCGAGGTGTCCGGCCACCGCTAGGGTAGCCGGCCAGCCCTACGGCCGCTTCGGCCCGGGCGCAGCTGACCCGGCTACGACGTTGACAGGGGGCCCTTGCTCTACCTCAGGCGTTGACAGGGGGCCCTTCCCTACACGGCGGCCAGCACCGCGGCCTCCAGACGGGCCCGGGTGGCGTCGTCCGGCCAGCCGCCGACGAGGTAGAAGGCGTCCACCACGTCGCCGCCGAGGGTGGAGATGCGGGCCGCGCGCACCTGGGCGCCGGCCTCGTCGAGGGCGCAGGTGACCCGGTAGAGCAGCCCTACCGCGTCGGCGGCACGCAGTTCCAGCAGCACGGCGTCGGTGGCCGCCTCGCGGTGCCAGACCACCCGGGGCGCGGCCGGATCGGACCGCGCCGCCAGGGCCCGGCCGCGCAGCCGCTGGGTGACCGAGACGTCGCCGTTCACCGCGCGGCGCAGGTCGGCGCCGAGGGCGATCGGGTCGGGCGCGAGCCCGTACCGGGGCTGCACGCGGCACTCGACCAGGGCCCGGCCGTCGACGGTGGAGGCGTCGGCGGAGAGCACCTCCAGCCGGTGCAGCGCCAGGCAGCCGGCCACCGTCGCGAGCAGGCCGCGCCGGTCCGCCGCGGCCACCGCCACCCGGTCGGCCGTCAGGTGTACGACCGGCAGGGGCCCCGCCAGCAGGGCCGGGTCGGGGGCGGGCGGGGCGGGCAGCGCGCCCGTGTCCAGCGCGGTCCGTACCCGGGTGACCAGCTCGGCGACCAGTCGGCCCTTCCAGTCCGACCAGGCGGCCGGGCCGGTGGCGGCGGCGTCGGCCCGCACCAGGGCGTGCAGCAGGTCCAGCGTGGTCGGGTCGCCGACCCGCTCGGCCACCCCGGCGATGGTGACCGGGTCGGCGAGGTCCCGCCGGGTGGCCACGTCGGGCAGGAGCAGGTGCAGCCGGACCAGCGTGCCGATCAGCGCCACCTCCGGCGCGGGCAGGCCGATCCGGGCGGCCACCGCCTCCGCCAGCGGCACCCCGACCGTGCTGTGGTCGCCGGGAAGCCCCTTGCCGACGTCGTGCAGGAGTGCGCCGAGCAGCAGCAGGTCGGGGCGGTCCACCTCGCGGGTGTGCCGGCTGGCCTCGTACGCGGTCTGCACGAGGTGCCGGTCGAGGGTGAACCGGTGCACGGGGTTGTGCTGCGGGAGACTGCGCAGGCGGGTCCACTCGGGCAGCCAGCCCTCGATCAGCCCGTACCGGTCGCAGGTCTCCCAGGCCGGCACCAGGCCGGGACCGGCGCCGAGCAGGGTAATCAGCGCGGCCCGGGCCTCGGCCGGCCACGGCGCCGACAGCGGCGGGCAGTACGCGGCCAGCCACTCGCAGGTGGCCCTGGCGATCGGCAGCCGGGTGACGGCCGCGGCGGCGGCGACCCGCAGCGACAGGCTCGGGTCGGGGCGTGCCCCGATCGCGGTGCGGGCCAGCACCAGCTCGCCGTCGTGCTCGACGACGTCCCGGGCGACCGGCCGGCGCAGCGGGCGCCCGTCGGCACCCCGGCGGCGGCCGGAGCGGAGCCGGTCGGCGGCGCGGAAGGCGTCGTCGAGGGCGTGGCTGACGGTCCGGGCGTCGCCGGCCACCCGGCGCACAAGCGCGTCGCCGTCGCCGGCCAGCTCGGTTCCACCGGGTACGGGCTGCCGGAGCCCGAGCAGCGCGGCGACCCCGTCGCGTTCCTGGGCGACCAGCCGGTCGACCCGGCGGCCGGCCTGCCGGTGCAGCGCGTCCCGGGTGTCGAGCAGCCGCAGGTGCGCGGCGCGGACGGCGGGGCGCAGCGCGTCGGTGATCCCGGCGGTGGCGATCGCCCGCAGGATGCCCACGTCGCGCAGCCCGCCGGCCGCCTCCTTCAGGTCGCCCTCCAGCAGGAACGCCAGCTCGCCGTGGGCGGCCCAGCGGGCGGCGGTGATCTCGCGGAGCGCCGGGAGCTGGCGTACGGCGGTGCGCCGCCAGTGGTCGGCGGCGGTGCGGACGAGGGTGTCCGCGAGCCCGGCGTCCCCGGCGACGAGCCGCGCGTCGAGCAGCCCGAGGGCCACCTTCACGTCGTCCTGGGCGACGGAGAGCGCCTCGGGGACGGTCCGGACGGAGTGGTCCAGCCGCAGCCCGGCGTCCCACACCGGATACCAGACCGAGGCGGCCAGCTCGTCCACGCCGGGCACGCCGGCGTGCAGCAGGACGAGGTCGAGGTCGCCGTGCGGCGCGCACTGCCGGCGGCCCAGCCCGCCGACGGCGACCAGCGCCACCCCGGGCCGCTGCGGGAGCAGCCCGCGCAGCCACCGGTCGTACGCGTCGGCCCGCGCGGCCCGCGCCGTCGCCCCGATGCCGCCGTCGACGCCGACGACCTCGTCGACCAGGAGCGCGGCGGCACCGTTGCCGGTGTGTCCCGACCCGTTCTTCCTGGTCGACGAGGTCATGTCGGTGGGTGGCCGGTCAGAGCGCGTCGAGGCCGCGCTCGCCGGTGCGGACCCGGACGACCTCCTCGACGGCGGTCACCCAGACCTTCCCGTCGCCGATCTTGCCGGTCCGGGCGGCGCCGACGACGGCGTCCACGATCTTGTCGACGTCGATCTCGTCGGTGAGCACCTCCACCCGGATCTTGGGCAGGAACTCGACCGTGTACTCGGCACCCCGGTAGACCTCGGTATGCCCCTTCTGCCGCCCGTAGCCCTGGACCTCGCTGACGGTCAGGCCGGCCACGCCGAGGGCGTGCAGGGCCTCCTTCACCGCGTCCAGCTGGTACGGCTTGATGACCGCGGTCACCAGCTTCATGTCCAACCCCTCCATCCCAGGAACGTTAACGGGCGACCTTCTCGGCGGCGGACCCGGCGGCCGGCTCGGCAGCCGCGGCAGGCACGGTGGGCTCGGCAGGCGCGGCAGGCGCGGTCGCCGGCTCCGTCGCCGGCCTGGCGGCGGTCAGCCCGGCCATGGCGAACGCGCTGCCCCCGCCGCTGCCGGCGGCCGGCGACAGGTCGTAGCCACTCTCGGCGTGCTCGGCGATGTCGATGCCGCCGACCTCGTCCTCGGCCCGCAGGCGGAAGCCGATCGTCTTCTCGATGCCGAAGGCGAGCACCCAGGCCACCGCGAAGGACCAGACGGTGACGATCAGGCCGGCCAGGGCCTGCCGGCCGAGCTGGGTCACCCCGCCGCCGTAGAAGAGCCCGTCGGAGGCGCCGATCACGTCGCTGATCGCGCCGTTGACCGAGTTCGTGGCGAAGAGCCCGAGCCAGAGCGAGCCGATCCAGCCGCCGACGAAGTGCACGCCGACCACGTCGAGCGAGTCGTCGTAGCCGAGCCTGTACTTGAGGCTGATCGCCAGCGCGCAGACCGCCCCGGCGACGAGACCGAGCAGCACCGCCGCCCAGGGGGCGATGAAGCCGCAGGCCGGGGTGATGGCGACCAGGCCGGCGATGGCGCCGGACGAGGCGCCGACCAGGGTCGGCTTCCTGTCCTTGATCCATTCGACGACGATCCAGCCGAGCACGGCGGCGGCCGTGGCGAGCTGGGTGTTGATGAAGGCCAGGCCGGCGACCGAGTCGACGGTGAGCTCGGAACCGGCGTTGAAGCCGAACCAGCCGAACCAGAGCAGCCCGGCGCCGAGCGCGACGAGCGGGATGTTGTGCGGCTTCATGCCCTCCCGGGGCCAGCCGAGCCGCTTGCCCAGCACCAGCACCAGGGCCAGGGCCGCCGCGCCGGCGTTGATGTGCACCGCGGTGCCGCCGGCGAAGTCGAGCGCGTGCAGGTCGCCGCCGATGATGCCGCCGCCCCACACCCAGTGCGCGACCGGGAAGTAGACGAGCGTCGCCCAGCCGAACGCGAAGAGCAGCCAGCCGGCGAACTTCGCCCGGTCGGAGATCGCGCCGCTGATCAGCGCGACGGTGATCACGGCGAACATCATCTGGAAGGCCATGAACACGTAGAGCGGGACGCCGATGCCGCTCGGGTTCTCCGCCGTCGCGCCCCAGAGGTCGGTCTCGGCGAGGAAGGTCTTGGTGCCGAGGTAGGCGCCCGGGTCGCCCCAGAGCCCGTTGACATCGCCACCGAAGGCGATGCTGAAACCGTAGAACCACCACAAGACAGAGATGAGCCCGATCGCCGAGAAGCTCATCATCATCATGTTCAGTACACCCTTGGACCGGTTGAGGCCGCCGTAGAACAGCGCCAGTCCGGGCGTCATGAGCAGCACGAGCGCCGTCGACACCAGCAACCACACGGTGTTGCCGGAATCGATCGTGGGTGCCTCAGGCACGCTGGCCTCCTAAAGGTGAAGTTCCCTCCTTCACGGCTTCCGGGGCAGCGTCGCCCGTACGCCGGATGGGCGGAAGCCTGCTCGCTCCCTGTTTCCCCCAGCGTCACCCGTCGATTTCCGAACGGTGACGGGTTGTTTCGGACGTGTGAAGAGAAGCTCACCGCCGGCCGGCGCGGCCGACAGCGCGGACCGCTCAGCGCAACGCGTACTCCAGGGCGTTGCGCTCGTAGTCGAGCAGCCGCAGGTCCCGCATCGGCCGGCGCAGGTGCCCCTTGTGCACGATCCGGACGAAGGCCGGCTCACCGGCGGCGGCCATCCGGCGGATGCCCTCCACGTGGTCCACGATCCGCTTGCGGATGGTCCGGATCAGCCGGTGCCGGTCCCGGGGGATGAGCCCGTACGCGTCGGCGAAGAGGCGCAGCCGGCGCGGCCGGTCGGGGTGCTTCCAGCCGAGCGTGATCGAGTCCCGGTCGGAGAAGATCGGCACCCAGGTCCAGGCCGCGTACGCCACGTCGTAGATCCGGGCGCCGGGCGAGGCGAGGTCGAAGTCGATCAGCCCCAGGGTCCCGTCGGGCCGCCAGATCACGTTGTGCGGGGCGGCGTCGTGGTGGCAGATCACCTCGGTGTCCGGCGGCGGCGGTCCGAACGAGCGCCACACCGCCCCGGGCGGCGGGACGAAGCCGTACTGGGCGTCGTGGAACATGCGCAGCATGGTGGCGACGGTCACCAGCGCCTCGTCGGTGACCCAGTGCGGGGCCAGCGGGTACTCCCCGCACTCCCCCTCCAGGTACGACAGGACCTCCCGGTTGCGCTCGTCCATGCCGAGCGCGCGGGGGGCGCCGGTGAACCCGACGTACTCCAGGTGGCGCAGCAGGGCGTGCACCGAGGGCGTCCACGGCCCGGCGTTGCGCCGGACCGTGTCGCCGACCCGGACGACGGTGCTGACGTTCCCGCCGTGCAGCGGGATCTCCTGCGAAGTCACGTACGGTCTCCCGAGGCCCGTCGACGGGTGGCTGGGGTCGCGCCACCCGGCGTAGGCGCGATCGTCGGTCGTCACTGCGAGGTTACGCGTCCCGGGCGAGCGGCTCGGTACCGAGCAGCGCGTCGACGAACTGGGCGGGGTCGAACGGGGCCAGGTCGTCCTTGCCCTCGCCGAGCCCGACCAGCTTGACCGGGATGCCCAGCTTGCGCTGCACGGCGATCACGATGCCGCCCTTGGCGGTGCCGTCGAGCTTGCTGAGCACGACACCGGTCACGTTGACCACCTCGGTGAAGACCCGGGCCTGCTCCAGCCCGTTCTGCCCGGTGGTGGCGTCGAGGATCAGCAGTGTCTCGTCGATCGGGCCGTGCTTCTCCACCACCCGCTTGACCTTGCCCAGCTCGTCCATCAGGCCGATCTTGTTCTGGAGACGCCCGGCGGTGTCGATCAGCACGGTGTCGACGCCGGTGTCGATGCCCCGCTTGACGGCGTCGAAGGCCACGCTGGCCGGGTCGGCCGCCTCGGGCCCCCGCACCGTCTCCGCACCGACCCGACCGCCCCAGGTCTCCAGCTGGTCCGCGGCGGCGGCCCGGAAGGTGTCGGCCGCGCCGAGCAGCACGCTGCGGCCGTCGGCGACGAGCACCCGGGCGATCTTGCCGCAGGTGGTGGTCTTGCCCGCGCCGTTGACGCCGACGACCAGCACGACCGCCGGCACGCCCTCCTTGGGCGCGGTCCGCAGGGACCGGTCCAGGGTCGGGTCGAGCGCGTTGACCAGCTCGGCGGCGAGCAGGGCACGCAGCTCGCCCGCGGACCGGGTGCCGAGGACGCGGGTCCGCTCGCGCAGCCGGTCGACGATCTCCCGGGTGGCGTCGATGCCCACGTCGGCGGTGATGAGGCTGTCCTCGATCTCCTCCCAGGCGTCCTCGTCGAGGTGGTCGCGGCTGAGCAGGCCGAGCAGGCCCTTGCCGAAGGCGTTCTGCGAGCGGGACAGCCGCGAGCGCAGCCGGACCAGCCGCCCGGCGGTCGGCTCGGGGACCTCCAGCACCGGCGCCGGCGCCTCCACGACCGGCAGTTCCACCAGGATTCCGGTGGACAACTCGGCCTCCGGCGCCTCCACCGGCGGGCCGGCGAGGTCCTCCTCGGCCCGGGTCTCGACCTCCGTCTCGGGCAGCGGCGGCTCCGGTCGCCGGCGCAGCCGCGGCACGACCAGCCCGATGCCGCCAAGGATCAGCACGCCGAGCAGGGCGAGTGCGATGAGGAGGTATTCGGTCATGCCGGAATCCTGTCAGATGCCGGCGGAGCTGTCCCAGCCACCGCTCCCGACCGCGTCCAGGCAGGCCGGCGGTAGGCTCGGTCACAGCTAGCAGTGGTGCGACCGCCGGCCGGGTAGTAAAGATGAAGTCCGCTCATCTGGAGGTCGACCATGCCCGCGGCACACCTGCTCATCGGCCCGTTGCTCCGCAGGGTGGTCGGCACGTCGGCCACCGTCTGGGTGGAGACCAGCGCGCCCGCGGTGGTCACCGTCCGTACCGCCGACGGCGCGGGCGGCACCGCGCCCACCTTCTCGGCGTACGACCACCACTACGCCCTCGTCGTCGTGGAGGGGCTCACCCCCGACAGCGCCACCACCTACGAGATGCTGATCGACGACGAGGTCGCCTGGCCGGTGCCGAAGAGCAACTTCCCGCCCAGTGTGATCCGCACCAGGGCGGCCGACGACCTCGACCAGCCGGTCCGGTTGGTCTTCGGGTCCTGCCGGGAGACCACCCAGCACGCCACCACCCGTCGGCTGCCCCCGGACGCCCTCGACGCGTACGCCCGGCGGCTGATGGCCGACCCGGACCCGGCCGAGGTGCCCGACCTGCTGGTGCTCCTCGGCGACCAGGTCTACGCGGACGTGACCTCGCCCACGGTCCGGCGGCTGCTGAAGCGGCGCCGCCGCCGGCCGAAGGGCGCGCCGGGCGACCAGGTGGTCAGCTTCGACGAGTACACGAAGCTCTACCTGGAGTCCTGGCGGGACCCGGAGATCCGCTGGCTCTTCTCCACCGTGCCGAGCGTGATGATCTTCGACGACCACGAGGTCATCGACGACTGGAACACCTCGGCCTCCTGGCGCTCCGACATGCGCGAGCAGCCGTGGTGGGCGGAGCGGATCACCAGCGGCCTCGCCTCGTACTGGGTCTACCAGCACCTGGGCAACCTCTCCCCCGACGAGATCGCCGCCGACCCGGTCTACGCCAAGGTCGTCGCGGCGGAGGACGCCACCGGCGTGCTGCGCGAGTTCGGGCAGCGGGTCGACACCGAGGCCGACCTCGCCCACGACACCGAGGGGTGGCGCGCCGTGCAGTACCAGTGGAGCTACGCGCTGGACCTGGGCCGGACCCGGCTGGTCATGCTCGACAACCGGTGCAGCCGGGTGCTGGAGCCGGGCCAGCGGGCGATGCTGCCCCCGGGCGAGTGGTCGTGGTTCCTCGACCGCGCCCACGGCGTCTACGACCACCTGGTGGTCGGCGCCTCCCTGCCGTGGCTGCTGCCGCCGGGCATCCACCACGTGGAGGCGTGGAACGAGAAGCTGGCCGACTCGCGGCGGCCCTGGGTCGCCCAACTGGCCGAGAAGCTGCGCCGGGGGCTGGACCTGGAGCACTGGGCCGCGTTCCGCCGCTCGTTCGACGCGCTCGGCGCGCTCTTCGCCCGCCTCGGCAGCGGCACCCCCGGCGGCCCCGGCGAGCGCGTCGGGGCCGGCCCGGCGTACGCGCCACCGGCGTCGATCAGCGTGCTCTCCGGCGACGTGCACCACTCGTACGTGGCGCGGGCGCGGTTCGACGACCGGAGCGTGGTCACCCCGGTGCACCAGCTCACCTGCTCGCCCATCCACAACCAGGTTCCGGCCGGGATGCGCCCGCTGATGAAGCTCGGCTGGTCGTCCGGGCCGTCCGGGGCCACCCGGGCGCTGGCCCGCACCGCCGGCGTACGCCGCCCGCCGTTGCGCTGGAAGCGGCTGGCCGGGCCGTACTTCGGCAACGCGGTCGCCACGCTGGTGCACGCCGGCCGGACGGCCGAGGTGACGATCGAGGGCACCACCAGCGACGGCCACCTGCGCGAGGTCATGCGCCAGCGGCTGACCCCCGCCGGCTGACCCCGCCGCAGCCTTCCGCGACCGCGCGGACCGCCACCACCGAACTGACCGGCTTCGACGTGGGCGGATTTACTAATTCCCAATCGTCGATGCCGAATCGAGACATCCAGTCGCGATCATTCATCCGTGTCTCGTCGGAACGGCACCTCGACGACACCCGTCACGTACGACGGGAAGGCATTGTCGTCGACGCCTGCGCACGCCGTGCCGGCCCTGGGGGCACGAGCACGGTCGAGCCGACCCGCGACTGTTCCGGCGCGATGCGTTCCCGTGGCCCCCACCGCACCAGGTGAGAGGCCAGCCGCCCTGGCAGGAAGGCTCCCGTCGTGGCCACCACCAGAACCCGCGAAACAACGCGGGCATCATCTCGCGTCCCGCTCCGAACCGTCAGCCGGCGCGCTCTGATCGGCTCCGTACCCGCCGTCGTGGCAGGGGTGTCGTTGACCGACCGGCCGGCGCTCGCCGCTCCCGCCGTCGAGTGCCTCGCCGACCTCGGGAGCGCGTGATGGGGATCCCCTGGCTCGCCGACGTCCTGCGGGCAGCCGGCGTCGCGGTCGTCGAGGAGGGTGACTGGCGCTCGCGGGGCGTCAGCGGCGCGTTCGACCCGATCGGCGTGCTGTGGCACCACACCGCCGCCACGTCCAGCCCGAGCCGACCCGCGCCGGCGCTGGGCGTCTGCATCAACGGCCGATCGGACCTGCCCGGCCCGCTGTGCCACGCGCTCGTGGACTACCACGGCGTGTTCCACCTGATCTCCGCCAACCGCGCCAACCACGCCGGCAACAGCCGGGGCAGCGGCCCGATCCCGGCGGGCAGCGGCAACACGATGCTGATCGGCTGGGAGATCGACTACAACGGTGTCAACCAGGCGATGACCCAGGCCCAGTACAACGCGTCGGTCGCGGCGACCGCCGCGGTCCTGCGCAGACTGGGCCGCGACGCCAGCTACGCCCGGGGTCACCGCGAGACCAGCACCACCGGAAAGATCGACCCCTCCTTCATCGACCTGGACGCGATGCGCCGCGACGTCGCCGCCGCCATGGCGGGCGGCGGCTCGACAGCCGGCATCATGTTCCACCAGGTGCGGTTCCCGAGCGGGTCGTGGAGCGGGTTCCAGCCACTGGCCGGCTACCGGACGACCGACCCCGGCCGGGCCCGTGACATGGCGATCACCGGAATGCCGGACCGCTCCGCCCAGGTGCTCATCGTCGGGGCTGACAACAGCGTCTTCCACCAGATCCGCAACCCCAACGGCACCTGGACCGGATTCGCACCCCTCGCCGGCGCGGGCACCCCCACCCCGGCCGCCGGCAGCCGCGTCAGCATCGCCGGCATGCCGAACGGCTCCGCCCAGGTCCTCATCGTCGGCGCCAACGGCGGCATCTACCACCAGATCCGCAACCCCAACGGCACCTGGACCGGATTCCAGCCCATCACCGGCTACCACACCACCGCCCCCGCCGCCGGCAAGGACGTCGCCATCACCGGCATGCCCGACGGCTCCGCCCACATACTCATGATCGGCGCCGACAACGGCGTCTACCACAGGATCCGCCACCCCAACGGCACCTGGGACCCGCTCCAGCCCCTGCCCGGCGCGGGCACGCCCACCACGGCCGCCGGCAGCCGCGTCAGCATCGCCGGCATGCCCAACGGCTCCGCCCAGGTCCTCATCGTCGGCGCCAACGGCGGCATCTACCACCAGATCCGCAACCCCAACGGCACCTGGACCGGATTCCAGCCCATCACCGGCTACCACACCACCGCCCCCGCCGCCGGCAAGGACGTCGCCATCACCGGCATGCCCGACGGCTCCGCCCACATACTCATGATCGGCGCCGACAACGGCGTCTACCACAAGATCCGCCACCCCAACGGCACCTGGGACCCGCTCCAGCCCCTGCCCGGGATGGGCACGCCCACCACGGCCGCCGGCAGCAACGTCAGCATCGCCGGAATGCCGGACGGCTCCGCCCAGGTGACCATCGCCGGAAGAGGCTGACGAGGCACCCTCGGCCCGAGGGCTGACCGCACCCGGGCCGCTCCACCTGGAGCGACCGCGGGAGATCACCGTCGAGCAGTCGGAGTACGGCCACGCCGGCCGTACTCCGACGCGCCCGTCCTCCGTCGCCCCGTCCGCTCCGCCCGGCTCACGGAGGCGCTGGTCGTCCCGCCGCCCCCGACAATCCGGTCGCGGACTGTCGGGGGTTCCCGCCAGGATGACCGGCATGACCTGGCGAGCACCGGAGATCAACCGGACCCCCGAGCCCTACGTCGGCGACGAGCGCACCATGCTGGAGGGCTGGCTGGACTACCACCGGCAGACCCTGCTGCTCAAGTGCGCCGGCCTGACCGCCGACCAGCTGAAGACGCCCAGCGTCGAGCCCTCCGGGCTCACCCTGCTCGGCCTGGTCCGGCACCTGGCCGAGGTGGAGGCCTGGTGGTTCCGGGAGAACCTCGCCGGCCAGCAGGTCGACTACCCCTATTTCACGTCCGACAACCCGGACGCCGACCACGACGTCAGCACCGCCGACGCCGAGGCCGACTTCGCCACCTACCACCGGGAGGTGGCGCTGGCCCGGGCCGCCGCCGCCGGCCGGTCGCTCGACGAGACCTTCACCGAGGTCGGCCCGAAGCGCCGCACGTTCAACCTCCGCTGGATCTACGTGCACATGATCGAGGAGTACGCCCGGCACAACGGCCACGCCGACCTGATCCGCGAACGCATCGACGGCGTCACGGGCGAGTAGCCCCCGCCGGGGCGGAACGGAGACCGGTCAGTACGCCAGGGCGGCCCGCGCGTACCGCAGGTCGGCCGGGCCGCTCCAGCGCAGCGCCGACAGGCCGGCGACGCGGGCGCCCCGGATCGCCCAGTCCTCGTCGTCGAGGAAGAGCACCCGGGCCGCCGGGGTCTCCAGGGCCGCGCAGGCCGCCTGGAAGTACTCCTTCGCCGGCTTGTTCACCCCGACCCTGGACGAGTTGACCACCACGTCGAACTCGTCCGTCAGGTCGAGCGCGGCGAGGTCGGCGTCGAGCAGGTCCGTGGCGTTCGTGCCGAGCCCGACGCGGATGCCGCCGGCCCGCGCCTCGCGGACGAAGGCGAGCACCTCCGGGTCCACCTCGCCCCGGTAGCGCTGCCACTGCTCCACGGCGGCCCGGGCCCGCTCGGGGCCGCCCACGGAGTCGGCAAGCGCGTCGGCCACGCTGGCCATCCAGTCGGCGTGGCTGACCCGGCCGGTCAGCACCGGCTGGAGCCGCCCCCACTGCATGGCGATCTCGGTGAGTACGCCGTCGGACAGGCCGTACTCCCGCTCCACCCCGGCGGCCACCGCCGGGTCCCACCGGCGCAGGACGCCGTCGAAGTCCACCAGGAGCGCCGTCGCCCGTTCCCGACCCACTACTCGTTCTCCTCGCCGCGGCCACGCCGCTCGTCCCCGTCGGCCCGGTTGAGCCGCTGGCTGATCACCTGGGTCACCCCGTTGCGCATGGTCACGCCGTACAGGGCGTCGGCGACCTCCATCGTCCGCTTCTGGTGCGTGATGACGATGAGCTGGCTCTTCTCCCGCAACTGGGCCAGCAGCGTGATCAGCCGCCCCAGGTTGACGTCGTCGAGCGCCGCCTCGACCTCGTCCATGATGTAGAAGGGGCTGGGCCGGGCCCGGAAGATGGCCACCAGCATCGCCACCGCCGTCAGCGAACGCTCGCCGCCGGAGAGCAGCGACAGGCGCTTGATCTTCTTGCCCGGCGGGCGGGCCTCGACCTCGATGCCGGTGGTGAGCAGGTCGTCGGGGTCGGTCAGCACGAGCCGCCCCTCGCCACCGGGGAAGAGCACGGTGAAGACCTGCTGGAACTCCCGCGCGGTGTCGGCGAACGCGCTGGCGAAGACCTCCAGGATCCGGTCGTCGACGTCCTTGACCACGGTGAGCAGGTCGCGGCGGGTGGCCTTGAGGTCCTCCAGCTGCTCGGAGAGGAACTTGTAGCGCTCCTCCAGCGCGGCGAACTCCTCCAGGGCGAGCGGGTTCACCTTGCCGAGCAGGGCCAGTTCCCGTTCCGCCTTGGCGGCCCGCTTCTCCTGCACGGGCCGCTCGTAGCGGACCGGCTCGGGCACCGGCAGGCCGTCGCGTTCGGCCGCCGCCACGTCGGCCTGGGTGGGCGGGACGGGCTGGGTCGGGCCGTACTCGGCGACCAGCGTCTCCACGTCCAGCCCGAAGTCCTCGGCGGCCTTCGCCTCCAGCTGCTCGATGCGCAGCCGCTGCTCGGCGCGGGCCACCTCGTCGCGGTGCACCTGGCTGGTCAGCCGCTCCAGCTCCGCGCCGAGCCGCTTGGCCGCGCCGCGTACCTCCTGGAGTTCGGCCTCGCGCGCGGCGCGTTCGCGCGCCACGGCGTCGCGGTGCTCCTCGGCCGCGGCGATCGAGGTGGCCAGCCGCGTGAGGGCCTCCCGGGCCCCGCCCGCCACAGCCCGGGCGATCCCCGCGCCCCGGGTGCGCGCCGCCCGCCGCGCCGCCGCGCGTTCCCGCGCGGCCCGCTCGGCGGTGGCCTGCCGGCGCAGGGAGTCCGCGCGGCCGGCGATCGAGGAGACCCGCTCCTCGGCGGTACGCACCGCGAGCCGGACCTCCATCTCGTTCTGCCGCGCCTGCGGCACCATCGCGGCGAGCTGGTCGCGGTCGTCTGTGGCGGGTTCCGCGTCGACGGGGGTCTCCTCGGCCAGCCGCAGCCGCTCCTCCAGCTCCGCGAGGGTGAGCAGGTCCCGCTCCCGGGCGGCCTCCGCGCGGGCCCGGGACTCGCCGAGCCGGTCGGTCTCCGCCTTCGCCGAGCGGGCCGCCGCGCCCAGCTCGGCCAGCCGGCGGGCGGCGGCGTTGCGGTGGCTCTCCGCCTCCCGCTTGGCGGCGGCGGCGTGCTGCACCGTCTCCTTGGCGGCGGCCACCTCGGCGCGGGCGTCGACGAGCTGTTCGCGCAGCTCCGCACCGGCCTGCTCGGCGGCGAGCCGGTTCGACCGGGCCTCCTCGACGGCGGCCTGCACCTCGATGAAGCTGGGCGCCTTGGCCGACCCGCCGGCCGCCGCGTACGCCCCGACCACGTCGCCGTCGGGGGTGACCGCGCGCAGCTCCGGGTTGCCGGCGACCACCTCGGCCGCGGCGGCGAGGTCGTCGACCAGCACCACGTCGCGCAGCGCCCGGTGCACCGCCGGGCGGAGCTGCGGGGAGCACTCCACCAGGTCGGGCGCCCAGCGGGCGCCGTCGGGCAGCTTCGGTCGCAGCGCGTCGGCGGGCCCGTCCATGCCCGGCCCGGCGGGGCTGCCGACCAGCAGGCCGGCACGACCGGCGTCGGAGATCTTCAGCAGCCGCATGGCCTCGACCGCCTCGTCGACGCCGCTGACCGCGACCGCGTCGGCGAGCCCGCCGAGCGCGGCGGCGAGCGCGGCCTCCTGCCCGGGCGCGACCGTGAGCAGCCCGGCCAGGCTGCCCAGCAGGCCCGGAACATCGTCGGCGCGGGCCAGCAGCGCGCCCGCGCCGTCCTTGCGGCGCAGGCCGAGGGCGAGCGCCTCCTCCCGGGCCTTCCAGGTGGCGGCGTCCTTCTCCGCCGCCCGCTCCGCGTCGGTCAGCGACCGCACGGTGGCCTGCGCCCGCTCCTGGGCGGCGACCGCCTCGGCGTGCCGGGCGTCGAGGTCGGCGTTGTCCCGGTCCGCCTCGGTGGACTGCTCGGCGACCGCGTCGAGTTCGGCCTGGGCCTGGTCGGCCCGGGCCAGCGCGTCGGCGTGCGCGGTGGCGAGCCGCTCGATCTCCTCGCCGGCGCTGGTGGTCCGGGCGCGGGCGGAGTTGACCTGGCCGGTCAGCCGGGCCAGGCCCTCCCGCCGGTCGGCGATCGCCTTGGCCGCGGCGACCAGCTCGCGTTCGGCGGCGGCGAGCTGCCGCTCCAGCTCCTGGCGGTGCTCGACGGCCTCGGCCAGCCGGATCTGGTCGTCGGTGAGCGCGCCGCGCAGCTCCTCCTCCTGCTCGCGGATCCGCTCGGCCTCGGCCTCCAACTGCTCGGGGTCGCGACCGGGACGCTCGTCGTCGGGGGTGGCGCTGAGGTGCCGCAGCCGTTCCCGGGCGAGCTGCTCGATGGAGCGGAACCGCTCGGAGAGGGCGGAGAGCTTGTACCAGGTGTCCTGGGCGGCGGCCAGCAGCGGCGCGTCCTCGGCGAGGGCCGCCTCCAGCTCGGCCAGCCGCGCCTGCACCTCGCTGTGTTCGGCCTCGACCTGCTCGCGCCGCTCGCGCACCGCGGTCTCGTCGGCGATCTCCCGGTCCAGGGTGGCGCGCAGGGTGGCCAGGTCGTCGGCGAGCAGTCGTAGCCGGGCGTCGCGCAGGTTGGCCTGGATGGCGGCGGCGCGGCGGGCCACCTCCGCCTGCCGGCCCAGCGGCTTGAGCTGGCGGCGCAGCTCGGCGGTGAGGTCGGTGAGCCGGTTGAGGTTGGTCTGCATCGCGTCGAGCTTCCGCAGCGCCTTCTCCTTGCGCTTGCGGTGCTTGAGGACGCCGGCCGCCTCCTCGATGAACGACCGCCGGTCCTCCGGCTTGGCGTGCAGCATCCCGTCGAGCCGCCCCTGGCCGACGATGATGTGCATCTCCCGGCCGATGCCGGAATCCGACAGCAGCTCCTGGATGTCGAGCAGCCGGCAGGTGTCGCCGTTGATCTCGTACTCGCTCTCGCCGGAGCGGAACATGCGGCGGGTGATCGACACCTCGGTGTACTCGATCGGCAGCGCGCCGTCGGTGTTGTCGATCGTCAGGGTCACCTCGGCCCGGCCCAGTGGGGCCCGGCCGGCGGTGCCGGCGAAGATGACGTCCTCCATCTTTCCGCCGCGCAGCGCCTTGGCGCCCTGCTCGCCGAGCACCCAGGCGATGGCGTCGACGACGTTGGACTTGCCGGAGCCGTTGGGGCCGACCACGCAGGTGATCCCCGGCTCCAGCTTGAGCGTCGTCGCGGAGGCGAAGGACTTGAAGCCCTTCACCGTCAGGCTCTTGAGATGCACCTTCTCGATCCTCGTCCGGTGGCCGCCGTACCGTCGCCGGCTGCGCGGACCTGGGTGAACCCGCAGACTAACCCGGGACCGGGAGCCGCCGGGCACGCGACCCGCCTGACGTCCGCCGGGCGCCCGTCCCGGGCGGCGCGCGCCGGCCCGCCCGGGTGCCGCCCGTCCGTCGGCCGGAGTCGTACGGGAATCGTCGCGGCGGGCCGCACAAGATCACGAATTGGTGCGACGAAAAGGGGTGCGGACAGAGCTGCGCGCCGGCACAGAAGTGTCGGCGCGCTCTTTTTGCGTGATGCGATTCAGTTTTGCGATCTGGAGATCAGGTCAGCGCGGGCTCGGCCAGACGGAGCAGATCGTCCGCCTCCGCCGCAGCCGCCGCGAGCCGATCGTTCTCGGCACGCAGCCGCGTGATCTCGAACTCCAGAGCCCGAACCGTGGTACGCAGTCGGGTGACCTCGTCGAGCAGACGCCGATCGAGCGCCGCACCTACGTGGCCGTACAGGGCCTTAGCCATGTTGACTCCTTGATATGCGCTGCCGGAAGGGCCGGCCAACGCGCGCCCAAATGTGTACGCGGCTGTCACCCCAGACGATTCTGGGCATGACCGGGCGCGACTGGCGACACCTACATATTGAGCCGACACCCCCTCTTTCGTCAAGTTCTCGCAGGCCGTAGATCATTTCCACGTCGACCTGTCCACTTGCCGGGGGGGCTGCCACAAGGCGCGGACACACTCTGTCCGGACACCTTGACTCTACGCCTCGGATCCCGGGAAGTCCCCACCCTGCCGGCCGGCTTCCCCTTAACTCTTCCTTAGCCACGTTGCCGCTGTTCACACCCGCCACGTAGCGTCACCCCGGCCCGCAAGCGACCCCTTGGAGGCAGAGGCGTGTACGGCTGGACCGACCCGAACCACCCGGACGGCGCCGCCCGGCGCCGCGAGCAGCCGCTGGGCGAGGAGCCGCCGGCCTGGCTCACCGACCGTCCGGAGCCGAGGTCCGCCTACCTCTTCGGGGACGACCCAGAGCAGCCCGCCGACGAGTGGCACCGCGACCAGCCGACCGCCCGCTGGCAGTCCGAGCCCGCCGCACCGGCCGGGACCTGGCAGCCGCAGACCACCGACGCGACCGCGACCTGGCGGCCCGAGCCCACCGAGCGCTGGCAGGCCGAGCCGGACGCCCGCTGGGCCCCCGGGTCCGCCGGCCCGACGGACGGGGCGTACCGGGCGGAGCGCCCCTTCCCCGCCGACCGGACCGCCGGCGCCTGGCCGGTCGACGACCCGACCGCCCCCGTCGACCTCGCCGCGCTCCGGGCCGCCCCGGCCGCAACGGCGCCGGCCACCGCCGAGGGCCGCCACCGCCCCCGCCGCCGCTTCCCCCGCCCGCTGGTGATCGGCGGTGCCGCCGCGGCCGCCACGTTGGTGGTGAGCCTCGGCGTCGGCGCGGTCGCGCTGACCGGCGACGGCCCGGCGACCGACCCCGCCGCCGTCGACGACACGATCGCCGCCGCCCCGGTGCTGCCGGGCGGCGAGTCGGCGCCCGGCGACACGCTCGCCCCGCCCACCCCGAGCACCGCGCCGACCACCGCCAGGCCCACTCCGTCGGCCACGAAGAGCACCAGGCCGACGCCGGCGCCGTCGCGTACCACCGCGCCCTCGCGGCGCAGCGCCGAACGGAGCACGGCGCCGACCGGCGGCGGCACGAAGGCCCCGGTCAGCAGCGGGGGCGGCAGCCAGGCCAACCAGGTGGTCGCCCTGGTCAACGCCGAGCGCGCCAAGGCCGGCTGCGGCGCGGTGAGCGTCGACGACAAGCTGACGACCGCCGCCCAGCGGCACAGCCAGGACCAGGCCGACCACCGCGACATGTCGCACACGGGCAGCGACGGCAGCAACGTCGGGACCCGGCTGGACCGGGTGGGTTACTCCTGGCGCACCTACGGCGAGAACGTCGCCTGGAACCAGAAGACGCCGGCCGCCGTCATGGACGCCTGGATGAACAGCTCCGGCCACCGGGCCAACATCCTGAACTGCGCCTTCACCGAGATCGGCGTCGGCGTCGCCAGCAGCAACGGGCCGTACTGGACGCAGGTCTTCGCCGCGCCGCGCTGAACGCGAGTCGTGGCCGGGGCCGTACTCGTTTGACCGGGTGAGGTACGCCGACACGGCGTACCCGCTCCGGGCGGTGTGCCGCCGCCCGCGACCCGGGAGCTGCCGATGCGGATCCGGCCGCGTACGCGCGCCGTCGGGCGGGGCCTGCGCCGGGCCCTGCCGGCCTGCGTCGCACTCGTCCTGCTGAGCGTGCTCGCCGCCTGCCGGCCGGACCTGGCCGCGCCCGGTGCCCCGACCGCCTGGCCGGCGGCGTCGGCGGGCGGGTGGCAGTGGCAGTGGCAGCTCAGTGGCGTGCTGGACCTCACCGTCGACGCCGACGTCTTCCTGCTCGACCCGGTCGCCACCACCGCCGCGCAGACCGCCGAGCTGCGCTCCCGGGACCGCCGGCTGGTCTGCCAGGTGCACGTCGGTTCCGTCCTGCCGACCGACCCGGACGCGGACCGCCTCCCGGCCGCCGTACGGGGCGCCGCGTCCCGCCGACCGCAGGGCCGCTGGCTCGACGTACGGCAGTGGGACGCCCTGCGGCCGGTGCTGGCCGACCGGTTCCGGCTCTGCCGGGGCAAGGGCTTCGGGGCGGTCGCGCTGGCCGACGCCGACGGGTACGCGCACCGGTCCGGCTTCCCGCTCGACTTCGACGACCAGCTGCGGTTCAACCGCCGGCTGGCCGAGCTGGCCCGCTCGCTGAGCCTCTCCCCCGGCCTGATCAACGACCTGGGGCAGGTGGCCGCCCTGGCCCCGGACTTCGACTTCGCCGTCAACGAGGAGTGCGTGCGGCTGGACCAGTGCGCCCGGCTGCTGCCGTTCGTCGAGGCGGGCAAGCCGGTGTTCCACGTGGAGTACGCCGGCTCGACGACGGACTTCTGCGTCACCACGCTGGGCTACGGCCTGTCCTCGATCCGCAAGGAACGCCAGCTCGACGCGTGGCGGCTCCCCTGCGCGGCGCCCTGACCACCGGCACCTCCTCGCGTGCGGTACCTGCCCTGTCCGGGCCGGGCCGGGCGGACGCGCCGCCGGTGCCCCGCACACCGCGCGGAGTCAGCCCCGCAGGGCCGCCCGGGGGCGGGGCTGGCAGCGCGGGCAGCTGTACGACGAACGGTTCATGAACGCCTCGCGGCGCACCGGTGCGCCGCACCGGTGGCACGGCAGGCCCTCCCGGCCGTAGACGTTCAGCGCCCGGTCGAAGTAGCCGCTCTCCCCGTTCACGTTGACGTAGAGGGCGTCGAAGCTGGTGCCGCCGGACTTGATCGCCTCGCCGAGGACGTCCCGGACGTGGCCCAGCAGCCGCAGCGCGGCCGGGCCGGTCAGCGCGTCGGTGGGGCGGGCGCCGTGCAGCCTCGCCCGCCACAGCGCCTCGTCGGCGTAGATGTTGCCCACGCCGGAGATCAGCGTCTGGTCCAGCAGCGCCCGCTTGACCTCGGTACGCCGTCGGCGCAGCGCGGCGACGAACGCCGCGTCGGAGAACTGCGGGTCCATCGGGTCCCGGGCGATGTGCGCGATCTCCGCCGGCAGCTCGGCGCCCCCCGCGGAGACCGACAGGCCGCCGAACGTGCGCTGGTCGACGAAGCGCAGCTCGGGACCGCCGTCGGCGAACCGGAAGCGGACCCGCAGGTGCGTCTCGTCGGGGGCGTCGGCCGGCTGCACCAGCAGCTGACCCGACATGCCCAGGTGCCCGATCACGGCGTCGCCGCTGTCCAGCGGCAGCCACAGGTACTTGCCGCGCCGGCGCACGTCCAGCACCGTCCGGTCGGCCAGCACGTCGGCGAAGTGCCCGCCGCCGGGGGTGTGCCGGCGTACCGCGCGGGGGTGGCGCACCTCGACGGCGGAGATCCGTCGGCCGGTGACCCACCGGGCCAGCCCCTGCCGGACGGTCTCGACCTCCGGCAGCTCAGGCACGGCCCAGGCCCGCCTCGGCGGTCTGCGCCGTCCCGTCCCCGGACGCCGGGCCCTCCGGCCCGACCGGCTCCCGCTCCGCCTGCTCGGTGAGCGTCCGCCAGGCCGCCTCGGCGGCCCGCTGCTCGGCCTCCTTCTTGCTGCGCCCGTCGGCCCCGCCGTAGCGGTTGCCGGCGACGACCACCCAGGCGGTGAACGTCTTGAGGTGGTCCGGGCCGGTGCCCTCGATGCGGTACTCGGGGACGCCGAGCCCGAGCGCCGCCGTCAGCTCCTGGAGGCTGGTCTTCCAGTCCAGGGCCGCACCCCGGCCCGCCGACTCGGCCATCAGCGGGTCGAAGAGCCGGTGGATGACGATGGCGGCGGTGTCCAGCCCGTACTGGAGGTAGATCGCGCCGAGCAGCGCCTCCAGGGTGTCGGCGAGGATGCTCGCCTTGTCCCGGCCACCGGTGGTCTCCTCCCCCTTGCCGAGCAGCAGGTAGGCGCCGAGCCCGTCCGGGCCGAGGCCCCGCGCCACGTCGGCGAGGGCCCGCATGTTGACCACGCTGGCCCGCAGCTTGGCCAGCTGCCCCTCGGGCAGGTCGGGGTGGTTGTGGAAGAGCGCGGTGGTGATCACCACGCCGAGCACCGAGTCGCCCAGGAACTCCAACCGCTCGTTGGTGGGCAGGCCGCCGTTCTCGTACGCGTACGAGCGGTGGGTCAGCGCGCGCTGGAGCAGCTCCGGATCCAGGCTGACGCCGAACGCGGCTTCCAGGTGACCGACGGACGCCCGCCGCCGCTTGTCGTTGCTCATGATGTGGGTACCTCGGTGTCGGTGGAGCGGTCTGTGCGTTCCGCGCGGTCGCCCGCCTCGGCGCCGTCGAGCAGCGCGCGGACGTGGTCGGTGGCGCGTCGTCGCCAGAGATGGGCGGCCAGCGCGATGCCCGCGGCGACGTCCTCGGCGCGGGCGGCGCCGTGGCAGACGACGACCGTCCCGGCGATCCCGAGCAGGGCCGCCGCGCGCGGGGCGCCGCCGCCGGACGGGGGCCCGCCGGCCATCGCGTACGCGCCTTCGATCGCCTTGAGCAGCACGTTACCGGTGAACCCGTCGGTGACCACCACATCGGCGCGCGTGCCGAGGGAGACGTCGTACCCCTCGACCAGGCCGACGTAGCGCCCGTCGCAGGGCAGCGACGCGGCGGCGAGGACGGGATCGGCGAGCCGGCGGGCGCGGTCGCCCTTGCCCGCCTCGGTGCCCACCGACAGCAGCCCCACCCGGGGCGCGACGACGGCGTGCGCCACCGCCGCGTAGGCGGCGCCGAGCACGGCGTGGCGGGCCAGGGTGGCCGGGCGCGGCTCCAGCGAGCCGCCGACGTCCAGCAGGACCACCGGGCCGGCGACGGCCGGCAGGGTGGCGATCAGCGCCGGACGGCGCACGTCCGGCCAGCGGCCGAGGCCGAGCGCGACGGCGGTGACGGTGGCGCCGGTGGACCCGGCGGAGACGAGCGCGTCGGCGACGCCGTCGCGGACGGCGTGCACCGCCGCGCGGACGGTGCTGTCCGCGCGGGCGGCCACGGGATGGTCGGCCATGCCGACGACGGCGCGGACCGGCCGCACGGTGACCCGGGCACGCTGTGCCGGGTCGAGGGCGCGGATCACCTCGCCGGCGGCCTCGGCCGGGCCGACGAGGAGCAGGTGCAGGTCCGGGTCGGCGCGCACGGCCCGCAGAGCGCCGTCAACCACGACGGCGGGAGCGTCGTCCCCGCCGAGGAGGTCAACGGCGATCCGCGCGGTGCCCGGCTCCATCGGAACGCCGGCCGGAACAGGCCGGCCGGCGTCGGAGGGAGCCGGGGCACCGGGCGATTGCCAGGGTGCGCGCGCCGCCCGACCAGGGGTCGGGGGCGTCACTCGGCGTCCAGGTCAGACCTCGAGGACCTGGCGGCCGTTGTAGGTGCCGCAGACGGAGCAGGCGGCGTGGGGCAGCTTCGCCGACTTGCACTGGGGGCAGGCCACGGTCGCGACCACGGTCGCCTTCCAGTTCGCCCGGCGGGCGCGGGTGTTGCTGCGCGACATCTTGCGCTTGGGGACGGCCACGGTTCCTACTCCTCTTTACGGTTCAGTTGCGACAGGCCCGCCCAACGCGGGTCGATCTGCTCGTGACTGTGGTCGGCCGGCAGATCGTCCAAGTGCACCCCGCATTCGGGGCACAGGCCTGGGCAGTCCTCCCGGCAGAGCGGGTTGGTCGGCAGCGTGAGCACCACCGCGTCCCGCAGCGCCGGCTCCAGGTCGATCAGATCGCCCTGCATCCGGCCCACCTCGTCCTCGTCGGTCGTGGTGTCCGTGGTGCTGTTCTCGTACGCGTACAGCTCCTGGATCCGCACGGCCAGCGAGTCGTCGATCTCGCGAAGGCAGCGACCGCACTCGCCCCGGACGCGACCGCTGACGGTCCCGGAGACGAGCACGCCCTCGGACACCGACTCCAACCTCAGGTCGAGGTCGAGGTCCGCGCCCTCCGGCACGGCGATCATCTCGCCGCCGAGGTCCGCCGGTGCCGGCACCACCCGCTTTTCCGTACGCAACGCACCAGGCCGGCGCGGCAGCTCCCTCGTGTCGAGGACCAGCGGCGACCTGGGGTTGAGTGTCGAAGGCGTGTGTTTGGGCATAGTCAGACTCCGGCCGGTGAGAGGCCGACAAAAAAGGTTACCTGGGCGACCGCCGGACCGTCGAACCGGGGGCGGCGCCCGCCCCATCCGCCGGCTGGTGAGGTGCCGCTCAGAAGGGTAGCGGGCGGTCCGCCTCCTCCCCACCGAAGGTGCCGATCTCGCGCAGCGCGTGCATCTTGTCCCGCCCGCGCTCTATCGAGGCAAGCGCCCGGGTGAGGAACTGCTCGAAGTTGGCCAGCGCGGTGTCGACGTAGTCGTCGACCTCCTCGCGCAGGCGCTGCGCCTCGGCGCGGGCCTCCGCGATGATCCGCGCGCCCTCGTGCTCGGCGGAGACCGTGATCTCGTTCACCGAGACCAGCCGGGCGTGTTCCGCCTCACCCTCGCTGATGATCCGGTCGGCCTCGCGCTTGCCGGCCTCCATGATCTTGTCCCGCTCGTCCAGCAGCGCGGCGGCCCGACGCAGGTCGGCGGGGAGTTCGGCGCGCAGCTCATCGAGGATCGCGATGAACTCACCCCGGTCGACCATGCAGTTGTTGCGCGACATCGGGACGGAGCGCGCCTGCTCCACCATGGCGATCAGTTCGTCGATGCGATCGAGCGGGTCCACCGGTACCTCACTCCTGTCGTTCGTCGGGCCGACCTACATGATGCGGGCTACGGCCGGTTTCCCGCTGCACACATCATGTCGCGCCCCGACCACAGCGCACCGCTCACCCCGGCCCGGCGCGTCGCGGTACGCCACGGCGCCGCCCCGGCCGGGCACAACGCCGGCGGGGACGGCGGCCCCGGGCGGTCAGTCGCGCGACGGCGGGACGAGCCGGGCGCTCAACTCCTCGCGGACCCGGTCGGGCACGTGGGCGGAGATGTCGCCGCCCCACTTCGCCACGTCCTTGACCAGGCTGGAGGAGAGGAACGAGTAGAGCGGATTGGTCGGCATGAACAGGGTCTCGACGCCGGCCAGGCCGATGTTCATCTGTGCCATCTGCAACTCGTAGTCGAAGTCGCTGACCGCCCGCAGGCCCTTGATCAGCACGCTCGCCTGCTGCGCCCGACAGAAGTCGACAAGCAGGCCGCGGAACGACTCGACCCGGACGTTGTCGTAGGAGGCGGTCACCTCGCGGAGCATGTCGATCCGCTCCTCGACGGTGAACAGGCCGCTCTTCGACTGGTTGACCAGCACGCCCACGATCACCTCGTCGAACAGCCGGCTCGCCCGGCCGACGATGTCGAGGTGCCCGTTGGTGACCGGATCGAACGAGCCGGGACACACCGCACGTCTCATGATCGGCGACCGTACCAAAGGGTCGTCTCGCCGTAGCGCCGGCTGCGCTCGCCGGTGATGCCCTGCACCCACCCGACGGGGCCCGTGCGGCTGGACCGCTCCACCACCACCAGGGCGTCCGGGGCCAGCCAGCCGCCGTCGACCAGCGCGACGAGCATCGCCGTGATCTCCGCGTCCGGCACCGCGTAGGGCGGGTCGGCGAAGACCACGTCGTACGGGTCGCCGTCCGGGCCGGCCGCCAGCACGGTGGCGACCTTGCCGGTGACCAGCCGGGCGGCCGGCGCGGCGCGCAACGCGGCCACGTTCTCCCGGACCACCCGGGCCGCCCGGGGGTCGGACTCCACCAGCAGCACGTGCGCGGCCCCCCGGGAGAGGGCCTCCAGGCCCACCGCCCCCGAGCCGGCGTAGAGGTCGGCGAAGCGGGCACCGGCCAGGTCGACCTCGGCCTGCACGGCGCTGAACAACGCCTCGCGCACCCGGTCCGACGTGGGCCTGGTGCCCGCGCCCGGCGGCGCGGCGATCCGCCGCCCACCAAGGGTTCCGGCCACGATCCGGGTCACCGTCGCTCCCTGCCCATGCCCCGACGCTACGCGACGGCCGGGCCGGTGGACGAAGCACCCGAGGCGACGAGCGGGCCCGCCACGACCTGCCGGCCCCGCCGGCCCGCACCGGGGGCGCGTCCGCCGCCCGGTCGGCGTCCGCACCCGATCAGCGCGCCTCGGCGGGCCCGAGCACCGACGTGATGGTGACCGGGTCGACCTCGGCCTGGTTGGTCAGCAGCACGAGCCGCTGGTCCGAGTCGGGCAGCCAGGCCGCGAACGCCTTGTAGCCGCCGTTGTCCCCCGAGTGGTGCAGCGCCCGTCGGCCGGCCAGCGGGCCGACGAAGAACCCGTAGCCGTACGCCTCCTCGGGCCGGCCGGTGGGCGCGTGCGGGGCGGTCATCGCCGTCACCGAGGCCGGGGCGAGCAGCCGGCCCCGGCGCGGCACGTCGAGCCAGGTGAGCAGGTCCGTCCCGGTGCACCAGACGTCACCCGCGCCCATGCTCACGGTCGCCAGGTCCCAGGACGGCACCGGACGGCCGCCCTCGTGTCCGACCGCCACGTCCGGCCGCCCGTCGCCGGCACCGGCGAAGCTGCCCGTCATGCCCAGCGGCGCGAAGACCTCCTCGGCGAGGAACTCGGCGTACGGCCGGTCGGCCGCGCGCTCGACGGCCCGGGCCAGCAGCACGTAGCCGGGGCTGCTGTAGTGCCACCCGGCTCCGGGCCGGAACAGCGGCGGCACCGCGGCGAACGAGCCGAGCAGGTCGTCCGGCTCAGCCGGGTCGGCGAGATCGACCGCCGGGTACTGCTCCCAGTGGCCCAGGCCCGAGGTGTGGGTGAGCAGGTGGTGCAGCGTGATGCCGGACCATTCCGGCGGCGGGCCGGGCAGCCAGCGCACGACCGGGTCGGACAGGCTCAGCGCACCCCGCTCGGCGAGCAGCAGCACCGCCGCGGCGGCCATCTGCTTGCTGATCGAGGCGATCTGGAACCGGGTCCCGGGAGCGCAGTGGACACCGGTGCTCCGATCGGCCACCCCGGCGACCTGTTCCGTCAGGATCTCGTCGCCCCGGGCCAGCAGGAGCACGCCACTGTCAAATGAGGATGCGGACATCCGTCGAAGCCTAGATCAGCCCTTCTCCAGATATTCGGCGCGTTCCTCGTCGACCAGGGCCGCCACCGACGCGGCCAGCGCCGGATGCCGGGCCAGCTCCGGGTCCTCCTCGACCAGGGCGATCGCCTCGGCCCGGGCGTCGCGGATCAGGTCGGCGTCGCGCAGCAGCGAGAGCAGCCGCAGGTGCGAGCGGCGCCCCGACTGGGTGGCGCCCAGCACGTCGCCCTCCCGGCGCTGCTCCAGATCCAGCTCGGCGAGCTTGAACCCGTCGGTGGTCGAGGCCACCGCGTCGAGCCGCTCCCGCGCGGGCGTGCCCTCCAGCGCCTCGGTCACCAGCAGGCAGAGCCCCGGGGCGGAGCCCCGGCCGACCCGGCCGCGCAGCTGGTGCAGCTGGGAGACGCCGAACCGGTCGGCGTCGAGCACGATCATCACGGTCGCGTTCGGCACGTTGACGCCCACCTCGACCACGGTCGTGGCGACCAGCACGTCGAGGTCGCCGGCCGCGAAGGAGCGCATCACCGCGTCCTTCTCGTCGGCCGGCAGCCGGCCGTGCAGCACGCCGATGCGCAGGCCGTGCAGCGGCCCCTCGGCGAGCAGCGGCGCCACCTCGGTGACCGCCATCGGCGGCCGCCGCCCGTTGTCGTCCTCCGGCGGCGGTTCCTCCTCGCTCGCCGGCCCCTCCCCGATGCGCGGGCAGACGACGTACGCCTGGTGTCCGGCGGCCACCTCCTCGCGCACCCGGCGCCAGGCCCGGTCCAGGAAGGCCGGCTTCTCAGCGACCGGGACCACGTGCGAGGCGATCGGCGAGCGGCCCTGCGGCAGCTGGGAGAGCGTGGAGGTCTCCAGGTCGCCGTAGACGGTCATCGCCACCGTGCGCGGGATCGGGGTGGCCGTCATCACCAGCACGTGCGGCGGCTGCTCGGCCTTGGCGCGCAGCGCGTCGCGCTGCTCCACGCCGAAGCGGTGCTGCTCGTCGACCACCACCAGGCCGAGGTCGGCGAAGTCGACGCCCTCGTAGAGCAGGGCGTGGGTGCCGAGCACGATGCCGGCGGCGCCGCTGGCGACCTCGGCCAGCGCCCGCCGGCGGGCCGCCGCGCCCAGCGAGCCGGTAACCAGCTCGACCCGGGTGGCGTCGTCGGCCGCGCCCAGCTCGCCGGCCCGCCCGAGCGGCCCCAGCAGGTCGAGGATGCCCCGGTGGTGCTGCGCGGCGAGCACCTCGGTCGGGGCCAGCAGCGCGGCCTGCCCGCCCGCGTCGACCACCTGGAGCATCGCGCGCAGCGCGACCACCGTCTTGCCGGAGCCGACCTCCCCCTGGAGCAGCCGGTGCATCGGGTGGGCCGTGGCCAGGTCCGCCGCGATCTCCACGCCCACGTCGTGCTGGCCGGGCGTCAGCTCGTAGGGCAGCCGGGCGTCGAAGGCGTCGAGCAGGCCGCCGGGCTTCGCCGGGCGGGGCCGGGCTGGCGAGGCGGCGGCGCGGTGCTTGCGCTGCACCAGGGTGAGCTGCACGGCGAAGGCCTCGTCCCACTTGAGCCGGTGCCGGGCCCGGTAGAGCGCCTCCTTGCTGGTCGGCCGGTGGATCTCGCGCAGCGCCGTGTCGATGCCGCCCAGGTTGCGGCTCGCCCGCAGGGTCGCGGGCAGCGGATCCTCCGGCGCGGTGAACGTGTCCAGCACCACCCGGACGCAGCGGGCGATCACCCAGGTGGGCACCGCCGCGGCGGCCGGGTAGACCGGGATCAGCGCGCCGGCGAACTCCTCGATCTCCTCGTTGGCCGCCGCCTCGCCGTCGCCGCCCTCCCCGAGCAGGACGTACTCCGGGCCGTTGAGCTGCCGCTTGCCCCGGAACTCGGTGACCTTGCCGGCGAAGAGCCCCCACCGGCCGGGGCGCAGCTCGCGCTCGCGCCAGGCCTGGTTGCCGAAGAAGGTCAGGGTCAGGGTGCCGCCCGAGCCGTCGCCGACCGTCACCTCCAGCAGGTTGCCCCGGCGCTGGCGCATCGGGCGTACGGCGGTGCGCTGCACCTGGGCCAGCACGGTGGCCTGCTCGCCGACGTCGAGCGACCGGATGTCGGTGTGCTCGCCGCGCTCGTCGTAGCGGCGCGGGAAGTGGTAGACCAGGTCACCGGCGGTGTGCAGGTCGAGGTGGCCGGCGAGGGCCTTCGCGGTCTTCTCGCCGACCAGCTTCTTCAGCGGCGTGTCCATCGTCGCCGGCTCGGACGTCATTCGACCCCCACCAGGAGCGGATAGTGCGGCTGCCCACCCGGATAGGCCTGCACCTCGACGAAGGGCCAGCGCCGCCCGACGTGCTCGCGGACCGCGTCGGCCAGCCCGTCGGGAGCGTCCGCCCCCGAGAGCAGGGTCACCAGCTCACCGCCGCCGCCGAGCATCCGGTCGACCACGGCGGCGCAGGTGTCGGTCAGGTCGGACCCGATCAGGTGCACCTCCCCCTCGACCAGCGCCAGCACGTCGCCGGGACGGCAGGGGCCGGCGACGGTCAGCGCCTCGCGGCGGGCGTAGCAGACCTCGGCGTAGCGGCACGCACCGGCCGCCTCGGCCATCGCGATCACGTCGTCGGCGAAGCGCCGCCCCGGGTCGCGTACGGCGAGGGCGGCCAGCGCCTGCACCGGTGAGCGGGTCGGCACCACGCTGACCTTGACGCCGAGCCCGTGCGCCTCCCGGGCGGCGGCGTTCGCCACCGCCTGCGTGTCGGGGTCGTTGGGCAGTACCACCACGCGGGCCGCCCCGGTGGCGCGGATCGCGTCCAGCAGTTCGCCGATCGACGGGTTGCCGGGCACCACCGTCGCGCCCTCGCCGGCGAACAGCTCGGCGATGCCCGCGCCGGCGGCCACCACCACGGCGGCCCGCCCGTCCGCCGTGGCGGGTGGCGACACCGGTGCGGTCTGGTCGGCGAAGCGGGTCACCGAGATGCGGTGCGGCCGGCCGGCCACCACGCCCGCCTCGATGGCCGCGCCCACGTCGTTGACGTGCACGTGCACGTTCCAGGTGCCCGCACCGGCGTTCCCGTCGCCGACGACCACCAGCGAGTCGCCCAGGGCCGCCAGCTCCTCCCGCAGCCGGGCCACCGCCTCCGGCCCGGCGTCGAGCAGGAACTGCACCTCGTACGCGTACTCCTCGGAACCGGTCTCGCGCACGGCGGTGGCCGGCGGGCGGACCGGGCGCGGCGTGGGCGCGGGACGCTCGGGGCTCTCGCCGGTCACGACCTCGACCAGGGCGTCGAGCAGCAGGCACAGGCCCCGGCCGCCGGCGTCCACCACGCCGGCGCGGGCCAGCGCCGGAAGCTGCTCGGGGGTGCGCGCCAACGCGTGCGCCGCCCCGCCCGCCGCCGCCCGGACGACCGCCCGCAGGTCGTCGCTGTCGGCCCGCTCGGCGGCGTGCGCCGCCGCGGCGACGACGCTGAGCAGCGTGCCCTCGACCGGGCGGGCGACCGCGGCGTAGGCGGCGGCGGTGCCGTCGCGCAGGGCGGCGGCCAGCTCGCGCCCCCGCACGGCGGGCGCGGCGGCGACGGCGTCGGCGAAGCCGCGCAGGATCTGCGACAGGATCACCCCCGAGTTGCCCCGCGCGCCCAGCAGCGCGCCCCGGGCCATCAGCCGCAACGCGTGCCCGTGCGCGGTGGGCCCGTCCTCCGGGAGCGTGCCGAGGTCCATCGCGAGCGCCTGCTGGGCCGAGGTGAGGGTGAGCACCATGTTGGTGCCGGTGTCGCCGTCGGGCACCGGGTAGACGTTCAGGTCGTCGATCTCGCCCTGGTGGCGCTTGAGCGCGACCAGCCCGCCCGCGCACCAACGGCGGACCGCGGCGGCGTCGAGGGTGTCCAGCACGGCGAGAAGCCTACTGGCGCGCACCGACACGCGCCGGGGTCCACGCGACTGCCGCGGCGTGTCCGGCAGCCGCGGCGCACCCACTATCCTCGTGGCGTGTCCCCCGGTGCAGCGGTGCCGCGGGGGCGGGCGCGGACCGGGCGACCGGGACCACGTCGCGCGGTCACGCCCCCCACCCTGGGCCGGCGTCCGGGGCCGGTTGGTCGGGCCCCGGGTCATCGGGTAACCTGGCCAGGTTGCCCGGGCTGCGCCTGGCGGCGACCCCATGAACGTTTCAATCCCAGGAGTATCCCGTGGCTAGCGTGTGCGACGTCTGTGGCAAGGGACCGGGCTTCGGCCACAACGTGTCCCACTCGCACCGGCGGACCAACCGCCGCTGGAACCCGAACATCCAGTCGGTGCGTACCCCGGCCGGTGGCGGCAACACCAAGAAGTTGAAGGTCTGCACCTCCTGCATCAAGGCGGGCAAGGTCACCCGCGCCTGACGCGGTAGGCCCCAGCTTCACACACTCGTCATTGCCGGCGGGCCCTTGCGGTCCGCCGGCTCTGTCGTGTCCGGCGACTCCCCACCTCCGATGCCCGCCCGCGCAGGTGGCATGCCGGCGCCGGGGGCCCGGACGGCCCCCGGCGCGAGACGGGTCAGGACACGCGTGAGAAGGCTCAGGGCGCGAGGCGGGTCAGAGCGTGCGGGCGAAGGAGATGCAGCCCGGGGCGTCGCGGTAGAAGCCGAAGTTCGGGATGCGCTCGTAACCGGCCGCCGCGTACATGGCGATGGCCTCCGGCTGCTTGTCGCCGCACTCCAGGACGATCCGCTTGCGCCCGTGCTCCCGCGCGGAGCGCTCCACCGCCGCCAGCACCGCCCGGGCCACGCCCCGGCCCCGGGCCGCCGGCGCGGTGTACATCCGCTTCAGCTCGGCGGTGTCGCCCTCGTCACCGTGGCTGCGCCAGCCGCCGCAGCCGACCGGCTCGCCGCCGAGGTGGGCGACGAGGAAGGCGCCGGCGGGCGGCACGAACTCGCCCGGGTCGACCGGGGTCTCGTCGCCGCTGCCGCCGTACCGGGCACCCAGGTCGGCCAGCGCGGCGCGGATCAGCCCCTGCGCCACCGGCGAGTCGAAGCGCTCGGCCCGAATCTCGATCTCACTCACGGAGTAAAGGGTACGACGCCGATCGGCCCTTACCGAAAGTGGTCCCAGCCAGCGGGTCCGTCGTACGGCCGCCCGTCGACCGTGACACCCGAGCCCTCCGTCACCCGCCCGATCGGCCGCCAGTCGGCCGGCAGCGCCACCGCCGACGGGAAGGTCGCGGCCAGCGCGTGGTCCTCGCCCCCGGCGAGCAGCCAGGAGTACGGGTCGACGCCGAGCGCCTGGGCGGCGTCGCGCATCTGCCGGGGCACCTCGAAGGCGTCCCGGCGCACGTCCACGGCGACCCCGCTCGCCTTCGCCACGTGCCCCACGTCGGCGAGTAGCCCGTCCGACACGTCGATCATGGCGGTGGCGCCGAGCCGGGCGGCGTGCGGCCCGGCCGCGTACGGCACCTCGGGCCGCCGGCACGCCTCCACCAGCAGCCGGGGCGTACGGAAGCCCCGGGAGAGCACGGTCAGCCCGGCCGCCGCGTACCCGATGCGGCCGGCCAGGGCCAGCACGTCACCGGGCCGCGCGCCGGAGCGCGTCACCGGCGGCCGGCCGCCCAGGTCGCCGAGGGCCGTGACCGCGATTGTCAGCGTCGGGCTGCCCGACATGTCCCCGCCCACCACGCTCGCGCCGACCTTCGCCGCCTCGGCCGCCAGCCCGTCGGCGAGCTCCTCGGCCCACCCGGGATCCAACTCGGGCGGCATGCAGAGCGCCACCAGCAGCGCGGTCGGCTGCGCCCCCATCGCGGCGATGTCGGCCAGGTTCGCCGCCGCCGCCCGGTGGCCGACGTCACGCGCGCTGGACCAGTCCCGCCGGAAGTGCCGCCCCTCCACCAGCACGTCGGTCGAGGCCGCGACCCGGCCGTCCGGGGCGGCCACCACCGCCGCGTCGTCCCCCGGGCCCAGCAGTACCGTCGATCCGTACGACAACCGGGCGGTCACCCGGTCGATCAGGCCGAACTCGCCGATCCCCGCGACACTCATGCCGCTCCTCCGCCGTGCTGCTCGCTCACCGCTTCTCCTTGACCACCGATAGGGATCAGACCTGGTCCGTAAGGTACTTTCTCCCTTCGGGCCGCTCCAGGGCGGCGACGGACGGAGGTCGAGTCGTGGTACAGGCGTACATCCTCATCCAGACCGAGGTCGGCCGGGCGCGTGACGTGGCCGGTCTCATCTCGGACCTTGCCGGCGTGGTACGCGTCGACGCCGTCACCGGGCCGTACGACGTGGTCGTGCTCACCGAGGCGAAGACCGTCGACGAGCTCGGCAAACTCATCGTCAGCAAGGTGCAGATGGTGCCCGGCATCACCCGCACCCTCACGTGTTCGGTGGTGCGCCTGTAAGTGGACAAGATCACTGACTCCTCCGTGACCGATTCCGCCCAGCCGGACGAGGTGGCCCCCGACCGGCCGACCCGCGACCGCACGACGCGCGGTGCCGCGCTGATCGCCACGCTGATCGCGCTGCCGGTCACCGTGCTGGTGGGCGCGTTCGCGTTCGCCCAACTCTCCCCCGACGAGCGGGCCGAGCCGGCCGCCACGCCGAGCGCGACCGCCACGAGCGCCGGACCGCGCTCCACCGCCCCGGTCGAGATGGCCGCGCCGGCGCTGGCCGAACGGCCCGCCACGGTCTGCCGCGCCCTGCTCTCCCAGTTGCCGCCCACGGTCAACGACCTCGCCCAGCGCCCGGTCACGGCCGGCCCGGAGCAGAACGCCGCGTACGGCGACCCGGCCGTCACCGTCGCCTGCGGCGGGGCCAAGCCGGCCGTCGACGACACCGACCACGTCTGGACGGTCAACCGGGTCTGCTGGTACGCCAGCGAGGAACGCGACGCCACCGTGCTCACCACCATGGACCGGGAGACCGCCGTCACGGTCCGCGTGCCGCACTTCTACGGGCAGGGGTTGCAGTGGGTCGCCCCCGTCTCGGACACGATCGTGGCCTCGGTGCCCTCCGTCGCCGACACCCCCAGCGGCTGCCGGACCTGACACCGCTTTGCCCCCGCGTGGGCAGGCAGCGGGTTAGGAAGGGCACCTTCCTATGCACCAGGCGTCAGGAAGGTGCCCTTCCTTACACCTCAGTGCAGGCCGACGCCGCGGTGCAGGGCGGTGCGGATGAGGCGGTTGACCAGCTTCGGGTACTCCAGCCCGGACGCCGCCCACATGCGCGGGAACATCGAGGTCGGGGTGAAGCCCGGCATGGTGTTGATCTCGTTGAGGTAGACGTCCAGCTCCGGGGTGACGAAGAAGTCGACCCGGGCCAGGCCCGCGCAGTCGAGCGCGGTGAAGGCGCGGGTGGCGTACTCCCGGACCTGGCGGGTCACCCGCTCCGGCAGGCCGGCGGGGATGTCGTACTCGCAGGCGGACTCGGAGTCGATGTACTTCGCCTCGAAGTCGTAGAAGTCGTAGTCCCCGACCACCCGGACCTCGGCCAGCACGGACGCCTCCGGCGCGCCGCCGGCCTCGCCCTCCAGCACGCCGCACTCGATCTCGCGCCCGACGACCGCACCCTCGACGAGCACCTTCGGGTCGATCTGTCGGGCGGTGGCGACCGCCGCGTCGAGGTCGGCCCAGTCGTCGACCTTGCTGATGCCGAACGACGAGCCGGCCCTGGACGGCTTCACGAAGACCGGCAGGCCGAGCCGCTGCTTGTCCGCCTCGCTCAGCGTCATCCCGTTGCGCAGCACCGCGTACGGGCCCACCGGGATGCCCTCGGCGGCGCAGAGCTTCTTGGTGAACTCCTTGTCCATGGCGGCGGCGGAGGCGAAGACGTTCGCTCCGACGTACGGGATGCCGGCCATCTCCAGCATGCCCTGGATGGTGCCGTCCTCGCCGTACGCGCCGTGCAGCACCGGGAAGACCACGTCGACGTCGGCGAGCGCCCGGGGCCCCTCGGTCGGGTCGAGCACCATGAGCCCGTTGCCGGTCGGGTCGGCGCGCAGCACGATGTCGGTGCCGGACTCGGCGGTGATCTCCGGCAGCCGGCGCGCGGTGATCGCCAACTGACCGGGGTCGCCACTGGTCAGCACCCACTGGCCGGCCCGGGTGATGCCCACCGGCACCACCTCGAACTCGTCCGGGTCGAGGGCGCCGAGGACGCTGCCGGCGCTGACGCAGGAGATGCCGTGCTCCGGGCTGCGGCCGCCGAACACGATCGCCACGCGGGTCCTGCCTGGGGTGGTCACTGCGTCACCTCTTCGTACGCGACTGCTCCGGTCGTGGCGCTCACCCGGTTGACCTTACTGTGCGTGGCGGGCGTCGGCTGCCGATACCCGGGGACAGCCGGACCGCCGCGGCAACCGGTCAACAAAGGATATACGTTCCGTAATCGCCCGCACGGGGACGGTGACGGCACCGGGCGCCCACTACGCTGCACGTCCTATGAGCGCTGATCCCCTCATCGAGTCCCTGACGGCGGCCCTGGACGCCCGCCCCGACGACCTGCCGCTGCGCCTGCACCTCGCCGCGCTGCTGCTGGACGCCGGCCGGGCCGGGGAGGCGATCGCGCAGGTCGGGCAGGCCCTCGCCCGGGATCCGGGCAACGGCCAGGCGCAGGCGCTGATGCAGCGGGCGCTGGGCGGCTCCGTACCCCCGCCGCCGACGCCGCCCCCGGCGGACCCGCGACCGCCGGTGCAGCGCCCGGCACCGGCCGGGCCCGGCGGTTCCGCCGCGACCGCCGACCAGGATCCCCTCGCCGCCTACGAGCAGGAACTGGCCGACGTGGTGCCGCCACGGTTCGCCCGCGCCGGCGACGAGCCGGAGCCGGTCGCCGGCCACTCCGACCGGGTGTACGACGTGGAGGCCTCCGGCATCCGGCTGGCCGACGTGGGCGGCATGTCGGCGGTCAAGGAGCGGCTGGAGCTGGCCTTCCTCGGCCCGTTGCGCAACCCGGAGCTGCGCAGGATGTACGGCAAGAGCCTGCGCGGCGGCCTGATGCTCTACGGCCCGCCCGGCTGCGGCAAGACGTTCCTGGCCCGGGCGGTCGCCGGGGAGATGGGTGCGAAGTTCATCTCGCTGTCCATCGTGGACGTGCTGGACATGTGGATGGGCAACTCGGAGCGCAACCTGCACGAGCTGTTCCAGGCGGCCCGCCGCAACGCGCCCTGCGTGCTCTTCCTGGACGAGGTCGACGCGCTGGGGCACAAGCGCTCGCAGGTCGGCTCCAGCTCGATGCGGACGCTGGGAAACCAGCTGCTGGCGGAGCTGGACGGGATGGAGGGCAGCAACGAGGGGGTCTTCGTGCTGGCCGCCACCAACACCCCGTGGGACGTCGACCCGGCGCTGCGCCGTCCCGGGCGGCTCGACCGGGTGGTGCTGGTGCTGCCGCCGGACGCCGAGGCGCGCCGCGCCATCCTGGAATACCACCTGCGGGAGCGGCCGATCGCGGGGATCGACCTGCGGAAGATCGTGGCGGCCACCGAGGACTACTCGGGCGCCGACCTGGCCCACCTCTGCGAGACGGCCGCCGAGTTCGCGATGGCCGACTCGGTACGCACCGGCGAGGTGCGGATGATCGAGCACCGGGACCTGGAGCGGGCGGTCAAGGAGGTCCGGCCGTCGACGAAGCCGTGGATGGCCACCGCCCGCAACGTGGCGATGTTCGCCAACGAGGGGGGCGTCTACGACGACCTGGTCGCCTACCTGAAGCGGCGCCGGATGCTGTGACGTGGACGGCCCGGCGGGGCGCCGGGCCGCGCCTCCCGCCGGGCCGGGCCGCCTGCCGGGCGGCCCTCCCACCCGGCGGGGCCGCCTCCCGCAACCGCACCGCCCTCGGCGGCGTCAGCCGCGCGCGTGCCGCCGGCCGATGGCGATCACCTTGACCCGCTGCCGGCCGGCCCGCACCATGCCCAGCGCCATGAACGCGCCCGCGATCCGGTCCGCCGCCTCGCGGCTGCTCGCCCCGACCACCTGACGGCGGCGCTCGGGGCAGTTGCGTTCGTCGCGTCCGGCGCCCTCGGCCGGCCGCACGTCGGTGAGCACCACCAGGAACCGTGTCATCGGTGCCCGCCGGGGCGGTCGGCGCGGGCCTGTCGGGCAGTACGCACGTCGATCCCCTTCCGGCTGACGGGCCACGGGGCGTGGCACGCGGCGATCGGGTACGGGGGAGAAACCCGATCGCCGCGCGCCCCTTCCCCTCCGGTCGCTCACCACCGCCGTCGCCACGACAACCGGCAGTGAGGACGCGATGACAGACTGACACGTCCACAGCCATGAATGCAACTCTCATCGACGTTCTCTCATCTACACGTTCCCGGGAAGATGTGCGACGATCGATGCATGGCTCCGAAGACCGCCCGTGCCCGGCGACTGGGCATCGCGCTGCGCACCCACCGGGAAGCCGCCGGCCTCACGCTGGAGGCGGCGGCGGACGAGATCAGCAGCACCCGCAGCACCCTGTCCCGCTACGAGAACGCGCAGACGCTGGTCAGCCCCGCCACCGTGCGCGCCCTGCTCACCCTCTACGGGGTCGGCGCGGACGAGGTGGCCGCCGCCGTGCAGCTCGCCAAGGACGCGCGCAAGCCCGGCTGGTGGGTGTCGTACTCGCACCTGCTCGACCGGCGCACCATCGACTTCATCGCGCTGGAGGCCGAGGCCACCGGCATCGCCAACTTCGAGCCCTCGGTGGTGCCGGGGCTGTTGCAGACCGCCGACTACGTCCGGGGTGTGATGCGCGGCGGCCCGCACACCCTGCGCGACGACGAGGTGGAGCAGCGGGTCCAGTTCCGGCTCGACCGGCAGCAGCGCCTCATCAGTGACCAGCCGCCGATCCTGGACGCCATCATCGACGAGGGCGCGCTGCTGCGGCCCGTCGGCGACCGGTCGGTGATGGAGTCGCAGCTGCACCACCTGGTCAAGATGGGCGAGTTGCCCAACATCACGGTCCAGGTGATCCCGCTCGCCGCCGGCTACCACCGGGGCACCCGGGGCTCGCTGCACATCCTGGAGTTCGCAGACCCGGAGGACCCGATCATCGCCTCGGTCGAGACGGTAGCCGGGCAGATGGTCCTCGACCGGCCGGGCGACCTGCGTACCTGCACCAAGATCATGGAGCACCTGCGGACCGTCGCGCTCAGCCCGGCGGACAGCCGCGACCAGCTCCTCCAACTCCTGAAGGGACGGTAGGACCATGACACCGACGATCAGCGCGGCGCTGGCCGTGGCGCGGTGGCGCAAGAGCAGCCGCAGCGGCGACGAGGGGGCGTGCGTGGAGATGGCGGTGGTCCCGGGCACGGTCGCCGTCCGCGACTCCAAGGACCCGTCCGGCCCCGCGCTGCTCTTCCCACCGGCCGCCTGGGCCGCCTTCGTCGGGGCGCCGCCCGGACACTGACCCCTCCCTCCGGGGGCGCCGGCGCGACCGCTGACCCGTCGCGCCGGCGCCCCGCCGGCGGCGGTCCCACCGATGGGAGCCGGTGGGGCCGTCGCCCGGCGGGGTCGGACCCGACGGGCGACGACCGGCCGCACCGCCTCGCCGCTGGAGGCGGACGGCGCGCCCTCTCCCGGCGGGGAGGCGGGCAGGTCAGCGCGGCGGGGAGGCGGGCGGGTCAGCCCGCGACGACCGGGCGGGGCGCGGGGCCGGCGCGCAGCGCCTCCAGCGCCGCGATGGCCACGCCCCGGGCGCCGGCCATGTCCCGCTCGGGCACCAGGGCGAAGGTGGCCGACGCGGCCTGCTCCTCCCGCAGCACCGTGTGCTCCCGCACCGTCGCGAGGAACCAGTCCCGGAACTCCGGGGCCGCCTCCACCACCCCGCCCCCGACGAAGTACGCGTGCGGATCGGTGAAGTTGGCCGCCACGGTGAAGAGTCGGCCCAGCGCCATCGCCTGCTGGGTGAACACCTCCCGGGCCAACGCGTCGCCGCGCTCGCCGTAGCCCCGGACCAGCTTCGCTGCCCGCTCCGGCGGCTCGGCGGCCAGCGGATGGTCCGGAAAGCGCCCCAGCCAGTACGGCAGCAGGTTCCGCCCGATGGCGGTCAGCGAGGCGACGCTCTCGGCGTCCCCGGCAAAGCCGCAGGCGCACGTGGGCACCGGCTGGTCCGGCGCGAGCAGCCCGGTCAGCGGGATGTGCACGTGCCCCAGTTCGCCGGCCATCCCGGCCGCCCCGGCGACCACCCGGCCGGCCTCGACCACACCGCCGCCCAACCCCGTGCCGACGATGGCCGACACCGACGAGCGGCGCATCGCCTCCGCGCCGAAGTGCGCGTGGTGGGCGTAGAGCGCGGCGGCGTTGCCGTCGTTGTGGTAGAGCACCGGCAGGCCGAGCCGCCGTTCCAGGGCCGTCCGCACGTCGTAGCCGCGCCAGGCCGGCTGGGAGAAGTTGGTCGACCCGCGCGACGAGATCACCCCGGTGGCGCTCGCCGGCCCCGGCGTGTCCAGCCCGACCGCGCGCACGGACGTGCGGGGCACCCCGGTCAGCGCCAGCACCCCGTCGAACGCGCGGGCCAGCGCCTCGATCGCCGCCGCCGGGCCGGCGCGTACCTCGCTCGGGTTCTCCACCAGGCCGTCCACCAGGAACCGGCCGTCCACGGTGAGCACCGTGGCGTTGTTGCTGGTCCCCCCGTTGTCCAGCCCGACGACCACCGGCACGTCCGCACCACCCACGACAACCCGCCTTCCGCCGCCACGCCTGCCGTGAGGCTAGTTCCCCTTCCCCGCCCCCGCCAGGTCGCGCGGCTGACGCCGGGTGACGGGTGGTCTCACCGACGGGGCAGCTCGACAGCGCCGTGACGCGGACACCCCAGCCGGTCGAGGGCCGCCGGTGACCCGACGGGCCCGACCGCGCTGAGGACCAAGCGCGCTGAGGACCAGCGCGTTGAGGACGGCGCGCCCAGGAGCAGCGCGTTGGGGAGGACGGCGCCGAGGGTCAGCCCGGGCGGCGGGCCGAGACGGCGGTGGCGTCCCGGTCGTCGTCCCGGGTCACCGTGGGGTGCAGGCCCACGGCGGTCAGCGCCGTGCGGAGCGCCTCCACCTGTGCCTCCCCCGCCTCGACCACCAGGTGCCCGCCCGGGGCCAGCCAGCGCGCCGCGCCCTCGGCGACGCGGCGCAGCACCGCCAGGCCGTCCGGCCCGCCGTCGAGGGCCACCGGCGCCTCGTGCAGCCGGGCCTCCGGCGGCATCAGCGCCACCGCCGCCGTCGGCACGTAGGGGGCGTTGGCCAGCACCAGGTCCAGCCGTCCCTGCCAGCGCACCGGCAGCGGGTCGTACAGGTCGCCCTCGAAGACCGGCACGGCCAGCGGGGCCAGGTTGCGCCGGGCGCAGGCCACGGCGGCGGGATCCACGTCGGCGGCGGCCAGCCAGCGCGGCGCGAGCCGGCGGACCAGCGCCACCGTGGTGGCGCCGGAGCCGCAGCACAGGTCCACCACGGCCGCCGCCGGGCCGGTCACCGCGACGGCGACGTCGACCAGCAGGGCGGTACGCGCACGCGGCACGAACACGCCAGGGTCGACGGCGATCCGTTCGCCGCAGAACTCGGCCCAGCCGAGCACGTACTCCAGCGGCAGCCCGGCGACCCGGCGGTCGACCAGGCCGGCCAGCGCCTCGGCCGAGTCGGCGGCGGCGATCAGCAGCTCCGCCTCGTCCTCGGCGTAGACGCAGCCGGCGGCGCGCAGCCGGTGCACGAGGGCGGGCCGGTCGGGACGGAAGGAGAAGACGGTCACGGGGCACCTCCGGGCCGGTGTCCGGTGCTCAGCGGCTGGCGTCCAGTGCGGCGCTCACGTCGACGACCAGGTCGACGGCGTCCTCGACCCCGCAGGAGAGCCGGACGAAACCGGGCGGGGTGTCGTCGCCCCACTGGGCCCGCCGGTCGGCGGTGGTGTGCAGGCCGCCGAAGGAGGTGGCCGCGGCCACCAGCCGGGCCGCGTCGAGGAACCGCGCCACCCGCCCGGCGTCGCCGAGGTCGAAGCAGAGCACCCCGGGTATCCGTCGCATCTGGACCGACGCCACCGGGTGGGCCGGGTCGCCGGGCAGCCCCGGCCAGCGCAGCCCGGTCACGTCGTCGCGCCCCGCGAGCAGCCCGGCGAGGGCCTGCGCGTTCGCGGTCTGCCGGGCCAGCCGCAGGTCGAGGGTGGCCAGCGACCGGTGCGCGAGCCAGGCGTCGAACGCGCCCGGCACGGCCCCGGTGACGTTCCGCCAGGCGGTGACCGCGTCCCGCAGCTCGGGCGAGCGGGTCGCGACGTAGCCCAGCAGCAGGTCGGAGTGCCCGGTGAGGGCCTTCGTCCCGGAGGCCACCACGACGTCGGCGCCCAGGTCCAGCGGGCGCTGCCCGAGCGGCGTCGCCGTGGTGTTGTCGACCGCGACCAGGGCGCCGGCGGCGTGCGCCCGGGCGGCCAGCGCCGCCACGTCGGCGACGTCCAGGCCGGGGTTGGCCGGGGTCTCCAGCAGCACCAGGCGTACGCCGTCGAAGACCGGGTGCGGGCCGGCGGTCGGGGCGAGGAGCACCCGTACGCCGATGCCCTCCAGCGTGTCGGCGGCGAAGGCCCGGACGGCGAAGTACCCGTCCGACGGGAGCACCACGGTGTCCCCCGGCCCCAGCAGCGTCAGCAGCAGCCCGGTGATGGCGGCCTGCCCGCTGGCGAAGACCCGGCAGTCGCCCCCCTCCAGCTCCCCGACCGCCGCCTCCAGCAGCCGCCGGGTGGGGTTGTCCGGCCGGCCGTAGCCGTCGGGTGCCGCCGCCGGCCCCGCCCACGGGTCCAGGTGGTACGGCGCGGCGAACACCGGCCCGGGCAGGAACGGCTGGCCGGGAGCCGGCTCGGGCAGGCCGGCGCGGACGCAGCGGGTGCCGTCGTGGTGCTCGGTCACGTCGCTCACTCCGGCTTGGTGGTGCGGCTCATCAGCGCCTCGACGGCGAGCCGAGGGTCCATGCCCTCGTGGCAGACCAGCTCGACCTGCTCGGTGATCGGCATCTCCACCGCGTGCGCCCGGGCCAGGTCGCGCAGGGCCAGCGCGCTCTTGACGCCCTCGGCGGTCTGCCGGGTGGCGACGCGCGCCTCCTCCAGGGTCGCGCCCCGGCCCAGGTGCTCACCGAAGGTGCGGTTGCGGGCCAGCGGCGACGAGCAGGAGGCGACGAGGTCGCCCATCCCCGCCAGGCCGGCGAAGGTGAGCGGGTCGGCGCCCAGGGCCACCCCGAGGCGGGCCGTCTCGGCCAGTCCCCGGGTGACGAGCATGGCCCGGGTGTTGTCGCCGAACCCCATCGCCACGGCGATGCCGTACGCCAGGGCGATCACGTTCTTCACCGCGCCGCCCAGCTCGCAGCCGATCACGTCGTCGTTGGTGTACGGGCGGAAGTAGGGCGTGGTGATGGAGCGCTGCACCAGCGTGGCCCGGTCGGCGTCGGTGCAGGCGACCACGGTGGCGGCGGGCTGCTCGGCGGCGATCTCCGGGGCCAGGTTGGGGCCGGAGACCACCACCACCCGGTCCGCCGCCACCCCGGCGGTCTCCACGATCACCTCGCTCATCCGCCTGGTGGTGCCGAGCTCGATGCCCTTCATCAGCGACACCAGGGTGGCGTCCGGGTGCAGGTGCGCGGTCCACTCGGCCAGGTTGCCGCGCAGCGTCTGCGACGGTACGGCCAGCACCACCTGCTCGGCCCCGGTGATCGCCTCGGCGGCGTCGCCCGTCGCCGTGACCCGCGACGGCAGCAGCACGTCCGGCAGGTACTCCGGGTTTCGCCGCTCGGCCCGGATCGTGTCGGCGACCGCCTGGCGGCGGGCCCAGACGGTGACGTCCCGCCCGGCGTCGGCGAGGATCTTGGCGAACGCGGTGCCCCACGAGCCGGCACCCAGGACCGCGACGTGCCCGCTCACGCCGCCGCCCCCGGCCGGCGCCGATCGACGGCGGGGCGCGCCGTCCGTTCCCACAGTGGTGGCGGGGTGCCGCCCCGGATCTCGGTGAGCATGTCACGAAGGCGCAGCATGATGGTGTCGGTCATCTCCTCGAGGACGGCCTTCGTCGGGGTCGACCCGGCCCACCGGCCCAGGTCGACGGGGGGTCCGGCGACCACGGTCACCGGGATCCGGGGGCGCGGGTCCAGTCGGGACCGGCGCGGGTCGAAGATGCGCTCCGGGCCCCACATGACGAGCGGGACCACCGGCGCCCCGGTGGCGAGCGCGAGGCGGGCGGCGCCGGTCTTGCCCTTCATCGGCCACAGCTCCGGTTCGCGGGTGATGGTGCCCTCCGGGTAGATGACCACCGCGCCGCCCTGGTCGAGCGCGGCCACGAGGTGGTCCAGCGACCGCACCGCGTCCACGGTGTTGCGCTCGACCGGGATCTGCCGGCACCGGTGCAGGATCCAGCCGATCACCGGGACCCGGAACACGCTGGCCTTGCCGAGGAACTGCGGCCAACGGCCGGAGTCGTAGACGAAGTGGGCCGCGACGAGCGGGTCGGCGTGCGAGATGTGGTTCGGCACGATGATCACGCCGCCGTCGCCGCGCAGGTGCTCCATGCCGCGCCAGGTGCGCCGGGTCCAGACGGTCATCACCGGCTTGACCAGCACCACGGCGAACCATTGCCAGAACCCCAGCCTCCGCCGTGTCACCGCGCCTCCTCGTGCCGCCCCGCCCCGCACCGGATCCGCACCCGGTGACGCCCGCAGCGGAAATCATGCCTGCTCGACCCGGGTCCGGCCAGAGAGGGTACCGCCGTACGGCTGGCAGGATGGCGGGGTGAGTCAGCCGAGGTGGACCGTGGTGGTGCCCGTGAAGCGCCTGGCCGCCGCGAAGAGCCGGCTGCGGGGGGCGCTGCCGGCCGTACCGCACGAGGAACTGGCGCTGGCCCTGGCCGCCGACACGGTCGCCGCGGTGCGGGCCTGCCCGGCGGTGGCGGGGGTGCTGGTCGTCACCGACGACGCCCGGGTGGCCGAGGCCGCCCGCCGCGCGGGCGCCCGGGCGCTGCCCGACGCCCCCGGCGCCGGGCTGAACGCCGCCTTCCGGCACGGCGCGTCGGTCGCGGGCGGCGGCTGGGTGGCCGGGCTCACCGCCGACCTGCCCGCGTTGCGCCCGGCCGAGCTGGCGGCGGCGCTGCGGGCGGCCCAGGCCGCGCCCCCGGGTGTACGCGGGTACGTGGCCGACGCCCCCGGCCAGGGCACCGTGCTGCTGGCCGCGCCGCCGGGCGTGGCCCTGGATCCCCGCTTCGGGGTCGGCTCGGCCGCCGCGCACGCCGCGAGCGGGGCGCTCGCCCTCGCCGGGGACTGGCCGAGCCTGCGCCGTGACGTGGACACCGCCGCCGACCTGGCCGCGGCGGCCCGGCTCGGGCTGGGGCCCCGCACGGCCGCGTTGGCCGCCGCCTCCTGCCCGGCCTGAGGGGCGTGTAGCGTGCGGGTCATGCAGGGCACGGTGGCCACCTACGACGCGGCGACCCGCAGCGGGACGCTGCTCCTCGACGACGGCACCGAGCTGGCCTTCCCGGCCCGGGCGTTCGACGCCTCCGGCCTGCGCCTGCTCCGCCTCGGCCAGCGGTTGCGTGTCGAGACCGACGACACCGGCGCGGTGGTCCGGGTGACATTGCCGACGATGGCCTGAGCGGCTGGTCGAAGTTCATTTTGCGTTAACCGCGTCCGGGTGATTATGGGCAGGTGAGCACCCCTCGCAAGCCCTCCGCCAACCGCCCGTCCACCGACCCGGCCGCCCCCCGCAACGGCGCCCGGTCCCGGGGCGCCGACGGCCGCTTCCACGCCGGCCCGCCTTCCCCGACCCCGGAGACGGCACCGGGCGCGCCCCCCGGCGAGGCAACCGCCGCGACCCCGGGCGGAGCGTCCGCCGCGACCCCGGGCGGAGGGTCCGCCGCGACCCCGGGCGGAGGGTCCGCCGCGACCGGCTCGGCCGACGCCGCCGGTGCCGGCGGTGCGGCCGCCTCCGCCGGGCTGGAGGAGGTGCTGGATGCGGCGCCGCCTGCCGAGGCGCCGGGGCCCGACCTCGTCGACGAGCCCCCCGCGGCGCAGCCGCTGCCGGAGGACCGCTTCCTCAACCGGGAACTCTCCTGGCTCGACTTCAACGCCCGGGTGCTGGCGCTCGCCGAGGACCCGCGCACGCCGCTGCTGGAGCGGGCCAAGTTCCTGGCCATCTTCGCCAGCAACCTCGACGAGTTCTACATGGTGCGGGTCGCCGGGCTGAAGCGCCGGCTCCAGGCCGGCCTGCCGGTCCGCGGCGGGGACCGGATGCCGCTACGCACCCAGCTGGAACTGGTCGCCGGGAAGGCCGCGACGCTGGTGGCCCGGCACTCGGCCTGCTTCACCGACGAGGTGCTGCCGAAGCTGGCCGCCGAGGACATCCGGATCCTGCGCTGGGCCGATCTGGACGACCCCGAGCGGGAACGGCTGCGCGCGTACTTCCGGGAGCAGATCTTCCCGGTGCTGACCCCTCTGGCGGTGGACCCGGCGCACCCCTTCCCGTACATCTCCGGGCGGTCGCTCAACCTCGCGGTGGCGGTCCGCGACCCGGACGGCGGCTCGGAGTTCTTCGCCCGGGTGAAGGTGCCGAACAACGTGCCCCGCTTCGTCCGGGTGCACCGCGACCTGCCGGGCGTGCGGATGCTGCCGGTGGAGGACCTGATCTCGGTGCACCTGGGGCAGCTCTTCTCCGGCATGCAGGTGGTCGAGTGCCACCTGTTCCGGGTCACCCGCAACGCCGAGGTGGAGGTCGACGAGGACCGCGACGAGGACCTGCTCCAGGCCCTGGAACGGGAGCTGGCCCGGCGCCGGTTCGGCCCGCCCGTGCGGCTGGAGGTGGCCGCCTCGGTCTCCGACCACGTCCTGGAACTGCTCGTCCGCGAGCTGGACATGCACGACCAGGAGGTGCTGCGGGTGCCCGGCCTGCTCGACCTCTCCGCGCTCTGGCAGCTCTACGACGAGGCCGACCGGCCGGACCTGAAGGATCCGCCGTTCGTGCCGGCCACCCACCCCCGCCTCACCGAGGGCGAGGTGCCGCGCAGCGTCTTCGCGACCCTGCGCGACGGCGACATCCTGGTCCACCACCCGTACCACTCGTTCGCCACCAGCGTGCAACGCTTCATCGAGCAGGCCGCCGCGGACCCGGACGTGCTGGCCATCAAGCAGACCCTCTACCGCACCAGCGGCGACTCCCCGATCGTGGACGCGCTCGTCGACGCGGCGGCCGCCGGCAAGCAGGTGGTGGTGCTGGTCGAGCTGAAGGCGCGCTTCGACGAGGTGGCCAACATCGGCTGGGCGCGCAAGCTGGAGCGCGCCGGCTGCCACGTCGTCTACGGCCTGGTCGGGCTCAAGACGCACTGCAAGACCGCCCTGGTGGTACGCCAGGAGGGCAATCAGATCCGCCGCTACTGCCACATCGGCACCGGCAACTACCACCCGAAGACCGCCCGGCTCTACGAGGACTTCGGCATGCTCACGGCCGACCCGGAGATCGGGGCCGACCTGACCGACCTGTTCAACGTCCTCACCGGCTACAGCCGGCAGACCGCGTACCGGCGGCTGCTGGTGGCGCCGCAGGGCATCCGCAGTGGCCTCATCGAACGCATCGAGCGGGAGATCGCGCACGTCCGGCTGGGCATGCCCGGCCTCGTGCAGATCAAGGTGAACTCGCTGGTCGACGAGAAGATCACGGACGCGCTCTACCGTGCCTCCCGGGCCGGCGTCCACGTGGACCTGGTGATCCGGGGAATGTGCACGCTGCGCCCGGGGGTGCCCGGCCTCTCGGAGAACATCCGGGTCCGCTCGATCCTGGGCCGGTTCCTGGAGCACTCCCGGATCTTCCGGTTCGGCAACGACGGCGACGCCGAGTTCTGGATGGGCTCGGCCGACCTGATGCACCGCAACCTGGACCGCCGGGTCGAGGCGCTGGTGCGGGTGAGCGACCCCGTCGCCCGGGCCGAGCTGGACCACGTGCTGACCGCCGCGATGAGCCCCGACGTGGACGCGTTCGAGCTGGCGGCGGACGGCACCTGGAGCCGGCGTACCGGCACGGCCGAGGAACCGCGGGTCCACCTCCAGGAGTTGCTGCTGCGTCGCGTCGGTGGCACGGCGGGCTGACCGGTAGCCGCATAGGCTGACCTGATGCTGGATGAGCGGGACGCGGCCGGACCCGGCCGGGGCCGGCCGCCCGGGTTCCCCGACGCCGCGCCCCCGATCCGGGCGGCGGGTGGTGTCGTGTGGCGCCCCGCCGACGACCCCGGGCCGGTAGGGGGGCCGGCCGCCGGGAGCACGGGCGCCACCCCGCGCGCGGGGGTGCTGGTCTGCCTCGTGCGCCGGCCCCGCTACGGCGACTGGTCGCTGCCCAAGGGCAAGCTGGAGCCGGGCGAGCATCCGCTGCGCGCCGCCGTGCGGGAGGTCGCCGAGGAGACCGACGTCCGGGCGGTGCCGCAGGTGCGGCTGCCCACCGTGCGCTACCGCAGCGAGGGCCGCCCGAAGGTCGTCGACTACTGGTCGATGCGGGCGGTGGGCACCGGCGGCTTCCAGCCGGGCACCGAGGTCGACGACGTGCGCTGGCTCGGCGTGGACGAGGCGGTCCGGCTGGTCAGCTACCCGCACGACGCCGAGGTGCTGGCCGCGTTCGCGGCCCTGCCCACGGTCACCGGGACGGTGGCGCTGGTCCGGCACGCCCACGCCGGCAAGCGGGCCACCTGGTCGGGCCCGGACACCGGCCGGCCGCTCGACGCCCGGGGCTGGGCGCAGGCCCACGCGCTCGCCCCGCTGGTGGCGCTGCTCCGCCCGGTCCGCCTGCTGTCGGCCTCGGCCCGCCGCTGCGTACAGACCCTCGACCCGGCGGCGGCACTGCTCGACCTGCCGATCGAGATCGACGGCGACCTGGACGAGCCGCGGCCGGGCCAGCAGCCCGACGAGTGCGCGCTGGCCGCCGCCGCCCGCCTGGCCGCGCTGGCGGCCACCGGCGAGCCGGTGGGGGTGTGCAGCCAGGGCAAGGTGATCCCGGGCGCCCTGGCCCGGCTCAGCGGGCGGCCGGGCGACTTCACCACCCCGAAGGGCGGCGGCTGGCTGCTCGCCTTCGCCGGCGACCGCCTGCTCGCCGGCGACCGCCTCTGACCGCGCGCCCATCGGGACCGGCCGGTCCCGACCGGCCCGCTGGGCGGCGGGTCAGGCTGGCCCGTCCGGTGGCGGGTCAGACCGGCCCGTCCGGCGGCGGGTCAGGCCGGCGGCAGGGTCAGCGTCACCGCGACCGGCAGGTGGTCGCTGGCCGTCCCGGGCGGGGCCGCCGCGTCGCCGGCGGCCAGGCCGGGCGTGACGAAGACGTGGTCGATCTGCTGGCGCGGGGCGTCCGCCGGGCTGGTCGGCAGGGGGCGGGCGGCGGCGAGCGCGTCGACCAGACCGGCCCGGGTGAACTCGGCGAACGCCGGGTCGCCCGGCTCGGTGTTCAGGTCGCCGGCGACCACCAGGGGACGGCCGGCCGCGTACCGCACGGCGAAGTCGGCGACCGCGCGGGCCTGGACCACCGGGTCCTCGCCGGGCGGCGGTTGCAGGTGGGTGGCGACGACCGCCAGGCGGACACCCCCGCTGAAGTTCACGGTGACGCCGAGGGCCTGCGCACCGGTGGGCGCGCCGACCGCCGGCAGTGGACGGGTCCGCGCCGCGTCCAGCGGCCACCGGCTCAGCACGGCGTCGCCCCAGAGCGGATCGGCGGCCGGCGCGAAGACGTACGGCATGTCCAGCCGCTCCGCCAGCAGGTCGAGCGTGTCGTGGCCGCCGTTGAGCAGCCAGCCCCGGTCCACCTCGCTGAGCGCCACGACGTCGGCCCCGGCGACGGCCCGCGCCAGCGCGTCCGGGTCGAAGCGGCCGTGGATCCCGAACCCCATCCGCACGTTGTACGCCGCCACCCGCACCGTCTCCGGCGGCCCGTCCCGGTTCGTGGCGGAGAGCAGCTCGTCGCTGGCGACCGCGGCCAGCAGCGTCACCACGGCGGCGGTGACGGCCGTCCACACCGGCGGCAGCGGTGACCGGGGCGGCCCCGGGGCGGGACGCCTCGCCAGCGCGACGGCGGCGACCAGCACCGCCACCGCCACCGGCACCCCGGCGTTGGGATGGCCGAGGTCGTAGGCGGAGTAGTAGGCCACCGCCGCGACGGCGAAGACGAGCATCCCGGTGACGGCCGCGTACCCGCGCCGCCCGGCCGCCCGCGCCGGGTCCTGCCCGTCGCCGGCCGCCAGCGCCGGGGCCGACGCGCTGCCGGCCGCCCGCGCCGGGTGCCCAGCGCCGTCGGGCATCGGGGTGCGGGCTTCGTCGGCGCCGTCGTCACCCCGTCCGTCCGCCGCGCCGGCCGACGCCAGGCACGCGCCGAGACCGACGGCGGTGAGCAGGACGGCCGGCAGCAGCAACTCCCCGCGTCCGAGGGCGACGAGGACGGCCCCGCCGACCAGGGCCACCGGCCCGAGCCACCGCCAGGCTCCCCGGCCGGGCGGGGCCAGCGCGGCGAGCAGGAACCCGCCGACAGCCACGGCGAGCGGGGCGGGGCCGAACAGCGGCACCGTGGCCACCCCCACCTCGTCGGCGGGATCCGACCGCAGCAGACCGAACTGGTACGACATCGCCGTCCGGGCGACCGCCGGGGAGAGCGCCACCATGCCGGCGAGCAGCAGCGCCGGCCCGGCCAGCAGCCAGCTCCGTACGCCGCCCGCCCCGGCCGGCGGCGCGGGCCGCGCCTGTCCCGCCAGGAAGAGCCCCGCGACCCCGACGGCCGCCGACCACGCCGGCCAGTCCCCGAAGAACGCCGAGCGGTACGTGTCCAGCACCGTGTGCAGGACGGCCCCGACCGCCAGCCCGAGCGCCAACCCTGGCACGGGGCGGTCGGTGCCGGCGGCGACACCGGCGAGCCAGACCAGCCCGGCGAGCAGCCCGGCTGTGGCGAGCCAGAGCTGGAGCCGCCCGCCCGGCTGACCGTTGACGGCGAGCCGGGCCACGACCAGCAGCACCGCGGCGACGAGCGTCACGGGGCGGGCGCCGACCCGACGGATCAGCGCGGGCGCGGCCAGGGCGAGCAGGAACCAGCCGAACGCGAACGCCCCCAGCAGTTCGGCGGGGGTCGAGGCGGCCTGCCCGAAGATGGTGATGACCGCCGGCAGGAAGACGCGCAGCACGTCGACGAGGAGCACGACGCCCAGGGCGAGGGTGACGGTGGTGAGGTGGCGGTAGCGCACCGGGCTGCCTTTCGCCGACCGGAAGGGGTGCGGCGATTCTGCGGGCGGGGCGCGGTCGGGGTCAACGGGTGGGGGTGGACACGGCGAAGGGCGCCCACCATCGGTGGACGCCCTTGCCGTACCGCCAGGTTCAGCGCTTGGTGGCGGTCTTCTTCGCCGCCGCCTTCTTTGCCGGCGCCTTCTTCGCCGCCGCGCTCTTGCTCGCCGTCGCGGCGGTCTTCTTCCCCGCCGTGGCCTTGGTTGCCGCGGTGGTCTTCTTCGCCGGGGCGGCCTTGGTGGTCGCGGTCTTCTTCGCCGCGGTGGTCTTGGTCGCCTTCGCCGCGGGGGCCTTCTTGGCCGCCGCGGTCGCCTTGGTCCCGGTCGCCTTGGTCCCGGTCGCCTTCGCGCCCGCGGCCTTGGCTCCGGTGGCCTTGGCTCCGGTCGCCTTGGCACCCGTGGCCTTCGCCCCGGTGGCCTTGGCACCCGTCGTCTTTGCCGCCGCGGTGGTCTTGGCGGCGGACGTGGTCTTGGCGGCGGCAGCCGTGGTCTTCTTCGCCGCCGCCGTGGCCTTCGGCACCTTGCCGCTGGCCACCATCTCCTTGAAGCCGGCGCCGGGCCGGAAGGTCGGGACGGATGTCTTCTTGACCTTCACCGCCTCGCCGGTCCGTGGGTTGCGCGCTGTTCGGGCGCCCCGGACGCGCTTTTCGAACGCTCCAAATCCGGTGATCGCCACCTTCTCGCCCTTGGTGACCGCCGCCTGGACCTCAGCGAGGACCGCGTCGAGCGCGGCCGTCGCCGTCTTCCGGTCCCCCAGGCGAACGGCGAGCGCCTCGATGAGCTCGGCCTTGTTCACGACTTCCTCCCGATTGTGCAACTGACTCGACGCGAGCCATTCTGCGCGCACGGTATGCCCTGTGCTGCCGGGACACAAACATTCGGTCGAAAAAAGCCCTTGTGTCGCAACGGATTCGCCCCCACCGGTGAGACCGGCGGGGGCGGAAACCGCTGTGGGATCGGGCGTACGGCTATGCGACCGAGGGTAGGAACGGCGGCCGGGCGGCCTCGAAGGCGCCGATCTCCGCCTCGTGGCGGAGGGTGAGTCCAATGTCGTCCAAGCCCTCCAGCAGCCGCCAACGGCTGAAGTCGTCCATCGGGAACGACCAGGTGGCCTCGCCGACACGCACCTCGCGGGCGGTCAGGTCCACGGTGACGGCGGTGGTCGGGTCGGCCTCCACCAGGTCCCAGATCTCCTCGACCGCCTTCAATTCCAGCTCGACCGGGAGCAGCCCCTCCTTGAGGGCGTTGCCCCGGAAGATGTCGCCGAAACGGGGCGCGATCACGGCGCGGAACCCCCAGTCGCGCAGCGCCCAGACGGCGTGCTCCCGGGAGGAGCCGGTGCCGAACTCCGGACCGGCCACAAGAATCGACGCACCCGAATGGGCGGCATCGTTGAGCACGAATTCCGGGTCCTCCCGCCAGGCGCTGAACAAGCCGTCCGCGAAACCGGTCCGGGTCACCCGCTTGAGGTACACGGCGGGGATGATCTGATCGGTGTCCACGTTGGATCGCCGCAGCGGCACGGCGGTGCCCGTGTGGGTGGTGAACCTCTCCATCTGGGTGCCCTTCTACAGGTCGGCGGGAGCGGCCAGCCGGCCGGCCACGGCGGTGGCGGCGGCGACCGGCGGGGAGACCAGGTGGGTGCGTCCGCCCCGGCCCTGGCGGCCCTCGAAGTTGCGGTTGGAGGTGGAGGCGGAGCGCTGGCCCGGCGAGAGCGTGTCCGGGTTCATCCCCAGGCACATGGAGCAGCCGGCGAAGCGCCACTCGGCGCCGGCGTCGGTGAAGACCTTGTCCAGCCCCTCCGACTCGGCCGCCTCGCGCACGGCGGCGGAACCGGGCACCACCAGCATCCGCACCCCGTCGGCGACCCGCTGCCCGCGCAGCACGTCGGCGGCGGCCCGGAGGTCCTCCAGCCGCCCGTTGGTGCAGGACCCGACGAAGACCACGTCGACCGCGAGGTCGCGCAGCGGGGTGCCGGGGCGCAGGTCCATGTACTCCAGCGCGCGCCGGGCGGCGGTCCGCTCGGCCTCGGTGACGAACTCCTCGGGCGTGGGCACCACGGCGCCCAGCGGCGCGCCCTGGCCCGGGTTGGTGCCCCAGGTCACGAACGGGGTGACCGCGCCGGCGTCCAGGGTCACCTCGGCGTCGAAGGTGGCGCCCTCGTCCGTGGGCAGGGTCCGCCACCAGGCCAGCGCCGCGTCCCAGTCGGCGCCCTTCGGGGCGTTCGGCCGCCCCTTCAGGTACGCGAAGGTGGTCTCGTCCGGCGCGATCATGCCGGCCTTGGCGCCCCACTCGATGGACATGTTGGCGATCGTCATCCGCCCCTCCATGGACAGCGACCGGATCGCCTCGCCGCGGTACTCGACGATGTGCCCGCGGCCGCCGCCCGTACCCACCTGGGCGATCAGCGCGAGCACCAGGTCCTTGGCGGTGACCCCGGGGGCGAGCCGCCCGGTCACGTTCACCGCCATCGTCTTCGGCCGGCTCTGCGGCAGCGTCTGGGTGGCCAGCACGTGTTCGACCTCACTTGTGCCGATGCCGAACGCGAGCGCGCCGAACGCGCCGTGGGTGGCGGTGTGCGAGTCCCCGCAGACGATGGTCATGCCGGGCTGGGTGACGCCGAGCTGCGGGCCGATGACGTGCACGATGCCCTGGTTCTCGTCGCCCAGCGGGTGCAGCCGCACCCCGAACTCGGCGCAGTTGCGGCGCAGCGTCTCGATCTGCGTACGCGAGGTGGGGTCGGCGATGGTGAGCAGATCGCCGCGCCGCAAGCGGAACGACGGGTCGGCGTACCCCGTCGGGGTGTTGTGGTCCTCCGTCGCGAGCGTGAGGTCGGTGCGGCGCACCCGGCGCCCGGCGAGGCGCAGCCCGTCGAAGGCCTGCGGGCTCGTCACCTCGTGCAGCAGGTGCAGGTCGATGAAGAGCAGATCGGGCTCGCCCTCGGCGGACCGTACGACGTGCGCGTCCCAGACCTTCTCGGCCAGGGTCCTCGGCTCGGTAGTAGTGACTCCCACCATCTGGACATCCTAAATTCTGGGAGGTAAGTTTCGGCTTGTGGGACACAGTATGAGCGGTGTCGGCGTTCTCGACAAGGCGGTGGTCATCCTGGCCGCCTGCGTCGACGGCGCCAGCCTGGCCGAACTCGTTGAACGCACCAAGCTGCCCCGGGCCACCGCGCACCGGCTGGCGCAGGCGCTGGAGATCCACCGGATGCTGGTCCGGGATACCCAGGGCCGCTGGCGTCCCGGCCCGCGCCTGGGTGAGCTCGCCAACGCCGCCCCGGACGTGCTCCTGACGGCAGCGGAGCCGCTGCTGGCGGCGCTGCGGGACGCGACGGGCGAAAGCGCTCAGCTCTACCTGCGCCGCGCCGACGAGCGCATCTGCGTGGCCGCTGCCGAGCGGGCCAGCGGCCTGCGGGACACCGTGCCGGTCGGCTCGGTGCTGCCGATGACGGCGGGCTCCGCGGCGCAGATCCTGCTCGCCTGGGAACCGCCCGAGGCCGTAATGCCGCTGCTGCCCCGGTCGAAGTTCACCGGCCGCACCCTGGCCGAGGTACGCCGCCGGGGCTGGGCGCAGAGCGTGGCCGAACGCGAGGCGGGTGTGGCGAGCGTCTCGGCGCCGATCCGCGACCGCACCGGTCGGGTCATCGCCGCGATTAGCATCTCCGGGCCCATCGAGCGCCTGGGACGCCGCCCCGGCGAACGCCACGCGATGGCCGTGGTCCGAGCCGGCCAACGCCTCTCCGGCCTCTGACCCCACCCACCCCACCCACCCGGCCCACCCGCCGGCTCGCCCGTCGGCCTCCACGTCGATCAAGAAGTTTGCGCCCGGGTTCGACCCCGGACCGAGCGAGAACCTCTTGATCGACACGACCGGCAGCGGCGTGGTGAGGGCCGGGGTGCCGCCCGGGCGGGATAGCCCGAGCGGAAGGGTGGAATGCCGAACGGCCCGTTCCACCGGAGTGGAACGGGCCGTTCTGAGATGTAGCCCCGACCGGATTCGAACCGGCGCTACCGCCTTGAGAGGGCGGCGTCCTGGGCCGCTAGACGACGGGGCCAAGACTTCACTGCTTTCACCGCCCTTGCGAGCGGTGCCGCTGTAGTCTAGCGGCGGCCCCCACCGGGACGGAAATCGGGGCGACCGGACGGCCGTCCGGCACGCCACCACCCGGACGACATCGCAGCCGCCGGCTTCGGGCCACCCGTATCGCGGCGGCAGGCAACCACCCGACGACGACAGCGCCGGCGCGGGACATGCGAAACGGCCCGCCCCACCGGAGTGGAACGGGCCGTTCTGAGATGTAGCCCCGACCGGATTCGAACCGGCGCTACCGCCTTGAGAGGGCGGCGTCCTGGGCCGCTAGACGACGGGGCCAGAACCTGACTTGCGGCACCACTCTGCCGAGCGGTGCCGCTGGACTCTATCAGAGAGAACCCCGATCCCCTGAACGGGAACCGGAGTCGTCTCCTACGAGATCCAGCGCCCGAAGCTCTTGCGAACCTCGGCTGCGCTGGGGTACCAGGACTCGAACCTAGACTAACTGAACCAGAATCAGTCGGGCTGCCAATTACCCCATACCCCATTGGCCCCTTGCGGTGCCGGGATCAAACTTTACCCTCCCGGTGCCAGCAGGCCAAATCGACTCCCCCAAACCGCCCCTGAACTGCGGAAACGGGGCCTCGACGCGGATCAGGCGACGGGCACGACCGGGTTGGTGAGGTCTCCGATCCCCTCGATCCGCACGGTGACCGTATCCCCGTCCAGCAGCGGGCTAACCCCCGCCGGCGTGCCCGTGAGCACCACGTCGCCGGGGAGCAGCGTCATCACGTGCGAGACGTACGACACCAGGGCCGGCACGTCGAAGACCATGTCGCGGGTCCGGCCGAGCTGGCGGACCTCCATCTCCTCCGGATTGCGACCCACCTCACAGCGGATCTCCAGGTCGCGGACGTCGAGCCCGGTGGTGATCCACGGCCCGATCGGGCAGAACGAGTCGAAGCCCTTGGCGCGGCTCCACTGCCCGTCGGAACGCTGGAGGTCCCGGGCGGTGACGTCGTTGGCGCAGGTGTAGCCGAAGATGGCCCGCTCCGCGGCGGCCCGGTCGGCCCGGCGGGCGCCCGGCGCGCCGATCACCACGGCCAGTTCGGCCTCGTGCTCGACCTGCTTCGAGAAGATCGGCAGCCGGATCGCGTCGCGGGGCCCGATCACGGAGGTGGACGGTTTGAGGAAGAGCAGCGGCTCCTTCGGCACCTCGCTGCCGTGCTCGGCGGCGTGCTCGGCGTAGTTGCGGCCGACGCAGACGACCTTGCTGGGCAGGATCGGCGAGAGCAGGCGGACGTCCGACAGCGCCCAGCGGGCACCGCTGAATTTGATCTGGCCGAACGGGTGGCCCTCGATCTCGGCGACGGTCAGGCCCTGCGGGCCCGCCTCCGCTTCGCCCTCGACGACCCCGAACGACATTCCCTTGGCATGAGCAAAACGAGCGATACGCACCAGGCCAATCTAGCCCCGGGGACCCGCGACCCGGCCGAGGCCGCAGTCAGGCGCGCCCCGGGACGCCGGGAGGGCGCACCCTATGGCACCGTCCGATCGCGGGGGCGGAGTTCGCGACTTCGTACCCGCCCGGTGTCGTCGCGCCCCTAGCGTCGGCTCCGGAGGTTCGTTCGTATGCCTGCATCGACACGACACCACAGGGCCCTCGCAGTGTTCGTACACTGCCTCGGCATTCTCTCCGCCGTGCCGGCACTGCCGGCGGCGGCGCCACCCGCGGCGGCCGCGCCACCACCGGTGGTCGCGCCACCACCGGTGGTCGCGCCGACCCCGGAGCCGGCGATGCCGTCGGCGCCACCGGCGGTGCCCACCCCGACCCGGGCTGCCCCGCCGGTGGCGAAGCCGCCGGTCACGGTCGCGGTGGTGCCGGAGAGCACGCCGGCGCCGCGCTACCGGATCCAGGTCCGCAACAGCGGTGGCACACCGGTGGACACCACCGTCCGGCAGGAGCTGCCGCACGGGGCCTCGGCGACCGCCATCACCGCCGGGGGCCGGGCCACCCGGGGCACCGGGCAGTCGGCCACCGAGGTGACCTGGCAGCTGAAGCTGCCCGCCCGCAGCACCACCACCCTGGGCACGGCGCTCACCGCCGCCGCCCCCGCCCGGCCGCTGACCGCGCCGGCCTGCGCCTACGCCCCCGACGGCAGCCGGCCGTACGACTGCGCGACCGCGACCTGGAACGCGGGCGTGCCGGCCGCCGCGCCCCAGCGCTCCGAGACGCCGCCGTGGCGCCGGACGCCGGTGCTGCTGGCCGGGCTCGGAACGGTGACGGTGCTCGCGGTGGGCGGGGTGTGGACCTGGCGCCGGCGCCGCCGACCGGTCGCCGCGGCCCTCTCCGGCCAGCATCCGGGAACGGTCTACCCGCGCCCGGCCGCGCCACGACCGGAACAGCTCCGCCGCAAGCCGTCCGTCTGGTTGATCGTCCCGGTGGCCGCCGCCGTGCTGGCCGGCACGGTGGGCACCGCCGCCTGGACGGCCACCCGGCAGGTCGCGGCCGTCGACACCGACAGCCAGCCGACCAGCGGCGCGTGGCTTGGACAGGGGGTCAACGGCGCCGTCGGCGAGCCGCTGCGCGAGTCGGCGTTCGAGTTCACCGTGTACCGCGTCGCGTGCGAGCCCGGCGCCGCGGCCCGGCAGTGCGAGGCCACGGTCGGGGTGCGCAACCTCACCCCGGAGCAGCAGAGCTGGCACGGCCGGCTGCAACGGGCGTACCTGCCCGACGGCAACTTCGTCAGCACCGACGAGCAGGCGACCCGGGCGGCCAACCAGGGCCGGGACGTCTTCGCCCAGCCGATGGCGGCCGGCAGCCGGACGGTGCTGCCGCTGGTCTTCACCGTCGCCGGGAAGGCGCCGCCGGAGCAGCTTGAGCTGCGCAGCGGGGTGTTCTCCGCCGGCGTCCGGGTGGACGTGCCCTGACCGGGCGCCGGGCGGCGGTCGTACCCTTGGCGTCGTGACCGCCGCCCTCGCCCCGCCGACCTGGGTTGCCCTCCTGGAGGCGCACGAAAGGCGCGCGGACGCCCTCACCGCGGGCCACCGCGCCCGCAGGGCCACGGGGGAACGCCACGCGATCGACGACTTCCTGTACGACTACTACGGCACCCGGCCCTCCGTGCTCCGACGGTGGCACCCGGGCGTGGGCGTCTCCCTGGCGCCGGGACCGGACGGCTCCGCCCCGCACCGGCAGTGGCGTTGGTACGCGACGGCCGCGGACGGGGCGGTGAGCTTCGACGTCGCGGCGTTCCTCGTCGACCGGGCCGAGTCGGTGCGCTTCATCCACCGCCTGCTGTCCGCGATCGCGTCGCGACCGGCCTTCACCGGCTGCTTCGGCCTGCACGAGTGGGCGATGGTGTACCGCCAGCGTGAGCACCGGCACCCGCTCCCCCTGCGACTCGGGCAGGAGGGCACCGACGCGGTCGTCGAGTCGCACCAGATCCGCTGCACGCACTTCGACGCGTACCGCTTCTTCACCCCGGACGCGGTCAACCTCAACCGGCTCCGACCCACGAGGGAGAGCCAGGTGGAACTCGACCAGCCGGGCTGCCTGCACGCATCGATGGACTGCCACAAGTGGGCGACCAAGTTGGGGCCCGCGGTTCCGGGGGACCTGGCGCTCGACTGCTTCGAGCTGGCGAGGGACATCCGGCTACTCGACATGCAGGCGTCCCCGTACGACTTCTCCTCCTACGGGCAGCCCGCGGTGGCCATCGAGACACCGGAGGGCAAGGCCGAGTACGCGGCGCGGCAACGCGAGTTCGCACAGCGTGCCGGTCAGCTACGCACCCGGCTCATCGGTGTCTGCGCGGCACTGCTCGCGGGCTAGTCGCCGTCGACGCGGCGGTCACGCTTGCGCTGTGACCGGCGCTTCTTGTCGGCCAGCCGGCGCTCCTTCGCGCCCCGCGACGGGCGGGTGGGCCGGCGGGGCGGGGGCGGCGGGGCGGCGGCCTCGCGCAGCAGCGCGGCCAGCCGTTCGCGGGCGGCCTCCCGGTTGGCCAGCTGCGCCCGGTGCTCGCTGGCGGCCACGGTGAGCACGCCGTCGACCAGCCGGCCGGCGAGCCGCTCCAGCGCCCGCGCCCGCAGCGGCTCCGGCACGCCGGGCGAGGCGGCCAGGTCGTAGCTCAGCTCGACGCGCGAGTCGGTGGTGTTGACGCCCTGGCCGCCGGGCCCGGACGACCTGGAGAACCGTTCCCGCAGCTCGGCGGCGGGAACGGTCCACCGGTCGTTCACCCGCAGTCCGTCGTCCACCCCCCGAGGCTAGCGCCCCTGCCGAACGCCCGGGGTCGCGGACGGGCCCGGGGTCTGCACGGGTGGGTCGGGACTGTCGTCGGAGTCGGCGGCGGCGTACGCGACCGCCCCCACCAGCAGCAGGGCGATCACCCCGATCTTCGTGGTGGCCACCTTGATCAGCAGCCACGCGGCGCTCCGGGCGCCGGGCACGGTCTTCTTGACGGTCTGGTAGTCGGCCCACCCGCGTCGTGCCCGGGCGTACGCCGACCCCACACCGGTACCGATCAACAGGCCCACCAGCAGGAGGACCACGATTCCAGGACGCTCCACCCGAGCCAGTTATCCATACTCAGCGTGATATTTCCATTGGCCGATCATTTCGCGCCGGGTATCCGACAGTTTTCACATTCCCGGGGCCGCCCCGGGCGGCGGGCCCGCAGCTCAGCCGCCCTTTCCGATGATCGTGTCGGCGGTCTGCTGCACCTGTTCGATGGGAATGGCGAAGCCGATGCCGATCGAGCCGTTGCCGTCGATCGTGGCGATGGCCGTGTTCACCCCGACCACCTCGCCACGCGCGTTGACCAGCGGGCCGCCCGAGTTGCCCGGGTTGATCGAGGCGTCGGTCTGCACGGCGGTGTGCCGGTTGTCGCCGAGGCGTACCTGCCGGTCCAGGGCGCTGACGATGCCGGCGGTGACGGTGCCGGGCAGCCCGAGCGGCGAGCCGACCGCCAGCACGGGCTCCCCCACCCGGGTGGATCCCGGCTTGGCCAGGGGCAACGCCGCCAGTCCGGCCGACGGCGGCACCCGCAGCACGGCGAGGTCGCTGCGCGGCTCCCGCCCGACGACCTCGGCGGCGAACCGCCGCCCGTCGGGCAGTTCCACCGTCACCGAGCTGCCGCGCCCCCTGGCCAGGATGTGGTCGTTGGTGATGATGTGCTGCTGGTCGTCGACGGCGAAGCCGGAGCCGGAGGCCGAGGCGCCGCCGGCCCCGCCGACCAGCACCGAGACCACCCCCGGCACGGTCTTCCCGGCCGCGGTCACCAGTTCCGCCGGCACCGGGGCCGCGGAGGCCGCCGCCGGGCCCGGGGCGTCGTCCCGGCCGGCCACGATGCCGCCGGCCACCGCCCCGGAGGCGGTCGACAGGGCCACCACCGCCAGCGCCGCCAGCACCCGCCCGCGCCGGCCGCGTCCCGCCGGGCCACCGTCGGGGTCGGACCCGCCCCACCGGGCCCGCCCGTCCGGATCCAGCTCCGGGGAGATGAACCAGGGGCCGCGCGGTTCGCCCAGCCCGGTCTGCACTGCCATGCGTACGCTCCTCACGTGTCCTTCTCGACGGCGGCCGTACGGGTCAGGGCAGCCGGGCGAACCAGCGCATCGAGCCGGCCGCCGCGCCCATGGCGAACACCAGCCCGAGACCGATGAACCGGGCCGAGACGTCCTGCCGTTCGATGCGGTAGCCGACCGAGGTGCCGATGTCGTCGTAGACGGCGCGCAGCTCGTCACTGGTGCTGGCCTCGTGGAACACGCCCCCGGTCTCCTCGGCGACCGCGCGCAGGGTCTGCCCGTCGACGGGCACCTGGATCGGCCGGCCGCCCCGGTCCACCGTGCCGCCCGGGGTGCCGAAGGAGATGGTGTGCACCGGTACCTTCATGTCGATCGCCTCGGACGCGGCCTCCATCGGGTCGATGCCGGAGGTGTTCGCCCCGTCGGAGAGCAGGATGATCCGGGCCGGCGGCGGGTCCTTCGCCGCCTGGCTGTCGAAGCCCTTCACCGCGCCGAGCGAGGTGCTGATGGCCTCCCCGATGGCGGTGCCCTGCACCCCGGTGGCCCCCTCGACCAGCCGCTCGACGCCCTCGTGCAGCGCCTCCCGGTCGGTGCTCGGCGGCACGAGCACCGCCGCGCTGCCGGCGAAGGCGACCAGCCCGACGTTGAACTCGTCCGGCAGGCCGTCGACGAAGCGCCGGGCGGACTCCTTGGCGGCGCTGAGCCGGTCCGGTTCCACGTCGCCGGCGAGCATCGAGGTGGAGACGTCCACGGCGACCATCACCGTGGCTCGTTCGCGGGGCACCCGGACCTCCGCCGTGGGCCGGGCGAAGCCGACCACCAGCAGCGCCAGCATGGCCACGAAGAGCCCGGCCGGCACGTGCCGCCGCCAGGCCGGGCGGTGCGGCGCGACCCGGTCGAGCAGCCGCAGGTTGGTGAAGCGGACGGCGTACCGGCTGCGGCGGCGCTGCATGAGCAGGTAGCCGACGGCCAGGGCGAGCACCCCGAGCAGGAGCCAGAGCCGGGCGGGCGACTGCCAGATCACGCCGCACCTCCCCGGGCCGTCCGCGCCGGGGCGGCGGCGAGGCGCCGCTGGGCGTGCACGTGCCGCACGATGTCGGCGCCCCAGTCCCGGTCGGTGCGCAGCGGCAGGTGCGTGGCCCCGCTGCGGCGCAGCGCCTGGCGTACCTGCTCGCGCTGGGCGGTCGCGGCGGCGGCGTAGCGCTCCCGCAGGGCGCGGTCGCCGGTCCAGACCTCGCGCCGCCGCCCGGTCTCCGGGTCGACGAGGGTGACCAGGCCGACGTCGGGCAGCTCCAGTTCCCGGGGGTCGGTGACCTGCACGGCGAGCACCTGGTGCCGCGCGGCGAGGCGGCGCAGGGGCACCTCCCAGGACGGCGCGTGCCGCGGGTCGTCGGGCAGTCCGTCGAGGAAGTCCGAGACCACCACGACGAGGCCGCGGCGCAGCGCCACCCGGTGCACGGCAGCCAGCCCGTCGGCCAGGTCGGGGCCCGCCGGCGCCGGCTCGTCCCGGTCGTGGCCGCCGACGCGCGGGGCCGTCAGCAGGGTCCGGAGCAGCCCGAGCAGATGGGTACGTCCGCTGCGGGGCGGGAAGCGGCGCAGCCCGTCCGGGCCGAGCACCTGCGCGCCGAGGCGGTTGCCCACGCCGCCGGTGAGGAAACCGACCGCCGCGACGGCCGCCACGGCCAGCTCCCGCTTGTCCAGCTCGGCGGTGCCGTACTCCATGCTGGGGCTCGCGTCGATCAGCAGCCAGGTGGTCAGCTCCCGGTCGGCGTCGACCTCGCGCACGTGCGGGACCGTGGTGCGGGCGGTCACCGCCCAGTCCATCCGGCGCACCTCGTCCTCACCGGGCCGGTACTCCCGGCTGCCGGCGGTCTCGCTGCCGGGCCCGGGCAGCAGGCCTCGGTACCGGCCGTGCAGCAGCCCGTCGAGCCGGCGCGTGACGGTCAGCTCCAGCCGGCGCAACCGCCGGTCCCCGGTGAGGTCGGCCAGTCCCGGGTCGGCCGACCCGGGGGCCGGCGCGATGGCCCCGCGCCACCTCATGCCGCCGCCAGGTCGGCCGCGGGTTCCGGGTGGGCGGTGGCGACGCGCGGCGGCGGCACGACCTCCACCAGCCGACGGACCACCGCTTCGGCGGACACCCCGTCGGCGACCGCGTCGAAGGAGAGCACCAGCCGGTGGGCGAGCACGTCGACGGCGAGTTCGCGGACGTCCTCGGGCAGCACGTACCCGCGACCGCGCAGGAGCGCCTGGGCCCGCGCGGCGCGGACCAGGCCGAGGGTGGCCCGGGGACTTGCCCCGTACGCGAGCAGCGGGGCGATCTCGGGCAGGCCGAACCGGCCGGGGTCCCGGGTGGCGAAGATCAGCCGGACCACGTACTCGGCGATCGCGTGGTGCACGAAGACGTGGGCGGCGCGGGCCTGGAGGTCCCGCAGCCGCTGCGGGTCGAGCACCCGCCGGGGGACGGGCCGGTCGGCGCTCATCCGGTAGAGGATGGCGAGTTCGTCGGCGTCGCTCGGGTAGTCGACGACGACCTTCATCAGGAACCGGTCGCGCTGCGCCTCCGGCAGTTGGTAGACCCCCTCCGACTCGATGGGGTTCTGGGTGGCCAGCACCAGGAACGGCTCGGGCACGGGAAAGCTGCGCCCGCCGATGGAGACCTGCCGCTCGGCCATCGCCTCCAGCAGGGCGGACTGCACCTTGGCCGGGGCCCGGTTGATCTCGTCGGCGAGCACCAGGTTCGCCATGATCGGGCCCAACTCGATGTCGAAGTCCTCGCGCGACACGCGGTAGATCCTGGTGCCGACGATGTCGGAGGGGACCAGGTCCGGGGTGAACTGGATCCGGGAGAAGGTGCCGCCGACCACGGTGGCCAGGGTCTGTGCGGCGAGTGTCTTGGCCACCCCGGGCACGCCCTCCAGGAGGCAGTGCCCGTCTGCGATGAGGGCGGTGAGCAGGCGCTCGACGAGCCGATCCTGCCCGACGATCACGCGTTTGACCTCGAAGAGCGTCTGTTCCAGCTCGGCCGGGGTCGCATCGGGATCGGCCGGGCTGGGCACGCTGGCCAGGGTGTCCGAGATGTCCGTCACGGTGCTTGCTTCCCGTGCCGACCGTCGGACAAACGTCGGATTATCGGCGCGGGGGCGGCCCTTAGCGGCCCGAACCGGGACAACCCTCCCGACCCGGCCCCACGCCCCGGGCCCCGCCTCCCCTGAGCCCCTGTCGCGCCACGTCGATCATGCAGTTGCGGCGCCCCGCACAAGGCGCGATTCAGGGCACAACCCCCACCGCACCTGCATGATCGACGCGCGAGGGGGCGGGCGGGGCGGCGGGCGGGGCGGGCGGGCGGCGCGGCGGCGCCGGCCCCCGCATCCAGGTGAGGGGGCCGGCGTCGTCAGGTGGTGCTCAGTTGGCGATGACCAGGTGGAACGGCCGGTCGGACGCGTTCCCCGACGAGCTGCGGGTCTGGATGAAGACCGCGTTCGGCGTCTGGAGCCGCGGCGCGACGGAGATCTCGCCGCCCGGGGGCACGTTGTACGGGTCGGTGGTGCCGATGGTGGCCACGAACGTCTTCAGCGAGACGTTGTAGTTGAACACCACCTGGTACTCCCCGGGGCCGTACCGGGTGGCGGAGACCACCTCGGGGGAGCCGCGGAGCAGGGTGCCGCCGCTGGTGACGACGGCGGAGGCGACGGTGCCCGGCGCGCTCGCCTGCGCGGACGGGCCCTGCGCCAGCGCGGCCTTGGCCTTGCGCGCCTCGGCGGGGGTCACCGCCGGCTGGCTGCCGGAGCCGGGCTGGCGGGCGGCCGGCTGGGCGACCTCGGCGGGCGCCTGCGCCGCCGGCTGGGCGACGGCGATCCCGCCTCCGGCCAGGGTGAGCGCCAGCGCGGCGAACGCCACCGCCACCGCCTTGCGTCGGAAGAGTGTGGTCATGACAGGTCTCCCTTTTGTTGACCGTGCGGATTCGACCGGTCCCACTGATCGCGGGACGGTTGATTTCCATTTTTCGGGCCGGGGAAATAGCGACAACCGCCTGAAGACAAACCCCTCAGGCCGCACCTAGATGTTGCCGCCTCAACAATTTCTCACCGGCTCTGAGCAGCTATTACTACTCAGAGTTTCGACGTCTCAACCCACTGGAAGGTAGCACCGAAAAATGCCGGGCGTCAATAGTTGATCACGCTCCTTCAATCACACCATCTGATGTCGCCGAATTGTGAGAAGCGAGCGCTCGACCATTCACGAATGCGCGGCGCGACAGCGTCCGGGCCGCCGCGTGGCGCGCGTCCTGGACCGCCGGACGCGCGCGTCCGGGACCGCCGCGTGGCGCGCGTCCGGGACCGCCATCCGGGCGCCTGGACGCTATCCTCCGGCCGTGATCACCGAGACCGCGCTGCCGGCGACGGGCCGCCGGACGGCGCGGCTGCGCACCGCGCTCTGCTGGGCCGCCGTCGCGCCCGGGGTCGCCTGGGCGGCGGTACGACTGGGCGGTCTCGACCGGGGGCCGCTGGTGCAGTTGCTCGCCTTCACCCCGTACGCCGCTGCCGGGAGCCTCCTGCCGCTGGTGCTCGCGCTCGCCCTGCGGCGCCGCTGGCCGGCGGTGGTCGCGGCGCTGGTCACGGCGACCCTGGTAGCCGTGGTGGCGCCCCGGGCACTGCCGTCCGGCCAGCCCTCGGCCGGCGGGCCGACGGTGCGGCTGCTGACCGCCAACCTGCTCGCCGGGGCCGGCGACGCGCGGGCGCTGGTCGACCTGGTCCGGCGGCACCGGGTCGACGTGCTCGCCGTGCAGGAGTTCACTCCGGACGCCGAGGCGGAGCTGGACCGGCTCGGCCTGCCCGGGCTGCTCCCCCACCGGCAGCTCCACCCGCAGACCGGCACCGTCGGCTCCGGCCTCTACGCGCGGTTCCCGATCAGCGACGGCGGCGTCCGGCACAACCGCGGCGGCTGGGGCTTCGACCAGGCCTACGGCACGGTGGCGGTCCCCGGGGCGCCGGCGGTCCGGGTCGAGTCGGCGCACCCGTCGGCCCCGTACGCGGTGGACCAGGTCGGCCACTGGCGCGCCGACCTGGCGGCGCAGCCGCCCGCCACCCCGGACGGGCCGCTGCGGATCCTCGCCGGCGACTTCAACGCCACCCTCGACCACGCCCCGCTGCGCGCCCTGCTGGACACCGGCTACGTCGACGCCGCCGACCAGGTCGGCGCGGGCCTGGTCGGCACGTGGGGTCCGTACGACGGGGACCCGATCCCGCCGGTGACCATCGACCACGTGCTGGTCGACCGGCGGATCGCGGTGCGCGCGGTCACCGTGCACCCCGTGCGGGGCAGCGACCACCGCGCCGTCCTGGCCGAGCTGTGCCTCCCGGTCGGGTGAGGCCCCCGGCTGCCGGGGCGCGGGGGCCGGGGTGGCTCAGACCCGGGCGCGGTCGAGGCCGTAGGTGAGCGCGTCGACGAGGGCGTGCCAGGACGCCTCGACGACGTTGGGGTGCACGCCGACCGTGGTCCAGTCGCGGTTGCTGCCGTCGACCGTCTCCAGCAGCACCCGGGTCACCGCGCCGGTGCCGTGGGTGCCCTCCAGGATCCGCACCTTGTAGTCGGCCAGCTCGAAGTCGCGCAGTTCCGGGTAGTGCCGGGCCAGCCCGACCCGCAGCGCCTCGTCCAGGGCGTTGACCGGACCGTTGCCCTCGGCGGTGGCGATCACCCGCTCCCCGCGTACGCGGATCTTGACGGTCGCCTCCGAGACCACCGCACCGTCCTCCCGGTGCTCGACCAGCACCCGGTACGACTCCAGCGCGAACGGCCTGGCGGGGGCGGTGTCCAGCTCCGAGCGGACCAGCAGCTCGAACGACGCGTCGGCGGCCTCGAACGACCAGCCGCCGGCCTCCAGCTCCTTGACCCGCCGGGTGACCCGCGACAGCGCCTCCGGATGGCCGGCCAGGTCCAGGCCGAGTTCACGGCTCTTGAGTTCGACGCTGGCCCGGCCGGCCATCTCGGTGACGAGGATCCGCATGTCGTTGCCCACCACCTGTGGGTCCACATGGTTGTAGAGCAGCGGATCCACCTTGATCGCGCTCGCGTGCAGCCCCGCCTTGTGGGCGAAGGCCGCAGCCCCGACGTATGCCTGGTGGGTGTCGGGGGCGATGTTGGCGATCTCGGCGATGGCGTGGGAGACCCGCACCATCTGCCCCAGGCAGCCCTCCGGTAGGACGGGCAGCCCGAGCTTGAGCTGGAGGTTGGCGACCACGGCGAAGATGTCGGCGTTGCCGGGGCGCTCGCCGTAGCCGTTGGCGGTGCCCTGGAAGTGGCGTACCCCCGCCTCCACGGCGGCGACGGTGTTGGCCACCGCGCAGGCCGTGTCGTTCTGGCAGTGGATGCCGAGCAGTTCCGGGCCGACCCCGAGCCGCGCGGTCAGGTCGGTGATGGCGGCGGTCACCTGGGAGGGCAGCATCCCGCCGTTGGTGTCGCAGAGCACCACCCGCTCGGCGCCGGCGGCCAGCGCGGTCTCCACGACGGCGGCGGTGTACGCCGGGTCGGACCGGTAGCCGTCGAAGAAGTGCTCCCCGTCGACGAAGACCCGGCGCCCCTCGGCCACCAGGTGCGCCACCGTGTCGCGGACCATCGCCAGGTTCTCGGCCCCGGTGGTGCGCAGCGCCCGCTCGACGTGCCGCAGATCCGCCTTGGCGACCAGGGCGATCGCCGGCGTCTGCGCGTCGAGCAGGCCGCGGACCTGCGGGTCCTCGCCGACGGCCACCCCGGCCCGGCGGGTGGCCCCGAACGCGACCAGCAGCGCGTGCTTCAGGTCGAGTTCGGCGCGCGCCCGACGGAAGAACTCGGTGTCCTTCGGCACGGCGCCCGGCCAGCCTCCCTCGATGAAGCCGACCCCGAACTCGTCGAGCAGGCGGGCCACCGCGAGCTTGTCGACCACCGAGTAGCTGAGCCCCTCGCGCTGGGCGCCGTCGCGCAGCGTGGTGTCGTACACCTGGAACGTCATCAGGGAGTCCTTTCTCAGAGCAACAAAAAGACCCCCCGCGGATGCGGGAGGTCTGCGCGCTCGGCGGAGGGGAGGCCGGCGCGCTAGGTGCGAATAATCAGGTCGGTGCTGGTCACGATCGCCACTCTGCCATCCGGGACCCGGTTTTGGGAGGCGTAATCCACATGGCGGGACGGTGACGGAGGGTCCCGATACCGCACGGGTGGCCGGCTCACGGGCACGACCCGCCGCCGGTGATCGACTTCACAAGTCACCTGGCCGCCGACCGGCGGAAACAAAGCTGCGGAAGTATCTGGAACCGATCCAGTTACCGGCCTCGTGCCGCTGTCAAGGAGGACCTGTGCTCACTGTCGGTGACCGCTTCCCCGAGTACGAACTCACCGCCTGCGTGTCGCTGGACGCCGACAAGGCGTTCGAGTCGATCGACCACAAGTCGCACCAGGGGAAGTGGCGCGTCGTCTTCTTCTGGCCGAAGGACTTCACCTTCGTCTGCCCGACCGAGATCGCGGAGTTCGGCCGGCTGAACGAGGAGTTCGCCGACCGGGACGCCCAGGTCCTCGGCGTGTCGGTGGACAACGAGTTCGTCCACTACGCGTGGCGCAAGGACCACCCGGACCTGCGCGAGCTGCCGTTCCCGATGCTGAGCGACGTCAAGCGTGAGCTGACCGCCGCCTGCGGCGTGCTCGGCGAGGACGGCGTGGCCCAGCGGGCGACCTTCATCGTCGACCCGGACAACGAGATCCAGTTCGTCATGGTGACCGCCGGCTCGGTCGGCCGGAACGTCTCCGAGGTGCTGCGGGTGCTCGACGCCCTCCAGACCGACGAGCTCTGCCCGTGCAACTGGAACAAGGGCGGCGAGACCCTGGACGCCACCAAGCTCCTCGCCGGCGCCGGGGCCTGACCATGGGTCTGGACGCGGTCAAGGCGGCTCTGCCCGAGTACGCCAAGGACATCAAGCTCAACCTCGGCTCCACCATCGCCACCAGCACGCTGAAGCCGGAGCAGGCGTGGGGCACCGCCCTGGCCTGTGCCGTCGCGGCGCGCAACCCGGTGGTGCTGCGCGAGATCGCGGCCGAGGCGGCCACCCACCTCGGGCCGGAGGCGGTCGAGGCCGCCAAGGGCGCCGCCGCGATCATGGCGATGAACAACGTCTACTACCGGGCCAAGCACCTGATCGGCGACGAGCAGTACCAGTCGATCCCGGCGCGGCTGCGGATGCAGATCATCGCCAAGCCGGGCGTGGACAAGGCCGACTTCGAGCTCTGGTGCCTGGCGGTCTCGGCGATCACCGGCTGCGGGGTGTGCCTGGAGTCGCACGAGAAGACCCTGCGCAACGCGGGCTTCAGCCGCGAGCAGGTGCACGAGGGACTGCGCATCGCCGCCGTCGTGCACGCCGCCGCGGTGACCCTGGACGCCCAGGCCGCGCTCGCCTGACGGGTACGACACGCAGGGCCGGTGCCGCATCGCGCGGCGCCGGCCCTGCGTCGTCCCGGCGTCCGCCCCGCGTCGTCCCCGGCGCCGGCCCCGCCGTTTCCGGTGGCGACGGCCCGGGTAGCTCCTCGGGAGCAGACGAGAGACACCCGGACCGGCGAGACGACTGGCGACAGTCGGGGCAGGAGTTGTCAGATGGACAGGCTCGACCCGCACAGCACCCACGGCAGCCCGGACCCGCTGCGCGGCGGCGGCCAGGGCGAGTTCGCCGGCGGCGCCCCGGCCGGCACGTTCGACCCGTGGCGCTACCGCGACACCGCGAGGGTCGCCGACGCCGACCTGGTCGGCTACAAGGTCGAGGCCACCGACGGCGGCATCGGCAAGATCGACAGCGCCAGTCACGAGGTCAACGACAGCTACCTCGTGGTGGACACCGGGCCGTGGATCTTCGGCCGGAAGGTCATGATCCCGGCCGGCACCGTCAACCACGTCGACCACGACGAGCGCAAGGTGTACGTCGACCGGAGCAAGGACCAGATCAAGGCCGCCCCGGAGTACGACGAGACCGCCGACACCGACCCCACCTACCGGGACCGCCTCGGCGGCTACTACGACGAGACGTACTCGGCAATCCCGCCCGGCACCGCCCGCTGACCGGCACGGCGCGCGACGGCCTCCCGCGGATCGTGGGAGGCCGTTACCGTGTCAGCGTGGACTCCATCGAGGTCGGTCGCCGGATCCCCTTCTCCACGACGTTCAACTTCCGCGACGTGGGCGGCCACGTCGGCCACGACGGTCGCACGGTGCGCCCGGGGCGGCTCTACCGCTCCGACTCGCTGCACCGCATCGACGACACCGACCGGGAGGCGTTCGCGGCCCTCGGCGTCCGCACGGTCATCGACCTGCGCCGCCCGTACGAGGTGGAGCGTGACGGCCGCGTCCCCCACTTCGACGGCCTGACCTGGCGCAACATCCACCCGGAGCACGCGGAGTGGGGCGAGCGGCCCTACCGGCCCGGCACCGACCTGGCCCGCTACCTGGCCGACCGGTACGCCGACCTCGCCGGGACGGGCACCGCCGGGCTCGCCGAGGCGATCGGGCTGATCGCCGACGACGCCAGCGCCCCCGTGGTCGTGCACTGCGTCGCCGGCAAGGACCGCACGGGCATCGTCTGCGGGCTCACCCTCGCGGTGCTCGGCGTCGCCGACGACGACATCGCCGCCGACTACGCCCTGAGCACCGAGGCCGGCGAGCGGTACCGCGCCTGGTTCGAGGCCACCGGCCAGCGGGCGGGGCACACCCTGCCGGTGCTGACCTGCCCCGCCGAGGCCATGACGCTCTTCCTCGCCGAGCTGCGGGAGGCCCACGGCTCGGTCGAGGGCTACCTGCGCCACGCCGGCGTCACCGACGCCCAGCTCGCCGCGCTGCGCGAGCACCTGCTGACCTGACCCCACCCGCCCGTGACGGCGCCGCCCCCGCACCGGGCGGCGCGGGGGCGGGCGGTGCCGTCGGGGGCGGGTCAGAGGATGCGGCGGACCCAGCCGTGCGGGTCGTCGGCCCGGCCCCGCTGGAGGTCGACGAGCTGCTGGCGCAGGGCCGTCGTGACCCGCCCGGGCTCGCCGCCACCCACCAGGAACTCGCCGTCGGGGAAGCGCACCCGCCCGATCGGGGTGACGACCGCGGCGGTGCCGCAGGCGAACACCTCGCGCAGCCGGCCGCTCGCGGCGTCCGCCTGCCAGTCGGCGAAGCTCACCGGCCGCTCCTCGATCCGGTGCCCGGCGTCGGCGGCCAGGGTGAGCACCGACTCCCGGGTGATGCCGGGCAGGATCGTGCCGGTCAGCGGCGGGGTGACCACAGTGTCGTCGTCGTAGACGAAGAACACGTTCATGCCGCCCAGCTCGTCGACGTGGCGCCGCTCCACCGCGTCCAGGAAGACCACCTGGTCGCAGCCGTGCTCGATCGCCTCGGCCTGCGCCACCAGCGAGGCGGCGTAGTTGCCGCCGCACTTCGCGGCGCCGGTCCCGCCCGGGGCGGCCCGGGTGTAGTCCGGGGAGACCCAGACCGTCACCGGCTTCACCCCGCCGGAGAAGTACGCCCCGACCGGCGAGGCGATCACCACGTAGAGGTATTCGTTGGCGGGCCGGACGCCGAGGAACACCTCGCTGGCGAACATGAACGGCCGCAGGTAGAGGCTGCCGTCCTCGCCCTCGGGGATCCAGCCCTGGTCGGCGTCCACGAGCTGACGGAGCGAGTCGACGAACGTCTCCTCGGGCAGCGGCGGCATCGCCATGCGCCGGGCAGAGGCGGCGAACCGGGCGGCGTTGGCCTCCGGGCGGAACATGGTGACCCCGCCGTCGGCCGTCCGGTAGGCCTTCAGCCCCTCGAAGATCTCCTGCGCGTAGTGCAGCACCGCGGCGGCCGGGTCCATCGGGATCGGCGCCCGCGCCTCGACCCGGGCGTCGTACCAGCCCTTGCCGTCGGCGTAGCGGACGGTGACCATGTGGTCGGTGAAGACCCGCCCGAACCCCGGGTTGGCCAGCAGGGCGGCCCGGTCGGCGACGGATACCGGCGCGGGATTCGGACGGATCTCGAAGTCGAGCTTGTCACCACCGCTCATCGCGCTGACCTCCCTGCGGGACTACGGCACACGGGTCCGCATGCCGAGAAATCTGGTGCGAGAAACTTACCCCGAACGGTCGTTCAGCGGGTAGCGCCGCCCGGCGTACCGGCAGCGCCGGGCGGGTGGGCGCCGCCGGACCGGGTGCGGCCGGGCGGCGTCGTCGGGACCTCGGGATGGGTGGCCGGCGGCCTCAGGAGGTGGCGTACCCGGCCAGCCGGTCGCCGACCTCCTCGGTGCGCAGTGCCGCGCCCGGGGCCCGGCCGGCCAGCTCCACGCCCACGGCCGCGGTGACCCGGGCGGCGGCGTCGGCGTGCCCGAGCTGGTCGAGCAGCAGGGCCGCCGAGAGTACGGCCGCCACCGGGTCGGCCACGCCGCGCCCGGCGATGTCCGGCGCGGAGCCGTGTACCGGCTCGAACATCGAGGGGTACGCCCCCTCGGGGTTGATGCTGCCGCTGGCGGCCAGCCCGATCCCACCGGTGACGGCGGCGGCGATGTCGGTGAGGATGTCGCCGAACAGGTTGTCGGTGACCACCACGTCGTAACGCTGCGGCTGGGTGACCAGGAACATCGCGGCGGCGTCGACGTGCTGGTACTCCGTGGTCACGTCGGGGTGCTCGGCCGCCACGGCCTCGAACGCGCGCGCCCACAGCGACCCGGCGTGAGTCAGCACGTTGGTCTTGTGCACGAGGGTGACCTTGCGCCGCTCCCGACGGGTGGCGCGGGCGAAGGCGTCGCGGATCACCCGCTCCACGCCGTGCCGGGTGTTCAGGCTCTCCTCGGTGGCGACCTCCGCCGGGGTGCCCCGGTGCAGCGCGCCGCCGGCGCCGGCGTAGAGGCCCTCGGTGCCCTCGCGGACCACCACCAGGTCGACCTCGCCTGGCTTGACGCTGGCCAGCGGCCCGGCCACGCCGGGCCAGAGCCGCGACGGGCGCAGGTTGACGTACTGGTCGAAGGCGAAGCGCAGCTTGAGCAGCAGGCCCCGCTCCAGCACTCCCGGCGGCACGGTCGGGTCGCCGACGGCGCCGAGCAGGATCGCGTCGTGCCCGGCCAGCTCGGTGAGCACCGAGTCGGGCAGCACCTCGCCGGTGCGGTGCCAGCGGGCGGCGCCGAGGTCGTACTCGGTGGCGTCCACCCCCGGCAGCACGGCGTCGATGACCTTGCGGGCCTGCGCGACCACCTCGGGTCCGATCCCGTCCCCGGCAACCACCGCGATCCGTGCCACGTCCCTGTGCTCCCTCGCCTCGCCGTTTCGTCCGACCGTACGCCGCCGTCCCGCCTCCCGGTACGGACCTTCCACGATGCGGGAAATGGGGATGCACAGGATCCTCCCAGGTGGCATTCATGGCGAGGTCATCTCCGCTGCCTAGCGTGATGACGAGCGGGTCAACGGGGGCCCGTGACGGAGGCCGCGAGGAAGCGGCCGGCGTCAGCGAGGGAGCAGCGTCATGCGGATCGACCAGCAGCCACGGACCCGATGGGTGGACCAGTCGGCCTTCCAGCCGCGCCGGCCCGACCTGCGGCTGGGCGCCCGCAGCCACCGCGTGGACCGGGCCGGCACGGTCGGCGAGGACCGCATCGCCGTCCAGCACACCGTGCGGACCTCCACGGCGGAATACTCGCTGCTGCTCAACGCCCCCGAGTGGCTGGGCCGTCGCGGTGTCGGGGAGGCGCTGCGGGACGCGGTGGCGGAGCTGCGGGCCATCGACCTCACCTACGGCCCGACCCGGCCGGAGAGCCTGGTCTCCCGGCTGCGCCGGGGCGAGATCAGCCCCGACTCGTACCCGCCGCTGGCCGACCTGGTGGACCGCTGCGCGGCGATGCGGGCGGCCACCGACGGCTGGTTCGACGCCTGGGCGGTGCCCGGCGGCTTCGACCCCGGCGGCCTGCTCGGCGGGTGGGCGGTGGAGCGGGCCGCCGCCCGGCTGCGCGCCGCCGGCATCCACGACTACGCCGTGCTCAGCGGCGCCGACCTGGTCGTCCGCGGGCACGCATCGCACGGCGGCCCGTGGCGGGTGGCGGTGCACCACCCGACGGACCAGCACCGGGCGCCGCTCGTGCTGGAGATGACGGCGGGCGCGGTCGGCACCTCGGGGGTGAGCGGCCGACAGGGCCACGTGGTGGACCCGCACACCGGGGAGCCCGCCGACCAACTGGTCGCCGCGACGGTCGTCGGGCCGGACCTCGCCGTCGCCGACGCCTACGCCACCGCGCTCTACGCCGCCGGGCCGGCCGGGCTGGGCTGGTTCCGCGACGGGTCGGACTACCGCGTGCTCTTCGCCCACCGCCGCTGAGCCGGCCCCGCGTCGGCCCGGCGGGTGGGCCGGACGCGCGATCGGCCCCCACGGTCTCGGCAACGACCGTGAGGGCCGGTCAGCGACGAGTGCGCGTGGCTCGCGCAATCGAGGGGTGCGGGCCGGTCGGCCGGACGTCGGCCTCGTCACCCGAAGACGGGCCCACGCCGCGAGCTCGGCCAGTGACCGCACCGATACGCTAGCGAATCGACGCAACTCAACGCAAGGGTCTCCACAGCGGACCGTCGTGACTGGAGCGTGCCGATCCGGGCCGGCGGGCCGATTTCGACGCGGGGACAGGCGGATGGCACGCTGTCCGCCGTGAGTTTCGACCTGAGCGTGTGGGCCCTGGCGGACGGGGCGACACCCGAGGACGTGCGGGCGGCGGTGCTGCGGTGCCGGCAGGGACAGCACGTCGACCGCTATCCGGACCCGCGGGTGGTGGCCTTCTACCGCGCCATCACCGGCAGCTACCCGGACCGGCCGGCCGGCCCCGGCACCCCGTGGGCGGTGGCGCCGTTGCACGCGGCCAGCGACCACGTCGAGCTGAACCTGCACCCGACCTGCGAGGACCAGGTGCTGCTCGACATCGAACGGCTGGCCGGCGCGTACGACCTGATGCTCTTCGACGCGCAGGACGGCTCGGTCTACCCGCCGCCGGCCCGCCTGCCCGGCTGAGCACTGCCCGGACACGACGAGGGGCCCGGCGGATCGCCGGGCCCCCGCTGTCGCGCGCTCAGGTCACTCGTCGCGCAGGTCCGCCGCGCTGGCCGCGACCGCGCCGATCGACTCCGCCGCCGAGGTGAGCAGGTCCGCGCCGAGCGCCTGGTCGACCGTGAGGGTCATCAGGGTCTCGCCGCCGGCCTCGCGGCGGGCCACCTGCATCGCCGCGATGTTGACGCCGGCCTCGCCGAGCAGCGTCCCGACCGTGCCGACCACGCCCGGGCGGTCGACGTAGCGCAGGAAGACCAGGATGCCCTCCGCGCCGATCTCCACGTCGAAGCCGTCGACCTCGGTGAGCTTGAGGACATCGCGGCCGCCAGCGGTGGTCACCGTGCCGGAGACGCTGACCGTACGGCCGTCGGGCAGCGCGCCGCGGACGGTGACCAGGCTGGGGTGGTCGGCCGAGTCGGCCTGGGCGACCAGCGTGACCTCGACGCCGCGCTCGGCGGCCAGGTGTGGTGCGTTGACGTAGGTGACCTGCTCCTCGACCACCGAGCTGAACAGCCCCTTGGTGGCGGCGAGCTTCAGCACCGACACGTCGTGGTTGACGATCTCGCCGCGCACCTCGACGGTGACGCTGGCGGCCACCCCGCCGGCGACGGCGGTGAAGGCCCGGCCGAGCTTCTCGGCCAGCGGCAGCAGCGGGCGTACGTCCTCGGCGACCACGCCGCCGGCCTGCACGTTCACGGCGTCCGGTACGAACTCGCCCTGCAACGCCAGCTTCACGCTCCTGGCCACGGCCAGGCCGGCCTTGTCCTGCGCCTCGCCGGTGGAGGCGCCCAGGTGCGGGGTGGCGACCACGTTGTCGAAGGCGAACAGCGGCGAGGAGGTGCAGGGCTCCTTGGCGTAGACGTCCACGCCCGCGCCGGCGACCCGGCCCTCGGCGATCGCGTCGGCCAGGGCCTGCTCGTCGACGAGCCCGCCCCGGGCGGCGTTGACGATCCGGACGCCGGGCTTGACGACGGCCAGCTCCTTCTCGCCGATCAGGCCCACGGTCTCCGGGGTCTTCGGCAGGTGGATCGAGATGAAGTCGCTCTCCCGCAGCAGCTCCTCCAGGCCCACCAGGCGGACGCCGAGCTGGGCCGCGCGGGCCGGCTGGATGTAGGGGTCGTACGCGATCAGCCGGGTGCCGAAGGCGGCGATCCGCTGGGCGAAGAGCACGCCGATGCGGCCGAGGCCGACCACGCCGACGGTCTTGCCCTGGATCTCGACGCCGGTGTACTTCGACCGCTTCCACTCCCCCGCCTTCAGCGCGGCGCTGGCGCTGGCGGTGTTGCGGGCCACGGCGAGCAGCAGCGCGAGGGCCTGCTCGGCGGCGGAGACGATGTTCGAGGTGGGGGCGTTGACGACCATGACGCCCCGCGCGGTGGCGGCCGGCACCTCGACGTTGTCCAGACCCACGCCCGCCCGGGCGACGACCTTCAGCCGGGGCGCGGCGGCGATCGCCTCGGCATCGATCTGGGTGGCACTGCGCACGATGACGGCGTCGGCCTCGGAGAGCGCCGAGAGCAGGGCCGGACGGTCGGTGCCGTCGACGTGACGGACGTCGAAGTCGTGGGCGAGCACCTCGATGGCGGCGGGGGCGAGTTCTTCGGCGATCAGTACGACAGGAGTCATTGGTCCTCGTAGTTGTCGTCAGAGGTGGGCCGGGCTGCGGGACGCCGCGCTGCGCCCTGCGCTGATCCGGGCCATGGCCGTCAGGTGCCGGCTACGCACCTACCCCGCGATCGTAGGGGGCCGGCCGGCCGGCATGTCCCGGACTACGGGGTGAGTGCCCTCACAACGGGTGACGACGCGCCGGTGAACGACGCGCGGCGTGGCGGTGCGCACAGGCAGCGGCCCGGACCGGGCGCCGGGGAGAGCGCCCGGGCCGGGCCGCCGGGGGTGTGTGCGTCAGGCGGTCTCGGTGATCGGGCGGTCGACCCAGCTCATCATGCCGCGCAGCTTGCTGCCGGTCTCCTCGATCGGGTGCGCCGCGCCCTCGGCCTGCCACTTGCTGAAGTTGGGCCGGCCGGCCTCGTCCTCGGCCACCCACTCCCGGGCGAACTCGCCGGACTGGACCTCGCTGAGGATCTTGCGCATCTCCTCCTTGACCCGGGCGTCGATGACGCGCGGACCGCGGGAGAGGTCGCCGTACTCGGCCGTGTCGGAGATGCTGTAGCGCATCTTCGCGATGCCGCCCTCGTACATGAGGTCGACGATCAGCTTCAGCTCGTGCAGGCACTCGAAGTAGGCCACCTCGGGGGCGTAGCCCGCCTCGGTGAGCACCTCGAAGCCGGTCTGCACGAGCGCCGCCGCGCCGCCGCAGAGCACCGCCTGCTCGCCGAAGAGGTCGGTCTCGGTCTCCTCGGTGAAGGTGGTCCGGATGACGCCGGCCCGGGTGCCGCCGATGCCCTTGGCGTACGACAGGGCCAACGCGAGGGCGCCGCCGCTGGCGTCCTGCTCGACGGCGACCAGGCAGGGCACGCCCTTGCCGTCGGCGTACTGGCGGCGGACCAGGTGGCCCGGGCCCTTCGGCGCGACCATCGCCACGTCGACGTCGGCCGGCGGCTTGATCAGGCCGTAGCGGATGTTGAAGCCGTGGCCGAAGAAGAGCGCCTTCCCCGGGGCCAGGTTCGGCGCGATCGACTCGGCGTAGATGCTGCGCTGGGCGGTGTCCGGCGCGAGGATCATGATGACGTCGGCCTCGGCCGCCGCGTCGGCCGGCGTGAGCACCCGCAGGCCCTGCTCCTCGGCCTTGGCCCGGCTCTTGGAGGCCTCCGGCAGACCGATCACCACGTCGACCCCGGAGTCGCGCAGCGACAGCGCGTGGGCGTGGCCCTGGCTGCCGTAGCCGATCACCGCCACCTTGCGGCCCTGGATCAGGCCCAGGTCGGCATCGTCGTCGTAGTACACCTCAACGCTCATGATTTCCCTTTCGTACGGCGGCCCGGGCGGCCCGTCGTGGATCTGTGCGGTGTCGGTCCCAGGCGGCGCCACGCGCCGGCACTGGTCGGGCGGTCCCGGCCGGCGCGGGACGCCGGCCGGGTCGGGGTCAGGCGGCCCGGAGCGAGGGTCCGGCGGTGATGGAGCGCGAGCCGCGCCCGATCGCCACCAGCCCGGACTGGACCATCTCCTTGATCCCGAACGGTTCGAGGTCGCGCAGCAGCGCGTCGAGCTTGTCCGGGGTGCCGGTGGCCTCGATGGTCAGCGTGTCCGGCGCCACGTCGACCACCCGGGCCCGGAACAGGCCCACCGTCTCCAGCACCTGGGCGCGGGCCGCGCGGTCGGCGCGCACCTTGACCAGGAGCAGCTCCCGGGCGACCGAGACCTGCGGGTCAAGCTCGACGATCTTGAGCACGTTGACCAGCTTGTTGAGCTGCTTGGTGACCTGCTCCAGCGGGGACGACTCGGCGTTGACCACGATGGTGATCCGCGAGACGTCCGGGTTCTCGGTCTCCCCGACGGCGAGACTGTCGATGTTGAAGCCGCGCCGGGAGAACAGCCCGGAGACCCGGGCCAGGACGCCCGGCTTGTTCTCCACCAGGACGCTCAGGGTGTGCATGGTCATCAGATGTCATCCTCGTCGAAGGCCGGGCGGACGCCCCGGGCGAACATGATCTCGTCGTTGCTGGTGCCGGCGGCGACCATCGGCCACACCATGGCGTCCTTGCCGACGACGAAGTCGATGACCACCGGGGCGTCGTCGATCGCCATCGCGGCGGCGATGGTCGCGTCGACGTCCTCGGCGTTCTCGCAGCGCAGGCCCACGCAGCCGAGCGCCTCGGCGAGCTTCAGGAAGTCGGGGATGCGGTGCTTGTGGGTGCCGAGGTCGGTGTTGGAGTAACGCTCCCCGTAGAACAGGGTCTGCCACTGCCGCACCATGCCGAGGTTGCCGTTGTTGATCACGGCGATCTTGACCGGGATGCCCTCCAGCGCGCAGGTGGCCAGCTCCTGGTTGGTCATCTGGAAGCAGCCGTCGCCGTCGATCGCCCACACCACCGTGTCGGGCTTGCCGACCTTGGCGCCCATCGCCGCCGGCACCGCGTAGCCCATCGTGCCGAGGCCGCCGGAGTTCAACCAGGTGTACGGCTTCTCGTAGGAGATGAACTGCGAGGCCCACATCTGGTGCTGGCCGACGCCCGCGACGTAGATCGCGTCCGGGCCGACGAGCTCACCGAGCCGCTTGATCACGTACTGCGGGGAGAGGGTGCCGTCGGCCGGCTCCTCGTAGCCCAGCGGGTACCGCTTGCGCAGGTCGTCGAGCTGGGTCCACCAGTCGGCGAGATCCGCCCGCCGGCCGGCCGCCTGCTCGTTGGTCACCGCCGCGATCAGCTCGTCGATGACGTGCCGGGCGTCGCCGACGATCGGGACGTCCGCGTGCCGGTTCTTGCCGATCTCGGCCGGGTCGATGTCGGCGTGCACCACCGCCGCGTCCGGGGCGAACGAGTCCAGCTTGCCGGTGACCCGGTCGTCGAAGCGGGCGCCCAGGGCCACGATCAGGTCGGCCTTCTGCAGGCCGTAGACGGCGGAGACCGTGCCGTGCATGCCGGGCATGCCCAGGTGCTGCGGGTGCGAGTCGGGGAACGCGCCGAGGGCCATCAGCGTGGTGACCACCGGGATCCCGGTCAGCTCGGCCAGCCGGCGCAGCCCCTCCGTGGCGCCGGCCTTCAGCACGCCGCCACCGACGTAGAGCACCGGGCGCCGGGCGGTGGCCATCAGCCGGGCCGCCTCGCGGATCTGCTTGCCGTGCGGGTGCAGGGTCGGGCGGTAGCCGGGCAGGTCCAGCGTCGGCGGCCAGGTGAAGGTGGTGGGCGCCTGGAGGACGTCCTTGGGGATGTCGACCAGGACCGGCCCGGGCCGTCCGGTGGCGGCCAGGTGGAACGCCTCGGCCAGCACCCGGGGGATCTCCTCGGCCTCCTGCACCAGGAAGTTGTGCTTGGTGACCGGCAGGGTGATGCCCTGGATGTCCGCCTCCTGGAAGGCGTCCGTGCCGATCGAGGGCCGCGCGACCTGACCGGTGATGGCCACGATCGGCACCGAGTCCATGTACGCGTCGGCGATCGGGGTGACCAGGTTCGTCGCGCCGGGACCTGAGGTGGCCATGCAGACCCCCACCCGGCCGGTCGCCTGGGCGTAGCCCGTCGCCGCGTGCCCGGCGCCCTGCTCGTGGCGGACCAGGATGTGCCGGACGGTGGAGTCGTAGAGCGGGTCGTACGCCGGCAGGATGGCGCCGCCCGGGATGCCGAAGACGACGTCGACGCCGAGCGCCTCGAGGGACCGCACGAGCGAACCGGCGCCGCTGACCTGGGCCGGAGCGGGTGTGCGTACCCCCGGGACGGCCGGGGTGGCCGCGGTGCGGGCGGCGCCGGCGTGCTCGGCGTCGCTCGCGGGCTCGGCGACCGTGCGGGCCCGCCGGGCGGAGTGGGCGAGTGTCTCTGGCGTGGGTCTCGTCATGGCGGTTCAGGCCTTCGGCTGGAGTGGGTGCGGCTGATCGAGCGGGTGACGGCGGGCGACGCCCGGCGTCGATGGGTCCGACGGCAACAAAAAAGCCCTCGTGCAGGTTGCACGGGGCCAGCGCACTCTCGACGTGGAGAGTGCGCTCAGGTAAGTACTCGCAGCGACCGGTACGACGACATGCGGCAAGCCTGACGCATCTCACGCGATGAGTCAACTGATCCCACATGTTGGTTCACGGACCGCCGGGTTTCACCCGTCCGTGGCGCTAGGAACCCTGCTCCACCTGGGCGGACCCCGGCCCGGAGGGGCGCGGGGCGGGCAGCGTCGGCAGCCGCCGGGGCGGCGGCGCGGCGGGCGGGCCGACCGGGGCGGGCATCGGGGCCGGGCGGGCCCCCGGGGACGTGGCCGCCTCCAGCATCGCCTCCAGGTGCTCGGCCGGCACGCCCCAGCCGAAGAGCGCCCCCTGACCGAACCGGCAGCCGGCGGCGACCACGGCGGCCAGCTCGGTCGGCGTGGTCACCCCCTCGGCGATGACCTCCAGCCCGAGCTGGTGGCCGAGGCGCATGACGATGTCGACCATCGGCGCGAACGCCGGGCCGTCCCGGCCCACCGGCCGCACCGGCTCGTGCTCCGCGACCAGCCCGTGGTCGATCTTGAGGATGTCGATCGGCAGGCGACGCAGCTGGCCCAGCGAGGAGTACCCGGCGCCGAAGTCGTCCAGCGCGATCCGGACACCCGTCAGCCGCAGCGCCGTCAGCCGCCGGATCAGCTCGTCCAGGTCCGTCGCGACGGCGTGCTCGGTGACCTCCAGCACCAGCCGCTGCGGCGGCACCCGGTGGGCGCGCAGCGCCTCGGCGACCTGGACCACGTACTCCGGGGCGTGCAGCTCACGGGGGGACACGTTGACCGAGACCCAGACGTCGTGGCCGTCGGCCAGCCAGCGGGAGAGCTGGTGGCACGCCTGGTGCAGCACCCAGGCGCCCAGCTTGGCGATCATCCCGCACTCCTCGGCCAGCGGGATGAACTCGTCCGGGCCGACCTTGCCCAGCACCGGGTGCCGCCAGCGCAGCAGCGCCTCCGCGCCGACCGGGCGCACCGAGGGCAGCGAGGCGACCGGCTGGAACACCAGGCGCAGCTCGTCGCGCTCGATCGCGCCGCGCAGCTCGTGCTCCAGCGTGGTGCGCCGGCGCAGCAGCTGGTCGTACGCGGCGTCGTAGCGCTCGATCCGGTTCTTGCCGCGCTGCTTGGCGTAGCGCAGCGCCAGGTCGGCGTGGCGCAGCAACAGCTCCACGTCGGGCTCGCCCGTCCAGCCGGCCACCCCGATGCTCACGGACAGGAAGACCGGCCCCTCCGGCTGGTCGTAGGCGCGCCCGAGCACCCCGAGCAGGCGCTCGGCGACCCGGTCCGCGTCGGCGGGCTGGCCGTGCATCAGCACCGCGAACTCGTCGCCGCCGAGCCGGGCCGCCACGTCGCCGGGGCGCAGGTTGGCGCGCAGCCGCTCGCCGACCTCGGCCAGCACCGCGTCGCCCACGTCGTGGCCGCGCATGTCGTTGACGTGCTTGAAGCCGTCGAGGTCGAGCCCGAGCAGCACGCAGGGGGCGCCGGCCTCGGCGCACCGGTGCAGCGCCTGCAACAGCCCCCGCCGGTTGGCCAGCCCGGTGAGCTGGTCGGTGTGTGCCAGCTCGCGGAAGTGCGCCTCCCGCTCGGCCAGCCGCCGGGCGTAGCCGCGCACGTCGTGCAGCGTGAGGTACTGCCGGGTCACCAGGGCGAAGCCCTCCACGCTGCCGGCCACGATGCCGAGCGCGTCGAACCGGCCGTCCTGGAGCAGGTGGTACATCGCCGAGGCGGCCATGGCGAACATCGGCACGAACGCGTACGCGCCGTCGCGGCGGATCAGGTCGGGCGGCGGTCGGTCCGCCGCGTCCGGCCGGCGGGCGGCCGACGCGGCGGCGACCAGGCCGGCGGCGAGCACTCCCGCCCCGACCAGCGCCATGCCCGGCCCGGCCTGGCAGAGACCGGTGGCGATGCCGAGCCCACCGCAGGTCACGGCGGTGGCCCCGGCGCCGACCCAGGCGGCGCGACCGCGCGGCGGCGGGGCGCGGAAGGCCACGATCAGGGCGAGCCCGGCGGTCAGGGCCGCGCTGACCGTGGCGAGCAGGATCGGCACGCAGGCCACCGGGGTGGCGTCGCCGAGCAGCCGGGTGGGCTCGGAGAAGACCACCCAGCCGACGAACCAGAACGCCGTCGCCATGACCAGGCCGTCGAGCGCCAGCCGGGCGGTGGTCGCCGCCGTGGCGGCCACGCCGGGCAGCCGGAGCAGCCCGGCGGAGAAGAACAGCCCGCTGGTCACCGTGCCGATCGACACGACGCCGGCCCAGCCGGTGTGCCCGTCCGGGGTGTGCCCCGCGTGCCCGGCGGTGGCAAGCGCCACGGCCACCCCGACCAGCAGGGTGACCAGCGCCACCCCGGACGCGGCGGCGAGCAGCGCGTACGCCTGCCGGTGCGGCCCGGCGCCGCGCCGGGCGCCGACGGCCGACAGCGCGGTGGCCGCCGCGGCGACCAGCCCGCACAGCACCGCGACCGCGACCATGCCCGGGGGGAACTGCACGTCCCAACTGTGCCGGATGCGCGCGCGGCGTGGGGGCCCGGGTGTGCAACCTTTGGGACACGTCGCGCACGGCAGCCGGGCGTCCCGGCGGCGGTGTAACACTTGTGGGTATGCCTGAGCTGCGGTCGAAGACCTCCACGCACGGTCGGACGATGGCCGGCGCCCGGGCCCTCTGGCGGGCCACCGGGATGACCGACGACGACTTCGGCAAGCCGATCGTCGCCATCGCCAACAGCTTCACCCAGTTCGTACCCGGTCACGTGCACCTCAAGGACATGGGCGGCCTGGTCGCCGAGGCGGTGGCGGAGGCCGGCGGGGTGGGCCGCGAGTTCAACACGATCGCCGTGGACGACGGCATCGCCATGGGCCACGGCGGCATGCTCTACTCCCTGCCCAGCCGGGAGCTGATCGCCGACGCGGTGGAGTACATGGTCAACGCGCACTGCGCCGACGCCCTGGTCTGCATCTCGAACTGCGACAAGATCACCCCGGGCATGCTGCTGGCCGCCCTGCGGCTGAACATCCCGGCCGTCTTCGTCTCCGGCGGGCCGATGGAGGCCGGCAAGACCGTGGCGATCGAGGGCGTCGTGCACTCCAAGATCGACCTGATCGACGCGATGATCGCCTCCTCCAACGAGGCCGTCACCGACGACCAGCTCGGCGAGATCGAGCGGTCGGCCTGCCCGACCTGCGGCTCCTGCTCCGGCATGTTCACCGCCAACTCGATGAACTGCCTCACCGAGGCGATCGGCCTCGCGCTGCCGGGCAACGGCTCGACGTTGGCGACCCACGCCGCGCGCCGGTCGCTCTTCGTCGAGGCCGGCCGCACCGCCGTGGAGATCGCCAAGCGGTGGTACGACGGCGACGACGCCTCCGTGCTGCCCCGCGCGATCGCCAGCCGGGCCGCGTTCGAGAACGCCGTCGCGCTCGACGTGGCGATGGGCGGCTCGACCAACACGATCCTGCACCTGCTCGCCGCCGCCCGCGAAGCCGAGCTGGACTTCGGCGTCGCCGACATCGACGCCGTCTCCCGCCGGGTGCCCTGCCTGGCCAAGGTCGCCCCGAACTCCCCGAACTACCACATGGAGGACGTGCACCGGGCCGGCGGCATCCCGGCCATCCTCGGCGAACTGGACCGGGCCGGCCTGCTGCACCGGGACGTGCACGCGGTGCACTCCCCCAACCTGGGGCGCTGGCTCGCCGACTGGGACGTCCGGGGCGGTTCGCCCACGCCGGAGGCGGTCGAGCTGTTCCACGCCGCCCCGGGCGGGGTGCGCACCGTCGAGCCGTTCTCCACCACCAACCGCTGGTCGTCGCTGGACACCGACGCCGCTGGGGGCTGCGTGCGGGACCTCGCGCACGCCTACAGCGCCGACGGCGGCCTGGCGATCCTGCACGGCAACCTCGCGCCGGACGGCTGCGTGGTGAAGACCGCCGGGGTGCCCGAGGAGTGCCTGACCTTCCGCGGCCCGGCCAAGGTCTACGAGTCCCAGGACGACGCCGTCGAGGCGATCCTCAACAAGCGGATCGTCGCCGGCGACGTGGTGGTGATCCGCTACGAGGGACCGAAGGGCGGCCCCGGCATGCAGGAGATGCTCTACCCCACCTCGTTCCTCAAGGGCCGGGGGCTGGGCCGCTCCTGCGCGCTGCTCACCGACGGCCGCTTCTCCGGTGGCACCTCCGGGCTCTCCATCGGGCACGTCTCCCCGGAGGCGGCCTCCGGCGGGCTGATCGCCCTCGTCGAGTCCGGCGACGAGATCGTCATCGACATCCCGGGCCGGTCGATCGAGCTGAACGTGGCCCCCGACGTGCTGGAGGCCCGGCGCATCGCGCAGGAGAAGCGCGACAAGCCGTACACCCCGGTCGACCGGCAGCGGCCGGTGTCCGCGGCGCTGCGCGCGTACGCCTCGATGGCCACCTCGGCCAGCGACGGCGCCTACCGCCGCGTCCCGGAGTAGCCGCTCGTCCGGCCCCTGCCGGGCCCGGGCGCAGATCTTGGTAGGAAACGGCCCCTCCAGGGGCGCTTTCCCACCAAGATCGGTGCGGTGGGGTTGGGGGCCGGTGGGGACAGGGTGGCAGCTGCGTCAGCCCGAGCCCGACGGCCAATCTGTCCCCGCCAGCCACCATCATGTGCGGAATCGGCGACGACGACATTCCCCGGGCCGGCAGGCACGGAGCCACGACGTTCCTCGACCTCGTCGAACCGCAGCAGAAGCGCGCCAACCCTTCGTCGGCTACGAGGACGGACAAGTGGGTGCGCTGTCGGATGGACAACACATCCTGGCTCCACAAAGGAGTACGGCGTCGAATGAAAGCATGTGCTCTCATCTTCGCCTCAGCGCCGGCCAGCGACCCGGGCGGGCGCGATGAACCAGCCGAGTCGGCCGCCTTCGGACAGACGGGTCGTGCTGGTGTCGACGGTCGCCGGCGTCGTGGGCGCGGTGGCGGGTGTCATGCAGTGGCTGACCAGCGCCGGCGCCTGGGCCGTGGTGGCGGTCGGGCTCGCCGGGCTCGCCGCGGCCTGCTGGGCACTGGGGTGGCTCTGGATGCAACGCCGCCCCGTCCTCGCCACCGTGGTGGTGATGATCCTGGTGGTCCTGTCGGCGGTGACCGGCGCGGCCACCGACCGCATCGTGGGCCGGAGTACGGGTAAACCCACGACGGTCGCGGCGACCCCCACCCCCGACGACCGACCGACCAGCGCTGTCCCGACGTCCCCCACCTCGGCGCCGACCTCCCCGGCGACGCCGACCGGCCGTCCCACCGACCCGACCGACGCCCCCGCTCCGAGCAGCACCGTGAGCCCGACCTCTGTCGGCCCGCAGTCACCGAGCCGCACCGAAACCGGCGTCGCCCTCTCCGTGAACTACTCTCTCGACCTGGACTCCGCGGCCACGAACTGGAATGTCCGGTCCGGTTACGGGCTCGACCAGGGCGGGGACCTGCATCTGCGCGGCGGGTCAAGACCGGTACGGACCCCCGGTGACGTTGTCGTGATCGACGGGGCGCCGTCCCAGATCGCCTGCGAGACGTCCACCGTCCGGCAGAAGGACATCGGCAGCACACAAGTCCGCACAGGCCAGTCGTTCTGTGTGCAGACGACCGAGAAGCGGTGGGCGTGGCTGACCGTCAAGCGCTACGAACCAGGAAGGACGCTCACCTTCGACGTCATCGTCTGGTAGCGGCGAGCAGCGCCGATGCTACGACGCCGCTCACCCGGCCCTGGCGGCCTGCTGAGCGGCGTCACCCGCCGATCCTCCTCTGCCGGACAGCACGACGGTACGGGCGTACCGGATCGCGGCCGGGGTGTCGGGGAAGACCAGACCGTCGCGGCGCAGCTGACCGGCGACGCCGAGAGTGGCCAACACCTGGTCGTGGCCGGGGACGACGCCGGAGAGCAGCACGGTGATGCCGCGTTCCTGGAGCCGGAGGATGGCGTCGCCGAGCACCTGCGCGCCGGTCGCGTCGAGGGTGCTCACCCGGGACATCCGCAGGATGACCACGCGTACGTCGGCCACGTCGGAGAGTTGGAGCAGGAAACTGTGCGCGGCGGCGAAGAAGAGCGGGCCGTCCAGCCGGTAGGCCACGATGTGGTCGGCGAGCAGCGCATGTTCCTCGGCGCTGTGCTCGCCGGGGTCGAGGGGAACCTGTTCCACGCGGGCCGTCCGGGCCACCGCGCGCAGCGCGATCACGATCGCCACGCCCACCCCGACCGCCACGGCAGTGACCAGGTCCAGCGTCACCGTGACCGCGAAGGTGAGCACCAGCACGAGGGCGTCGCCCCGGGTGGCGCGGGCCAGCGCCCACAGCGACCCGGCCTCGACCATCCGGACCGTGGTGGCCAGTAGGACACCGGCCAGCGCGGCAAGCGGGATCCGGCCCACCAGGGGCGCGGCCGCCAGCACGATCCCCGCGAGGGCGACGGCGTGGGTGAGCGAGGCCAGCTTCGAACTCGCGCCGGCGCGCACGTTCACCGCCGTACGGGCGATGGCGGCGGTGGCCGGGATCCCGCCGAACACTGGGGCGGCGAGGTTGGCCAGCCCTTGGCCGAAGAGTTCGCGATCGGGGTCGTGGCGCTGGCCCACGGTCATCTGGTCGGCCACGGTGGCGGAGAGCAGGCTCTCCAACGCGGCCAGCGCCGCGACCGCGAGGGCGGAGGGCAGCAGGACCCCGACGGCGTCGGGGTCGAGAAAGCCCAGCGAGGGCGCGGGCAGGCCGGCGGGCAGGGTGCCGATGCGGACCAGGTCGACCGGAGCGGTCTCGGCCAGTACGGTCGCGGCGGCCACCCCGAGCAGCGAGAACGGCAAACCGGGACGCCATCGGGCACCGAGCAGCATCATCGCCGCCACGCCCAGGGCCACCGCGACAGGGACCGGCCGTGGATCCGCGACGAACCGGACGACCGCGTCGGCGGCGACGGCCCAGACGCGGTCGCCGTGCGCATCGGTGATCCCGAGCGCGGCCGGCACCTGTTGCAGGGCGATGACCACCGCGATGCCGGCGGTGAACCCCTCGATCACGGGGACGGGCAGGTAGTGGACGTACCTGCCGAGGCGGGCGAGGGCCAGTGCGATCAGTACCAGCCCGGCCAGTGCCCCGACCATCAGCACCCCGGTGGGGCCGAACTGCTGGACCACCGGCACCAGCACCACGGTCATCGCCCCGGTCGGCCCGGAGACCTGGAGGTGGGAGCCGCCGAAGACGGCGGCGACGGCGCCGGCCACCACCGCCGTCACCAGGCCGGCCTGGGCCCCGAGCCCGGAGGTGACACCGAAGGCCAAGGCCAGCGGCAGCGCCACCACGGCCACGGTCAGCCCGGCGAGCAGGTCGCGCCGGGGCCCGCGGCGCACCGCCACCCAGTCGGCGCGGGGTGGCAGCAGCCCGACGAACCGGTCACGCACCGACAGTGTGCTCACCGGCCCCGCCCGTCGGCCCGAAGCTGGTCCAACAGCGCGTCGCGGTCGGTGAGGACGGCGCCGAGGATGCGGCGGCCGGCGGCCAGCAGGTCCGCCACGTCCGGGGTGCTGAGGGCGTAGACGACAAGGGCGCCGTCGCGGCTGGAGGTGACCATGCCGGCCCGGCGCAGCACCGCGAGCTGCTGGGACAGGTTGGACGCCTCCACGTCGATCGCCGCCAGCAGGTCGCGGACCGGCTTTGGCCCGTCCTGGAGCAGCTCCAGCACCCGGATCCGCACCGGGTGGCCGAGGGTGCGGAACAGCTCCGCCTTCGCCTGGTAGAGCGGTACCGACACGTCAGCCTCCGTCACGCGACACCACATACAGTTGCCAACTTTAGCACTTGAGAAAATCTTCAACTCGCGGCGTCGGCGGCACCCGCCCCATCCGGGGCGGCAGCGGTCGGCAAGGGCGGCTACCGCTGCGGGCCGGAGTGGGCGTCAGACGGCCCGGCCGCCGCTTCACGTGCGGCAGGTGCCGCCCGCCTCAGTACGCGACCAGGGCGATGACCAGCGACGACATGGCGGCGGCGAGCAGCACCGCGCCCACGCCGAGACCGACCACCGCGCTCACCGCGACGGCGCGGGCCCGGGCCACCGGGACCGCCGCCAGCGCCGCCGCCGTCACCAGGGCGGCGACCACGTGGACCAGCGGATAGTCGATCAGCGCTGCGACCGGGAACAGGTGCAGGCCCACCACGAGGGCGACCCAGACCGGGATCAGGTCCCGTCGGCGCCGCAGGGCGAGCAGCCCGGCACCCAGTGCCGCGACGCCGAACTCGATGCCCACGACCACTCCGAAGGCCCGGCTGGTGTCGGCGTCGAAGGCCGTCGGGTCGGACCAACGCCGCCAGGTCAGGATGCCGCCGGCGACCGCGGTGAGCAACGAGAGCACCGAACCGGCGCCGAGGAACGGTGGCCACCGCCGGGGTGGCGCCTCCTGCGCCCAGCCGAACCAGCCGGACGCGAAGAAACCGAACACGACCGCCGTGGCCGACGCGTCACGAATGTGCTCCGCGATCATGGCTCTCCCTCTGGGTGGTGCGACCTCCGGCGGGTCGGTTCCTGTCCCCGGCTGTTCCTCCGCTCCGGGTAGATCCTTCCCCAGACACCGGGCCGCCTGCCCCGGGGGTGCGCACGACGGAGATCCTGGTGCGGAACCGCCCCTCCGCGGGCCGGATCTTGCCAAGATCTCCGTCGCGCACCCGCCGGGTCAGCCGGAGAGGTCGTTGACGCAACGTAGGACGGGGCGGGTGGTCAGGGCCGCCGGGTCCAGCGGGGCGTCCGCGCGCACCGTGAACGTGGCCGACTCCCCCGGTAGCAGGGTGACCAGCGCCTCGTCCGCCTCGGCCGCCGGGTCCAGCCGGTCCGGGAAGACGGTCAGGTCCCGCAGGATCGTGCGGGCGGTGACCCGGACCCGCTGGCCGCCGTCGACCGGCTCGACCGCCGCGTCGTACCGGGCCGTCGGCCAGTCGGCGTCGCGGTCCTCGGCGAAGAACCACAGCGCCCGCTCCGCCGTCCCGCCCGCCTCGGCCACCAGCAGCTCGCGCCGGGCCTCGTCCGGCCGCGCCAGCTCTCCCGGCAGCGCCAGCGTCACCGAGGAGTACGCACCGACGTCCAGCTCCAGCGTGGTCTTCGCCCGGGGCTCGCCGGTCAGGGTCAGCCGGGTCACCGAGGCGGTCGCCCGCCACGGGGTCGCCCCGTCGTTGACGGCGATCAGGGCCAGGCCGCCGGCGCGGGGCTGGACGGTCAGCAGCCGGTCGGCGTACGCCCGGCGCAGCGCGTACCACAGGGGCTTGCGGCGGCCGTCGCCGTCGACGGCCGACCACGAGGTCACCGGCCAGCAGTCGTTGAGCTGCCAGACGATCGTGCCGGCGCAGACGTCCCGGTGGGAGCGGAAGTGCTCGACGGCGAGCTGGATCGCGCGCGCCTGGTTGAGCTGGGTGAGCCAGTGCCAGTCGTCGAAGTCCGCCGGTGCGGGCAGGTGCGCGTCGAGCCCGCGCCGGAGCTTGGCGTCGCCGTCGATCGCCTTCTGGTGGTGCGCCATGCCGGGCGAGTCGGGTGCGAGGGGTTCGTCCGAGAGTGCCCGGCGCAGCGTCGCGTACGCGGGCGGGGCCTGGTAGCCGAACTCGGCGACGAAGCGCGGCACGTACTCGCGGTACTTCGTGTAGTCGTCGGTGTTCCAGACGTCCCAGATGTGCGTGGTGCCGTGCGCCGGGTCGTTGGGGTGGATCTCCTCGCGGCCGGACCACGGGCTGCCCGGCCAGTACGGCCGCGTCGGATCCAGCTCGCCGACGATCCGGGGCAGCAGCTCCAGGTAGTAGCCGCGTCCCCAGGTGCGCCCCGCGAGGGGCTCCTGCCAGTCCCAGTCGTGCCAGCCCCAGATGTTCTCGTTGTTGCCGGTCCAGAGCACCAGCACCGGGTGCGGGGCGAGCCGGACCACCTGCTCGGCGGCCTCGGCGGCCACCTCGGCGCGCAGCGGCTCCTCCTCCGGGTAGGCGGCGCAGGCGAAGAGGAAGTCCTGCTGCACGAGCAGGCCCAGTTCGTCGGCGAGGTCGTAGAAGTCGTCCGACTCGTACCGGCCGCCGCCCCAGACGCGCAGCAGGTTGACGTTCGCGTCGGCGGCCTGCCGGAACCGGTGCGCCAACCGGTCCCGGGTGGTCCGGGTGGGAAAGGCGTCGTCGGGGATCCAGTTGACCCCCCGGACGAAGACCGGGGTGTCGTTGACGTACAGGGCGAACGGGGTGCCGTGCGCGTCGGGGGTGGTGTCGAGGCGTACGGAGCGGAAGCCGATCCGCCGCGACCAGGTGTCGAGCGGGTGGTCGTCGGCGTCGTGCAGGGTCACCTCCAGCGGGTGCAGCGGCTGGTCGCCGTACCCCCGGGGCCACCAGAGCGCCGGGTCGCGGACGGTGAGGGTCAGCACGGCCGTGCGCTCCCCCGCCGGGATGGTCGCCTCGGCCGCCGCGCCGGCGACGGTGGCCCGCACGGTGAGCGGCGCGGCGCCGGCCCGCTCGACCTCGACGTGCAGCTCCACCCGGCCGTCGCCGGCCTCGACGGTCACCAGGGGACGCACGACGGCCAGCCGCGCCGTGGACCAGGCGTGCAGCCCGATCTCCTGCCAGATCCCGGCGGTGACCAGGGTCGGACCCCAGTCCCAGCCGAAGTTGCAGGCCATCTTGCGGATGAACGGGAACGGCTCCGGGTAGGCGTTCGGCCGGTCCCCGAGCCGGTCCCGCTGCGCCTCGGCGTAGCGGTAGGCGGAGTCGAAGCGTACGGCCAGGGTGTTGGACCCGGCGACCAGCCGCGACCGGACGTCGAAGCGGTGGCCGCGGTGCATGTTCTCGGTGCGGCCGACCTCGGCGCCGTTGAGGGTGAGCGTGGCGACGGTGTCCAGGCCGGCGCAGACCAGGTCGACCCGCTCGTCGCCGCCCGGCCGGTGGGTGAAGGTGGTCTCGTAGACCCAGTCGGTGCGGCCGATCCAGGCGAGCCCCTTCTCGTTGTCGTCCAGGTACGGGTCGGGAATCAGGCCGGCGGCCAGCAGGTCGGTGTGCACGCAGCCGGGAACGGTGGCCGGCACGGCGCGACCCGCGATCGCGGCCGGCACCTGCGGCCCCTGGACCGCCCGCAGGGTCCAGCCCTCGTGCAACGCTTGCCGGGTCACGACTTCACCGCACCTTCCATGATTCCGCGGACGATCTGACGGCCGCCGATGAAGAGCATCACCAGCAGCGGGAGGGTGGCCACCAGGGCCCCGGCCAGCACCCGCCGGTACAGCACGTAGTTGCCACTCGCGAGGTCGGAGAGGGCGACCATCGAGGTCGGGTAGTCGGTGCCGCCGAGGGTGATCAGCGGCCACTGGAACTCGTTCCAGGTGGCGACGAAGGTCAGCAGGCCGAGCACCGCCATGGCGGGCCGGACCGCCGGCACCACCACGCTCCAGAAGATCCGCATGGTGCTCGCGCCGTCCATCCGCGCGGCCTCGACCAGCTCGTCGGGGACCGCGTCGAGGATGAACTGCCGCATGTAGAAGACGCCGAACGCGGTGACCAGGCCGGGCACGATCACCGCGAGGAGGGTGCCGTTCCAGCCGCCCTCGCCGGGCATCCGGCCCATCAGGATGTAGAGCGCGACGACGCCGAGCTGGTTCGGCACCGTCATGGTCAGGACGACCATGACCATCAGCGCGTTGCGCCCCTTGAACCGCAGCTTGGCGAACGCGAAGCCGGCCAGCGCGCAGAAGAAGAGCACCGACGCCGTCACCACCGACGACACGATCACGCTGTTGCCGAGCGACTGGAGGAAGAACACGTCCTGCATGGAGAAGACCTCCCGCAGGTTCGTGACGAGCTGCCCGCCGGGCAGCACCTGCGGCGGGATCTTCGCCAGCGCCTCGTCGGTGTTCGTGGCGATGACGAACATCCAGTAGAGCGGGAACGCCGAGAACGCGATCACGACGCTCAGGAATAGGTAGGTCCAGACGGTGCCGGGCATGTGCTGCGGCGCCCGACCGGTCAGCGCCGCCCGCCGGGGATTCGAGGCACTCATTTCTTCCCACCCCCGAGACGGTGCGTGACCAGGGCGTTGATCGCCGCGACGAGCAGGATGACCAGGAAGAGGGCCCAGGACATGGCGGCGGCGTAGCCGAGGTTGAGGTCCCGCCAGCCGACCTTGTAGATGAGCTGCGCGACGGTCTGCCACTGCCCGTCGTCGCCGCCGAGGCCCAGGGCCGGGTTGGCGTCGAAGAGCATCGGCTCGGTGAACAGTTGCAGGCCGCCGATGGTCGAGAGCACGACGGTGAAGATGACCACGGGCCGGATCATCGGCACGGTGATCCGCCACAGCTGGCGCCACGGCCCGGCGCCGTCGACGGCAGCGGCCTCGTAGACGTCGCGCGGGATGGACTGCATGGCGGCCAGGTAGAGCAGCGCGTTGTAGCCGATCCACTTCCAGTTGACCATGGTGGCGATGGCGATCCACGAGGACCACTTCGCAGCCCGCCAGTCGATCGGCTCGGTCTCGCCGATGCCGAGCAGCGACAGCGCCCAGTTGGCGATGCCGGTGTCCCGGGCGAAGACCACGGAGAAGATCAGCGTGGAGGCCGTCACCGGGGTGATGTACGGCAGCAGCACCCCGACCCGGAACCACGTCTGGGCCCGCAGCTTCCGGTTCAGCAGCGACGCGACGATCAGCGCCAGCAGCAGCTGCGGCACCGTGGAGAGCAGGAAGATGCCGAACGTGTTGGCGAGCGCGTTGAAGAAGTCGTCGTCGGTGAAGAGACGGCGGAAGTTCTCCAGCCCGGCCCAGCCGGTGAGCGTCGGGTCGTCGAGCCGCCAGTGGCGCAGGGCGACGACGCCGTTGAAGACGATCGGGAAGAGCCCGAAGACGGCGAAGAGCAGGAAGAACGGGGCGATCAGCAGGTACGGCACGTAGCGCACGTCGAAGCGGTACAACCGCGTACGCCAGCTGCCCGGCTCCGGTCGGCGGCCCCGGCGCTCGGTCGTCGCGCCGGGCTCCTGGCCGGGCCGGGGCGCCGTGGGGGCGGCGCGGGTGGTGGACATCGGGGCACCTCCAGGCACCGTTGGGAGGGCCGGTCGGGGCGCGGCGCGAGCCTGCCCCGACCGGCGGGCGGTCAGGACCTGGCGGCCTTCTCGGCTTCCTTGACCGCCTCGGTCCACGCCTGGTCGGGCTTGCCCTTCAGGTTTCCGGTGGCCAGCCGGTTCAGCACGTTCTCCACCGCCACCCGGGTCGGGCCGTTGCGCTTGCCGAGGTACTGCGGGGTCAGGCTCTCCGCCGTCCTGGAGAAGATCTGACCCACCGGGGCGTTGTTGAAAAAGGGGTTGGTGAAGTCTTTGATCGCCGGGTCCTGGTAGAGCGCCGGTTGCGAGGGCAGGTTGCCGACCTTCTTGAAGATCTCGATCTGCTGCTCGGGCTGGATCAGCCACTCGACGAACTTGTACGCCTCGTCGACGTTCTTACCCTGCTTGGGGATGGTCAGGAACGAGCCGCCCCAGTTGCCGCCCCCGCCGGGGATCGCGGCCACGTCCCACTTGCCGCTGGTGCCGGGGGCGGTGTTCTTGATGTGCCCCTGCATCCAGGCCGGGCAGGCGAGCACGGCGAAGTTGCCCTTGACGAAGCCGCTGTTCCACTCCGGGGAGAACGCGGTGAGGTTGGCCGAGAGGTCGGCGGCGATGGTCCGGGCCGCCACGTCGAAGGCGACCTTCGGGCCGCCGTCCATCCTGAGCGCCTCGCTCTCGTCGTAGAAGCCGACCGGCTGCTGCCCGAGGACGGGGTTGAAGACGTTGGTGCCGGCGTCGATGAACTTCTTGCCGCTCTTGGCGGTGTACTGCTGGCCGACCTCGATGAATTTGTCCCAGGTGGGCCAGAGCGCGGAGACCTGGTCGCGTCCGGTGGGCAGGCCGGCGGCGGCGAACAGGTCGGTGCGGTAGCACATGGCCAGGCCGCCGACGTCGGTGCCGAGGCCGATCTGGGTCTTGCCGTCGGGCGTCAGGGTCTGCTTCCACTTCCACGGCAGGTACTTCTGCTCGTACGTGCCGGCGCCCTTGTCGAGCAGGTTGACGAACTTGTCGGCCTGGCCACGGAACTGGACGACGAAGCCCTCGTCGACGGCGGCGATGTCCGGCGCGCCGGAGCCGGCGACGAGCTTCTTCTGCAGGTCCTCGTGCTGGGCGTTGTACTCGCCGGTGTTCAGGCTGATCTTGACGTTCGGGTTGGCGTCCTCGTACTTCGTCTTGAGCTCGTCGAGCCCGAAGTCGCCCCAGAAGTTGATTTTCAGGGTGACCTGGCCGCCCGCCTGGGAGTCGCCGCCACCTCCGCTGTTGCCACTGCACGCCGCGACCATGACCAGGCTGACCGCGCCGACGGCGGCTGCCCTGGCCCAGTGCGTCAAGGACCGTCTCATGTCATCCTCCGCGCCAATGGGAACGCTCCCGACATCGAGAGTCGTTGACTGAACCGGATAAGTTCCGCCACCGTACGGGGCGGTTTCGGCGCTGTCAACGGGCAGTCACGAATGGTGTATCGCGGTAATCTGCACCTGCCGTGGGAGCGCGATCATGAGAGGTGGGGGCATTCCTGCGAGGCAACGGGACGCGGGCTCGCGGCGCGGTCCGGGATCGAGCCGAGCCGCACCAGGCTACTTAACCGGGAAAGCCGGCGACCGGCCCGACGCCGCGCACCGGTCGCGCCGGCCCGCTGCGGGCCCGGTGCAGTAGCGTGGACCGCCGCCGGTCGCCCCGGCGTCGTGGTGACACCCGCCCGGGCGGGAGAGTGGAGGAGTACGCCGGTGAAGCGGCCCACGATCGCCGACGTCGCCCGGCGCGCCGGGGTGTCCAAGGGTGCGGTCTCCTACGCGCTGAACGGCCAGCCCGGGGTCTCCGAGGCCACCCGGCAGCGGATCCTCGCCATCGCCGCCGAGATCGGCTTCAACCCGAGCCGCGCCGCCCGCTCCCTCTCCGGGGCCACCGCCGACGCGGTCGGCCTCGCCCTCTGCCGCCCCGCCCGCACGCTCGGCATCGAGCCGTTCTTCATGGAGCTGATCAGCGGCGTCGAGGCCGAACTCTCCGCCCGGTCGTACGCGCTCACCCTCCAGGTGGTGGCCGACCAGGAGGCGGAGGTCGCGGTCTACCGCCGGTGGTGGGGTGAGCGCCGCGTCGACGGCGTCCTCGTCTGCGACCTGCGCGCCGACGACCGCCGGGTGCCGGTGCTGGAGGAGCTGGGCCTGCCCGCGGTGGTGATCGGCGGCCCGGGCGGCACCGGCGGGCTGGCCAGCGTCTGGTCCGACGACGCGGCGGCGCTGGTGGAGACCGTGGAGTACCTGGTCGCCCTCGGGCACCGCCGGATCGCCCGCGTCGGCGGCCTGCCCGCTTTGCTGCACACCGAGATCCGCACCGAGGCGTTCACCCAGGTGTGCCGCCGGCTCGGCCTGGCCGACGCGGTCACGGTGCCGTCGGACTACACCGGCGAGGAGGGGGCGCGCGCCACCCGGCGGCTGCTCAGCTCGGCCGGCCGCCCCACCGCCGTGATCTACGACAACGACGTGATGGCGATAGCGGGGCTGTCGGTGGCCCAGGAGATGGGCCTCGCCGTGCCGGGCGAGGTGTCCATCGTGGCCTGGGACGACTCGCCGCTCTGCCAGCTGGTGCACCCGCCGCTGACCGCGCTCGGCCGGGACATCCCGGCGTACGGCGCGCATGCCGCCCGGGAGCTGCTCGCGGTGATCGGCGGCGCGCCGGCCCGGCAGGTGCAGGACGGGACCGCCCACCTCACGCCCCGGGGCAGCACGGCCCCGCCGCGCGCGGGCTGAGCCGGACCGCGCCGACCCGGGGCGCCCCGCCCGTCGTACTTCTCGGCCGAGGCGACGGCGGGACCTCGTGGGGAGCCGTCCCGCGCCTGTCGACTTAACCGGTTAACCCATCGCCCTGAGGCCGCGCGGCGGCGCCCGGGACCACCCGCCCGTCCGGCTCCACACGTCCGGGGCCGGCGGGCCGCCGTCCGATCAGTGTGAACGTCTGGTGTCGGGACGTTGATGGTGGTAACTTTCTCGCCACTTGCAAGACCTTGCAGAAACATTCGTCATCCTGTGACGCGATCCGTCACGCCACTGTCCGGTCCGGACAATCCCCCACAGCCGACGGCTGTCACGCAAGGCACCCCGTCCCCTCGGCCCCCGCCGACAACCACCCCCGAGGAGCTCCGATGCATCCCCGCACCGGACGACGACGACGGACGATCGCGGCCGCGCTGGCCGCCGGGATCGCCGTCGGGCTGGCCCCGCTCAGCACGGCCTCCGCCGCGAACTCCGTGACCGTCTACTACCGACCCGCCGCCACCTGGACCGGCCAGGTCAACGTCCACTACGCCCCGGACGGCGGCGCGTGGACGGCCGTGCCCGGGGTGGCGATGGAGGCGGCGTGCGCCGGCTGGCGCAAACGCACCATCGACGCCGGCACCGCCACCGGCCTCCAGGTGGTGTTCAACCACAACGGCGCCACCTGGGACAACAACCGGGGCGCGAACTACCGCACCGGCACCGGGCCGGTGACCGTCGCGGACGGCGTGGTCGGCACGGGCGACCCCTGCGCCGGCACCCCCTCGCCCACGCCCACCCCGTCGAACCCGCCGACCGGCCGGACGGCCGACGTCTGGTACCACGTCGGGACCAGGGGCTGGGCCGCCGCGAACATCCACTACCAGCCCGCGGGCGGGGCCTGGACCACCGTCCCCGGCGCGCCGATGCAGGCCGGCTGCGCCGGATGGGCCCGCCGGGTGGTCGACCTCGGCACCGCCGCCACGCTCCGGGCGGCGTTCAACAACGGCGCCGGCGCCTGGGACAACAACAACGGCGCGGACTACACCCTGGGCTCCGGGGTGAGCACCGTCAAGGCGGGGGTGGTGACCGCCGGCGCGGCCGCACCGTGCCCGCCCGACACGCCGGACACCACCGCGCCGTCGACCCCCACCGGGCTGGGCGCGACCGCGAACGGGCTGCGCGTCGCGGTCTCCTGGGCCGCGGCCACCGACGACCGCGGGGTCACCGGCTACCGGCTCACCCGCACCGGCGGGCCACAGGGCACCGTCACGGTGACCACCGCCGGCACCGGCCACGTCGACGACGCGCTCAGCCCGCAGATCCGCTACGAGTACACCGTCCGGGCGTACGACGCGGCCGGCAACACCTCCCCGGCCAGTGCCCCCGTGGCGGTCACCACCGGCACCACCACACCCCCGCCCGCGGCCGGCACCCCGCTCGGCGGCGACCCCCGCGAGGACAGCATCTACTTCGTGATGACCGCCCGGTTCGCCGACGGCGACGCCACCAACAACCGGGGCGGCAGCCAGCACGTCAAGTCGGGCAACGCGGCCAACGACGACCCGATGTTCCGCGGCGACTTCAAGGGCCTGATCGACAAGCTCGACTACGTCAAGGGGCTCGGCTTCTCCGCCCTCTGGATCACCCCGGTCGTGCTGAACCGGTCCGACTACGACTTCCACGGCTACCACGGCTGGGACTTCCAACGGGTCGACCCGCGGCTGGAGAGCCCCGGCGCGAGCTACCAGGACCTGATCAACGCCGCGCACGCCAAGGGCATCAAGGTCTTCCAGGACGTGGTCTACAACCACAGCTCCCGCTGGGGCGCCAAGGGCCTGTTCACCCCCACGGTGTACGGCGCCCGCGACGAGCAGTGGAAGTGGATGTACAGCAGGCAGGAGCCGGGCCGCGCGTACGACCCCATGGTCGAGCACCCCGGCACCGACCCGGAGCTGACTCCGGCGCAGAACGCCCTCGCCAAGGGACGGCCCTACAACGGCGACGTCTGGTCGACCACCGCGCCGCCCGGCAACCAGTGCCCACGCTGGGGCGCCCCGGCCGGCACCAGCCCCGAGGGCTTCCGCCTCTACGAGTGCCAGTGGCCGACCCCGACCAGCAGGCTCTTCCCGGCCGACCTGTACCACCAGTGCTGGATCGGCAACTGGGAGGGCGAGGACTCTCGCAGCTGCTGGCTGCACGAGGACCTGGCCGACTTCAACACCGAGAACGCCACCGTGCAGAAGTACCTGATCGACACGTACAACAAGTTCATCGACATGGGGGTGGACGGCTTCCGCATCGACACGGCCGTGCACATCCCCCGCGTCACCTGGAACCGGCGCTTCCTGCCGGCGATCCAGCAGCACGCGCTGGCCAGGCACGGCGAGAAGGGCCGGGACTTCTACGTCTTCGGCGAGGTCGCCGCGTTCGTCAACGACAAGTGGAACCGGGGCTCGGTGAACCACTCGGCGCAGTTCTTCACCTGGAAGGAGCGCAAGGAGTACAGCCCCGACGACGTGCGCGCGGCCATCGAGCAGTACGACCACGAGCAGCTGCTCGGCCCGAACGGGCAGCCGACCAGCGACAACGCGTTCCTGCGCGGAAACACCTACCACGCGCCGGACCACTCGAAGTTCTCCGGCATGAACGTCATCGACATGCGCATGCACATGAACTTCGGCGACGCGAACAACGCCTTCGGCAACGGCAAGGACTCCGACGACAGCTACAACGACGCGACCTACAACGTCGTGTACGTCGACAGCCACGACTACGGCCCGAACAAGTCGAACACCCGCTACACCGGGGGCACCGACGCCTGGGCGGAGAACATGAGCCTGATGTGGACGTTCCGGGGCATCCCGACGCTCTACTACGGTTCCGAGATCGAGTTCCAGAAGGGCGCGAAGATCGACTGCGGGCCCACCTGCCCGCTGGCCACCACCGGGCGCGCCTACTACGGCGGCCACCTGGCGGGCACGGTCACCGCGGCGGGCTTCGGCCGGGTCGCCTCGGCCACCGGGCCGGTTGCCAGCACGCTGGACAAGCCGCTGGTCAAGCACGTGCAGCGGCTGAACCTGATCCGTCGGGCGGTGCCGGCCCTACAGAAGGGGCAGTACTCGACCGAGGGGATCAGCGGCAACTCCATGGCGTACAAGCGGCGCTTCACCGCCGGCGGCGTGGACAGCTTCGCGCTGGTCACGGTCTCCGGGAGCGCGACGTTCACCGGCGTGCCCAACGGCCGGTACGTCGACGCGGTCACCGGCGACGTCCGGACGGTCACCAACGGGACCCTGACGGCAACGGTCAGCGGCCAGGGCAACCTGCGGGTGTACGTGCTGGACCTGCCGGGCAACCCGGCGCCGGGCAAGGTCGGCGACACCGGCCCCTACCTGCGGTGACGCCGGTGTCGGAGGCGGCCGGACGGGCCGCCTCCGACACCGCCGGCGGCCCGACCCGTACCCGGGTCGGGCCGCCGCTCACGCCGCGACCACCGGCAACTGGAGTTCGGTGACGCCCTTCTCGGGCTCGTCCGGGCAGTAGTCCAGGTACAGCTCGCGGGTGTACCCGTCGGCCCGCCAGCCGTTCGCCTCGATCCAGGTGGCGAGCACCTGGATGCTGCCCTCCACCTCGTCCATCGGCCCGTGGTGGATGATCGTCGCCGCGGTGGGCACCGCGGGCAGGTCGACGACGCCGAAGTCCCGGGCCGCCGAGGGGTCGGCTGCCACCGTCACCCCGGCGTGCACCACGACGGACTCGCCCTCCCCCGTCGCCTCGTACCAGGCCAGCCCCGGGCCGGAGGGCACGACGCCCGCCGCGCCGAGGCGCCGGAACAGCTCCGGGTAGAGCGGCTGGATCACCGTGGAGATGTCCGGCGTCTCGTAGCTGCGGGCCACCCCGGTCAGCTCCGCCACCCGGACCGCGGGCAGTGCCTTGAGTACGACGTCCTGACTGGTCATCCGACCCTCCGTCTCGATCATGCGGAGCCTCGCCTCGACCCCGGCCAGCCGGGCGGTGTCGGCCGCCAGTTGGGCCTCCAGCTGGGACCGGCGCAGCCGCAGCATGCCGCGCAGTTCGGCGACCTCGACCGCGTCGTCGAGGATCGCCCGCACCTGCCCGAGGGTGAGCCCCAGTTCCTTGAGGGCGATCACCCGGTTGAGCCGGCGGAGCTGCTCGGCCCGGTAGAACCGGTACCCGGTGTGCGGATCGACGGCGGCCGGGCGGAGCAGCCCGATGCTGTCGTAGTGACGCAGCATGCGGACCGACACGCGGCCGAGCCCGGCGAAGTCTCCGATGGTGAACATGGCCCCTCAGACGTTCGGCCCTGACACGGTGTCAGAGTCAACCAGGCGGGGCGGGCGGGCGCCGCCCGGTCAGCGCGAGGCCGACGGGAACTCCTCGAAGTACGCCTCGACCCGCTCGGCGGTGGCCGGGCGGGCCAGCGCGAAGCCCTGCCCGTACCGGCAGCCGGCCCGCCGCGCGCCGTCGACCAGGCTTGCCGACTCCAGCTCCTCGGCCACGATGTCCAGCCCCAGCCGGTCCCCCACGTTCACCACCACGTCGATCAGCGGGCGCTGCGGGTCCGCCGGGTCCACCAACTGCGGGCCGACCTTGAGCAGGTCGATCGGCAGCCGGCGGAGCTGGGCCAGCGAGGCGTGCTCGGCCCGGAAGTCGTCCAGCGCGGTGCGCACGCCCAGCGAGCGCAGCCCGGCCAGCCGGGCCACCACCGTCGGCAGTTCGGCACCCACCCGGGGCTCCGCCACCTCGACCACCAGCCGGTCCGGCGACAGGCCGTACGCGTCGAGCACGGCCGCCGTCCGCGGCACGAAGTCGGGTGAGGCCAGCTCCCGGACGGTCACGTTCACCGCCATCCAGAGCTGCCTACTGCCCGCCGACCAGGCGGCGAGCTGCCGGCAGGCCCGGTCCAGCACCCAGCAGCCCAGCTCGCCCACGACGTCGAGATCCTCGGCCACCGGCAGGAACTCGGCGGGAAGCACCGTGCCGAGCACCGGGCTGCGCCAGCGCAGCAGCGCCTCCGTGCCGACCGGCTGCCGGTCGGCCAGGTCGAGCACCGGCTGGTAGACGAGGTCCAACTCGCCCCGGGCGACCGCCCCGGGCAGCTCCCGTTCCAGGTCGAGCCGGCGGACGAGCTGCTCCTCCAGGTAGGCGTCGTACCACTCGACCCGGTCCCGGCCGAGCTGCACGGCCCGCCGCCGGGCCAGGTCCGCCTGGCGCAGCACGTCCTCCGGGCCGCCGTTGCCGATCTCGGCGAGCCCGATGCCGGCCCGCAGCCGCAGCGGGCCGCCCGCCGCGGGGTAGGGCTCGGTGAGCGCGGCGAGCAGCCGGGTGCCCAGCGCGTACGCCAGCACCGGACCGACCTCGGTGACCACGGCGAAGCCGGTGGCGGTGACGTCCGCGAGCAGGTCCCGGGGGCCGACCACCGCGCGGGCCCGGCGGAGCACCTCGGCCAGCACGTCCTCGCCCTCCTGGTGCCCGTCGGGGGCGGGGCCGGGTCCGTCGAGGTCGACGACGAGCAGCGCGCCGGCGGGGGCCGGCGCGTCCCGGAGGGCGGCGAGGGCCCGCAGCAGCGCCGGCCGGTCCACGGGCGCGCCGGGCCGGTCGGGGTCCGCCGGGCGGTGCCCGACCGGCGGGTCGCCGGGAGCGGTCGGCTGCGCCGGGTCGTCCGCCCGGAGCAGGTCGCGCAGCACCAACGGCGGGGCCAGCGCGAGCGCGAGCAGGACCGCGGTGAGGTCCGGCGGCCCGCCGTCGCGGAGCTGCCATCCGACAGCCGCCACGGCCGCGGCGGTCGGGACCACGGCCCGGGGCCACACCCTGGTCGGCGGAGCGGGCGGGTCCGGCTCCGGACGGGTCGCCCGCCGCGCCCCCGCCGCCGTGAGCAGCACCCCACCCACCAGCGGGGGTACGGACACCAGCGTCGCCCGCTGCGGTGCCGTGCCCGTCTGGAGGGCGGCCAGCACCACCAGCCCGGACAGGGTGAGCGCCGCCCCGCCCCGGCAGCGGGCCGCGCCGGTCCGCCGGTGCGACCCGGTCAGCACCATGAGCGCGGCGAGCGCGAGCCCGCCCAGGGCCACGGCCGCGGCGAACCGCACCGGCGGGTCGAGGGGGTCGCGGGGCAGCAGCAGCCAGCCGGCGAGGACCAACCCCAGGCCGGCGGCGGTCGCGTCGGCGACCTTACGGAGCCGGACCCGGGCGGACGGGCGGGGCCGCCGCGCCGCCGGAGGCAGACCCGCGACGAACAACGCGGCGGAGGCGGCGAGCCCCGACACGACGACGGCGGAGCGTCGGCCCGGTTCGGCGAGCGGGAGCACGGCGGCGGTGAGCCCCGCCGTCACCACCGCGGCGTCGAGCAGCACGGCGACGCGTCGGGGCGGTGCCGCACGCCGGCGGGCGGCGCGCGACCGGGTGGGCGCCGGTGCGGGGGTCGGCGGTGGGGCGCCGGTGAGCCGGGAGAGCCGCGCGCCGGCCAGGGCGCAGCTGGCCGCGCCGGCCAGCGCCACGACGGCCAGGGCGGGCACCCGACCGGCCGCGCCGGCGAGCAGGAGCAGCGCGACGGCGGCGAGGACGAGGGTGTCCGGCAGCGTAGGACGGGGGATGGACGCGCGTTGCGGGTACGCGAGGGGCACGGCGGTCGCCTTCGTGAGGGGGCACGGGCGGTGCGACGGTGCGGGGCTGCGGACCCGGGGTTGGTCCGCTGCCCATCAGTCGCCAACGAGCGGGCCACGAAGTCGGTAACGCCGAGTCGACAGTGATCCCCGTCACCGACGCTCGGGTCCACCGCCCGGCGCGTACCGGGACCGGCGGGGGTGGGATCATCGGGGGGTGAGCAGTCCCGACACCGTCCACTTCCGGCACAACCAGGCCATCCTGGCCGCCGCGATCGTCGCCTTCTTCGGCGCCCTGCCGGTGGCCGGTGCCCGGTGGTACCTGCTGCCGGTGCTGCTCGTCCCGCTCGCCGTCACGGTGTGGGCGTGGCGGGCCGGCACCGACGCGGACGCCCGCGAGCTGCGCCTGCGGGCGCTGGTCGGGCAGCGCCGGATCAGCTGGGACCGGGTCGTCGAGCTGGCCGCCGACCCGCGCGGCCGGGCGGTCGCCCGGCTCGACGACGGCCAGCGCGTCACGCTGCCGGCCGTACGCGGCACCGACCTGCCCCGGCTGATCTCGGCCACCGGCCAGAGCCTGCCCGGCGCGACCGGCTGAGCACCGTCGCGCCGGCACCGCTCAGTAGCCGTCCACCACCGTGTTGATCAGCGGCTCGCCGGCGGCGAACCGGCGCACCTGGTCGCCGACCAGCCGGTACGCGCGCGGCAGCAGGCCGCGTACCGATCCGGCCACGTGCGGGGTGAGCAGCACGTTCGGCATCGCCCACAGCTCGTGGTCGGCGGGCAGCGGCTCGGGGTCGGTGACGTCCAACGCGGCCGAGATCCGGCCGGTACGCAGCTCGGCGACCAGCGCCTCGGTCCGGGCCACCGGCCCACGGGCGGCGTTGACCAGCAGCGCGCCGTCCCGCATCGCGGCGAGGAACTTCTCGTCCACCAGCCCCCGGGTCTGCTCGGTCAGCGGCACCAGCAGCACCACCACGTCGGCCTCGGCGAGCAGCCCCGGCAGCTCCGCCACGCCGTGCACGCCCTGCTCCGGGCGGGCGGTCCGGGCCACCAGCGTGAAGCTCACCTCGAACGGCGCGAGCCGGTCGCGTACCGCCGTGCCGATCGAGCCCGCCCCGACGATCAGCACCCGCTTGCCGGTCAGCTCGTCGGTGGGGGCCACCTCGTCGTACGCCCAGTCGCGCCGGGCCTGCGCCCGGGCGAGGGCGGGGAAGGCGCGCAGCTGGGACAGGATCGCCGCGACCACCCACTCGGCGGTGGACGGGTCGTGCACCCCCCGGGCGTCGCAGAGCGTCACGCCGGGCGGGACCCGGCCGGCCCACGCGTCCGCCCCGGCGGAGAGGAGCTGCACCACCGCCAGGTCGGGCAGCTCGCCCAGCAGGGCGGTGGCGTCCCCGCCGGCCAGGAAGGGCGGCACCCAGAACCGGACGCCGGCGGCCTCCGAGGGGAGCCGGGAGACGTCCTCGGCCACCTCGACCGTGACCTCCGGCGGCAGCTCACCGAGGAGCGTCCGGCCGGCCTCGTGCGGGATCCATACCTTCACGCCCGCCGACGATAGCCCCCGGCGGTGGTGCCCGCCGGGCGGGGCGGCCCCCGGCACCCGGACGGGCCCCGCCCGGCGCGGGCGAGTGACCAGGGCGACGGTCCGGCGACCGCGTCGATTCCGGTCCGGAGGGGGTATAAGGGAGGACCGGAGTGCCGGTCGGCCTCCACCGGCACGGACAGGTGGTCGATGACCGAAGGCTCCCGCGACGACGCCCCGGAGCGGGCCGATCCGATTGCGGCGCTCCGCGATCCCGATCGGCTGCGCTCCCTCGCCGAGACCCGGCTGACGGCCGCCCCCGACGAGGCGTTCGACCGGTTCGCCCGGCTGGTCGGGGACCTGCTCGACGTGCCGGTCGCGTTGGTCTCCCTGGTCGACGCCGAGCGCCAGTTCTTCCCCGGTGAGGTGGGACTGACCCGGCCGTGGGCCGAGCGGCGGCAGACCCCGCTGAGCCACTCGTTCTGCCAGCACGTCGTCGGCCTCGGCACCCCGATGGTGCTGCCGGACGCCCGGCTCCATCCCGCCCTGCGGGACAACCTCGCCGTGCCCGAGCTGGGCGTGGTGGCGTACGCCGGGATGCCGCTGACCGATCTGGAGGGACACGTCCTCGGGTCGCTCTGCGCGATCGACGACAAGCCGCGCGACTGGACCGCCGAGCAGCTGCGGACGCTCGCCGACCTGGCCGCCGCCTGCTCCTCGGAGCTGCGGCTGCGGATCGCGCTGGAGGGCGCCGAGCAGGCCCGGCGGCGCGCGGAGGAGGCCAACGGGCGGCTGGAGCTGCTGGCCGGGCTGGCGGGGACCCTGGCCGGGACGCTCGACGTGGCCACCGCGCTGCGCCACCTGCGCGACACGATGGTGCCGTTGCTGGCCGACTGGTCGCTGGTGACCCTGGTCGGGCCCGACGGGGCGCCGCGCGACGTGACCGCCGCGCACCGCGACCCGTCCCGCGCCGCGGACGTCGCCCGCTTCGCCGAGCTGATGCGCACGGGGCTGAGTCCCCACTCGATCACCCGGGCGGTGCTGCGTACCGGGCGGTCCGTGCTGGGCGGCGCCGCCACCCTCGACGACGTGCGGCGGGGCACGGTCGGGCCGGAGATGCCGGAACTCGCCGCCCGCCTCGGCTTCTCCTCGCACCTCAGCGTGCCGATCAGCGACGCCGGGCGGGTGCTGGGGTGCATCACCCTGATCAACGGCCCGCAGCGGCGCGACTTCGACGACAGCGACCTGCTCATCGCCGAGGACATCGGCCGCCGGGCCGGTCAGGCGATCGGCAACAGCCGGATGTACGGCGAACAGCGGCACGTCGCGCACGTGCTGCAACACAGCATGCTGCCGGAACTGCCGGTCACCCGGGACCTCGAACTGGCCGCCCGCTACCAGCCGGCGGCGGACCGGGTCGAGGTCGGCGGCGACTGGTACGACGCCTTCCGTCAGCCCGGCGGGGAGTTGATCGCGGCGATCGGCGACGTGGCGGGCACGACATCGAGGCCGCCGCGACCATGGGACAGCTGCGCAACCTCGTCCGGGGCAACGCGTACGGCCGGCCCGACGCGGTCGGCGAGCTGATGAGCCGCCTGGACGAGACGATCCGCGGGCTGCGCATCCCCGCCGCGGCCACCGCCACCCTGGTGCGGCTGCACGCCGACGACGCCGGCGGCCAGCGGGTGACCTGGTGCAACGCGGGCCACCCCGCGCCGCTCGTGGTCCGGGCCGGCGGCGCGGTGGAGGTGCTCGCCGGGACGCCGGAGCCGCTGCTCGGGCTGAACCGTCCGGTGCGGCGGACCAGCCGGCACGCCCACCTGGCCACCGGGGACACCCTGCTGCTCTACACCGACGGCCTCATCGAGCGGCGGGACCGGTCCATCGACGAGGGGATGACCGAGCTGGTCGCCCGGCTGGGCGGTACGGACCGGCTGCCGCTGGGCGAGTTCTGCGACCTGCTGCTGACTGCCGCGCCCCACCGGGAGGACGACGTCGCGCTGCTGGCCGTCCGGGCGATCTGACCGCCCCACGGAGTCGGTCCGATCCGTCGACCCCGGTGGGACGTTCCGGCGGGCTACCCTGGGCCGGGTGAGCGCCCGTCCCCCGTACCCCCGCACCCACCGTCTCCGGGCGGCCCTGGCGGCCTCGTGCGCGGCGCTGCTGCTGGCGACCGCCGGTTGCAGCCTCGGCGAGCCGGAACCCGACCCGGCCGGTGAGCCGCCGACCTTCCCGACGCCGTCGGCGACGGCGAGCCCCGGCGGCGCCGGCCAGGAGGTCGTCACCACCGTGCTGGCCAAGGGCCTGCGGGTGCCGTGGGGGATCGCCTTCCTGCCCGATGGTGCCGCGCTGGTCACCGAGCGCGACAACGGCCGGATCCTGCGGGTCGGTCCCGAGTCGGGGCCCGACGGGCTGAAGGTCACCCCGGTGCAGACCATCGCCGACGTGGCGGCCTCCGGCGAGGGCGGGCTGATGGGCATCGCCGTCTCGCCCGACTACCAGCGCGACAAGTCGGTCTTCGTCTACTACACGACCGAGCGGGACAACCGGATCGCCCGGCTGGAGCTGGGCGGCACGCCGGCCCCGATCCTCACCGGCATCCCCAAGGCCGGCATCCACAACGGCGGCGGTCTGGCCTTCGGCCCGGACGGCCTGCTCTACGCGAGCACCGGCGACGCCGGCGACCGGCCGCAGGCGCAGGATGTCAAGCGCCTCGGCGGCAAGATCCTGCGGATCACGAAGGACGGCAAGCCGGCGCCCGGCAACCCGTTCCCGAACTCCCCCGTGTGGTCGCTGGGCCACCGCAACGTCCAGGGCATCGCCTGGGACGCCGGCAAGCGCATGTACGCCGTGGAGTTCGGCCAGAACACCTGGGACGAGATCAACCAGGTCACCAAGGGGCGCAACTACGGGTGGCCGACGGTCGAGGGGCGCGGCGACGACAAGCGCTTCGTCAACCCGATCGCCCAGTGGCCGACGTCGGACGCGTCCTGCTCCGGGCTGACCGCCGCCGACCGGCTGCTCGTCACCGCGTGCTTGCGCGGCAAGCGACTCTGGCTGGTCGAGCTGACCGACACCGGCACCGTGCTCGGCCAGCCGCGCGAGCTGCTGACCGACCGCTTCGGGCGGCTGCGGGCCGTGGCCGCCGCTCCCGACGGCTCGATCTGGGTGAGCACCTCGAACCACGACGGGCGGGGCCAGCCGCAACCCGAGGACGACCGGCTGTTGCGGCTGGTCTTCGCGGGCGGCGGGGCCGGCCGGAGCTGACGCACCGGCTCATCCGGGTTTCCCAAGATCCTTCAGTGGGCAGGTCAGAATCTCACCATGGACGGCCAGGAGAACGAACAGCACGCGGACCGGGACGAGGACGCCCCGGTGACCGGTCCTGCCCCACGCCCGGCGCTCCGGCGGGGTGGCGCCGACCGGACCGGGCGGCGAGCCCTCCGCGCGACCGGGTGGACCCTGGCGGTCCTCCTCGTCGCCGTGGTCGGCGTGGTGATCGGCGTGCTCGCCGGCGGCCGGGTCAGCACCGACATCGGCCCGTTCCAGGCCGACCTCACGGTCGCGCCGGCGCTCGGCGGCGGCACCACCGTCGACATCCCGCCGCTGGGCGCGCTGCTGCTCGACAGCCACGACGGGCCGACCCACCTGACGGTGGAGCTGGGCGCGCTGGACCAGAGCCGCACGGAGGCGCTGCTCGACGATCCGGCGAGCATCAACCGGGCCAGCCAGTCGGCCGTCGACGACGTCCGCGAGGGTGTGCTGCGCCTCGGCCTGCGGACGCTCGCCTCGACGGTGCTGGTCACCCTGCTGCTGGGCCTGCTGCTCTTCCGCGACACCCGCCGGGCGGCCTGGGCGGGTGGGCTTGCGCTGGTGATCACCGCCGCCAGCCTCGGCACCGCCGCGGCCACCATCCGGCCGGAGTCGATCGAGGAGCCGCGCTACGAGGGGCTGCTGGTCAACGCCCCCGCGATCGTCGGTGACGCCCGGCGGATCGCCAACGACTACACCCGGTACGCCGAGCAGCTCCAGCGCATCGTCGGCAACGTCAGCCAGCTCTACACCACCGTGTCGTCGCTGCCGGTCTACGAGCCCGCCCCCGGCACGACCCGCGTACTGCACGTCTCCGACATGCACCTCAACCCGACCGGCTGGCAGCTCATCCGGACCGTCGTCGAGCAGTTCGGCATCGACGTGGTGATCGACACCGGGGACATCACCGACTGGGGCTCCGAGCCGGAGGCCTCGTACGTCGGCTCGATCGGCCTGCTCAGGAAGCCGTACGTCTACATCCGGGGCAACCACGACTCGGGGCGGACCGCAGCGGCCGTGGCCCGCCAGCCGAACGCGATCGTGCTGAGCAACACGACCACCACGGTCGCGGGGCTGACCATCGCCGGCATCGGCGACCCGCGCTTCACCCCCGACAAGAACACCTCACCGGCGGGCAGCGGGCTCACCCAGCAGACCGCGGACCAGCTCATCGGCGTCGGCGACCAGCTCGCGGCCACGGTACGCAGCTCGCCGCGCCCGGTGAACATCGCGCTGGTGCACGACCCGGCCAGCGCCGGTCCCCTGTCGGGCGCGTGCCCGCTGGTGCTCGCCGGGCACACCCACGACCGGCAGGTCTCGAAGCTGCCCGAGGTGCCCGGGAAGGGACCCACCCAGCTGATGGTGCAGGGGTCCACGGGCGGTGCCGGCCTGCGCGGCCTGGAGGGCGAGAAGCCCACCCCGCTGTCGATGACGGTGCTCTACTTCGACAAGGACAAGCTGCTCCAGGCGTACGACGACATCACCGTCGGCGGCACGGGGCAGGCGCAGGTGAACCTGGAGCGGCACGTCGTGGAGGACCCGAAGGCTGGTGCTCCCGTCCCCGTCACCCCCACCCCTACCCGTTGACCGTCGCCGCGTCGACCCGGCACGCCCTGGACGCCGCGCGTGTGATCGCCCCGCCTGACCGCCGCGCCTCGGACTGCCCTGCCCTGCCCCTGGTCGTTCCGGCCCTGGGTGCACGAGTGTCGGGCGGTTGTCATGGCCGTCACCACGCTGTGCCCCCCACCCTGCGGTCGTCACCTTGAGTAGCGCCACTCGTCCGGCACTGACCACGCCCTCGGACGCTTTGCTCTGCATCCATAGACGCACCAGTGACTTACCGTAACGACGCGCTGCCAGCTTCCCACGGGCGCGATTGGCGTCGCAGCTGGTCAGGGTCCTGGTGCGTCCGTGGCTGCAGAGCAAAGGGCGCAGACAGGCACTGCCACGCCCCTCGCCCGCCGCCACACTCCGTCACGCAGCACTTCAATTACTCTCGGCAACGACTCCCTGCCCCTCTGCTGCTCCTACGCCGGAACCGTAGAAGGCCTTGACGCTGCTCGGCGCCAGTGGCGATGGCACGAGCGCCCCGCAACCACACTGCTGGGGCTCCCGGCTACCGGCTCCCGGTGCCGGCTCCCGGTGCCGGGTCCCGGTGCCGGGTCCCGGTGCCGGGTCCCGGTGCCGGGTCCCGGGTCCCTGCCGTGCTTCTGCGCCCACGCCGGCAGGCCCGCCCAGCCGCCGCCGTCCACCCGCAGCCGCCGACCGCCCCAGGCCCCGTGGTGCCGAGACGCCCGCGCGGCGGGTGACGGCCCGCGACAGGCCCCTGCGGGGTGAGCGCGGGGTGAGCGCAGGGACAGGGCAGGGTCAGCGCAGGGACAGGGCTGCGAGGGCGGCGTTGACGATGCTGCCGGGGAGCAGATCGTGCAGGTCGTACAGCTCGTGGACGCTGCCGGACTGGCCGAACTCGTCCACGCCCAGCGGCACCGCCGGGGCGGCGAGCGCCGAGCCGAGCCAGGCCATGGCGTGCGAGGCGGCGTCGTGCACCGTCACCACCGGCACCCGGTCGGCGAACGCCGAGCGCAGCGCGCCCGGCACGCTCGGCACGGTGGCCGTGCGTACGCCCTGGCGCAGGGTGCGCTGCCAGGCCCGGTAGAGCCGGTCCAGCGAGGTGACGTCGACGACGTGCGCGGCGATGCCCTCCTCGGCCAGTTCCGCCGCCGCAGCGAGCACCTCGGGCAGCACCGCGCCGGAGGCGGCGAGCTGCACCACCGGGGCGTCGGCCAGGTGCGGGTACGCCTCGTGGGCGTCCACCAGCCGGTACGCCCCGGCCACCGCCTGCCGGCGCAGCACCGCGTCGCCGAGCCGGGCCCGCGCCGCCTCGAAGGGCGCCTGGTCGATCGGGCGGGTGCTGAGCCGGAAGTAGTACGCCCCGTCCTCGGCCGGAGCAGCGGTCGCCGACGGGGCGGCCCCGCCGGCGATCTGGCCCAGCGCGTCGCAAAGCAGCCAGTCCAGGGTGGCCGCGTACGCGGGTTCGAGGAACGTCACCCCGGGCAGTTCCAGGCCCACCGAGGCGGTGATGGTCGACTGGTGGGCGCCGCCCTCCGGGGCGAGCGTGATGCCCGACGGGGTACCGGCGACCACGAACCGGGAGCCGGAGTAGGTGCCGTAGAGGAACGCGTCCAGGCCACGCAGCACGAACGGGTCGTAGACCGTGCCGACCGGCAGCAGCGGCTGCGCCGACAGGTCCCAGGCGAGGCCGAGCTGCCCGAGCAGCAGGAACAGGTTCATCTCCGAGATGCCCAGCTCGATGTGCTGCCCGGCGGGGCTCTCCGTCCAGCGCAGCATCCGGTCCTCGGTCCAGGAGCGCTGCTCGGTCGGGGCGAAGACACCGGTCTTGTTGATGAACCCGGCCAGGTTGGTGGAGGTCGCCACGTCCGGCGCGGTGGTCACCAGGTAGCGGCCCACCTCCGGGTTGCGGGCCAGCTCGACCAGCACCCGACCGAAGACCTCCTGCGTCGAGATCGGCTTGTTCGCGCGTACCCGCGTCGTGTCCGGAACGGTGACGCCCAGCGCCCGCTCGCGGGGCGCGCGGGACAGCGCCTCCCGGCGCGCGCCGGCCCGGATGCCGGCCTCCGACGCCGGGTCCAGGCGGTCCCACTCGGTCTCGCGCGTCAGCCCGTGCGCGGCGCGCAGCGCGTCGACCTGCTCGGCGGTGAGCAGCGCCGAGTGGTTGCGCGGATTGCCGGCGATCGGCAGACCCCACCCCTTCACGGTGTACGCGAAGACCACGCTGGGCCGGTCGGTGACCGCGTCGCACTGGGCGTACGCGTCGAGCATCGCCGCCATGTCGTGCCCGCCCAGGTCGGTGACGAGCGGCCCCAGTTCGTCGTCGCCGACGTCGGCGATGAACGCCTCGATGCCGTCGGGCGCGCCGTCGAGGAACTGCTTGCGCAGCGCCGCGCCGGTGAGCCCGAACAGCGACTGGTACTGCTCGTTGGGCATCGCGTCGATCCAGTCGCGCAGCGCCTCGCCGCCCGGCCGGGCGTACGCCTCGGCGAGCCGGCGGCCGTACTTGACCTCCACCACGTGCCAGCCGGCGGCCTCGAACTGGCCCCGCCACTGGTTGATCCGCACCCCGGGCACCACCCGGTCCAGCGACTGGCGGTTGAAGTCGACCAGCCACGTCACGTTGCCCAGCCCGGTGGTGGCCGGGTCGGCGACGGCCTCCCAGATGTTGCCCTCGTCCAGCTCGGCGTCGCCGATCAGCGCGACGAACCGGGAGTGCGGGCGGGCGCCGAAGTGCGCGTCGACGTAGCGGCGGGTCGCGGCGGCGAAGAGCGGCGCCGCCGCGCCGAGCCCGACGGAGCCGGTGGAGAAGTCGACCTCGTCCGGGTCCTTGGTCCGCGACGGGTACGACTGGAGCCCGCCCCGGGCGCGCAGCCTCGTCAGGTAGGAGCGGTCGAGGTTGCCCAGCAGGTACTGGATGGCGTGGAAGACCGGCGAGGCGTGCGGCTTGACCGCTACCCGGTCCTCGGCGTCCAGGTGCGCGAACCACAGCGCCGTCATGGCGGTGACCAGCGAGGCGCTGGACGCCTGGTGCCCGCCGACCTTCACCCCGTCGCCGGTGTCCCGGTCGTGGTTGGCCGCGTCCACGATCCGGGTCGCGAGCCAGAGCACTCGCTGCTGGATCTCGTCGAGGACGTCGAGGTCGGTACGGTTCACGGTCGACTCCAGGGGTCCGGCAGTCACCGTTGACGGCCGGTCGGGGGCGGGCGGGCTGCGCGGCGTGCACAGCCGCCGCGTACGAGGGACGCACGCGGCGGCTCAGGTGTAAGGAAGGGCACCTTCCTATACAGAAAACGTGAGGAAGGTGCCCTTCCTTACCGGTCAGGCGGAGAGGCGCTCCAGGATCAGCTCGCGGACGGTCTTGGCGTCGGCCTGGCCGCGGGTGGTCTTCATGACCGCGCCGACCAGGGCTCCCGCCGCGGCGACCTTGCCGCTGCGGATCTTCTCGGCGATGTCCGGGTTGGCGGCGATCGCCTCGTCGACGGCAGCGGTGAGCGCGCCGGTGTCGGAGACGACCTCCAGGCCCCGGTTGGTCATGATCTGCGTCGGCGAGCCCTCGCCGGCCACCACGCCCTCCAGGACGGTACGGGCCAGCTTGTCGTTGAGCTTGCCGGCGTCGACCAGGCCCTGGAGCTCGGCGACCTGGCTCGGGGTGGCCCCGATGTCGGCCAGCTCCACGCCGGTCTCGTTGGCCCGCCGCGACAGCTCGCCCAGCCACCACTTGCGGGCGGCGGCCGGGGTGGCGCCCGCGGCGACCGTGGCCTCGATCAGCTCCACGGCACCGGCGTTGAGCACCGACTGCATGTCCGCGTCGGAGAGGCCCCACTGCTCCTGGAGCCGACGCCGGTGCAGCCGGGGCAGCTCGGGCAGGGCGGCCTTCAGCTCGGCGACCCAGGCGGTGTCCGGCGCCAACGGCACCAGGTCGGGCTCCGGGAAGTACCGGTAGTCGGTCGCGGTCTCCTTGGACCGGCCCGGCGTGGTGTCGCCGGTGTCCTCGTGGAAGTGCCGGGTCTCCTGGGTGATCCGACCGCCCGCGTCGAGGACGGACGCCTGCCGGATGATCTCCGAGCGGACCGCCCGCTCGACCGACCGCAGCGAGTTGACGTTCTTGGTCTCCGTCCGGGTGCCCCACTCCTCGCCGGGCAGGTTGAGGGAGGTGTTCACGTCGCAGCGCAGCGACCCCTCCTCCATCCGCACGTCGGAGACGCCCAGCGAGCGGATCACGTCGCGCAGCTCGGTGACGTACGCGCGGGCCACCTCGGGGGCGAGCGCACCGGTGCCGGGGACCGGCTTGGTGACGATCTCCACCAGCGGGATGCCGGCCCGGTTGTAGTCGACAAGCGACTCGGTGGCGCCGTGGATGCGACCGGTGGCGCCGCCGACGTGCAGCGTCTTACCGGTGTCCTCCTCCAGGTGCACCCGCTCGATGCCGATGCGCACCAGCTCGCCGTTGACCTCGACGTCCAGGTAGCCCTCGAAGCACAGCGGCTCGTCGTACTGGCTGATCTGGAAGTCCTTCGGCATGTCCGGGTAGAAGTAGTTTTTCCGCGCGAAGCGGCACCACTCGGCGATCGAGCAGTTCAGCGCCAGGCCGATCCGGATGGTCGCCTCGATGGCGGCCCTGTTCGCCACCGGCAGGGAGCCGGGCAGGCCCAGGCAGACCGGGCAGACCCGGGTGTTCGGCTCGCCACCGAAGTCGGTCGGGCAGCCGCAGAACATCTTGGTGTTCGTGCCCAGCTCGACGTGGGTCTCCAGGCCGATCACCGGTTCGTAGCGCGCCACGACCTCGTCGTACGCGGGCAGTGTCGTCGTCATCTGAGCTCCTGCCTCACAGTGCCGGTGGGGTGAACGTGCCGACGGCGCTCTCCAGCGCGGCGGCGACCCGGTACATCCGGTCGTCGGCCATCGTCGGGGCCATGATCTGGAAGCCGACCGGCAGCCCGTCGGAGAGCCCGCACGGCACCGAGATGCCCGGCCCGCCGTACAGGTTCGTCGGGATGGTGAACAGGTCGGCCAGGTACATCTGGTAGGGGTCGGCGGTGCGCGCCCCGAGCGGGAACGCCACGAACGGGGTGGTCGGCGAGATCAGCGCGTCGACCCGCTCGAACGCGGCGGTGAAGTCCCGGGTGATGAGGGTACGGACCTTCTGCGCCTGCCCGTAGTAGGCGTCGTAGTAGCCCGACGAGAGCGCGTACGTCCCGATCATGATCCGGCGCTTGACCTCGGCGCCGAAGCCGGCCTCCCGGGTCAGCGACATGACCTCCTCCAGCGACCGGTTGCCGTCGTCGCCGACCCGCAGGCCAAAGCGGACGCCGTCGAACCGGGCCAGGTTGGAGGAGGCCTCGCTCGGGGCGATCAGGTAGTACGCCGGCAGCGCGTAGCGGAAGTGGGGGCAGGACACCTCGACGATCTCGGCACCCAGCTTGGCCAGCGCGTCGACCGACTCGCGGAACGCCGCCGTCACGCCCGGCTCGGCGCCCTCCCCGGCGAACTCGGTGACGATGCCGAGCTTCACGCCCGTCAGGTCGCCGGTCGCGCCGAGCCTGGCGGCGGCCACCACGTCCGGCACGGGCTGCGGGATCGAGGTGGAGTCGCGCGGGTCGTGCCCGCCGATCACCTCGTGCAGCAGCGCCGCGTCCAGCACCGTACGGGCGCAGGGGCCGGGGGTGTCCAGCGAGGAGGAGAACGCCACCAGGCCGTAGCGGGAGGTGCCGCCGTAGGTGGGCTTCGCGCCGACGGTGCCGGTGACCGCGCCGGGCTGGCGGATCGAGCCACCGGTATCCGAGCCGATCGCCAGCGGCGCCTCGTACGCGGCCAGCGCCGCGGAGCTGCCGCCGCCCGAGCCGCCCGGGATGCGGCTCAGGTCCCACGGGTTGTGCGTCGGCCCGTACGCCGAGTATTCCGTGGAGGAGCCCATCGCGAACTCGTCCATGTTGGTCTTGCCGAGCATCACCGTGCCGGCGGCGCGCAGCCGCTGCACGATCGTCGAGTCGTACGGCGGGCGCCAGCCCTCCAGGATCTTCGACCCGACGGTGGTCGGCACGCCCTTGGTGGTCAGCACGTCCTTGACGGCGACCGGCACGCCGGCCAGCGGGCCCAGCTCCTCGCCTGCGGCGCGGCGGGCGTCGACCTCGGCGGCGGCGGCGAGCGCGCCCTCGGTGTCGACGTGCAGGAACGCGTTCACCCGGTCGTCGACGGCGGCGATCCGGTCCAGGTGCGCCCGGGTCACCTCGACGGCGGAGGCCTCACCGGAGGCGACGAGCCCGGCGATCTCCGTCGCGGTCAGTCTGATCAGGTCGCTCATGACGCCACTCCGCTTCGCTCCGTGCCGCCATGAGGCACCATCACACTGAGCCTGATGATTCGCTCGCTGCGCTCGCTCATGACGCCACATCCTCGTCCAGGATCCGCGGCACGCGGAACCGCTGCTCCTCGGCGTCGGGCGCACCCGACAGCGCCTCCTGCGTGGTCAACCCGGGCACCACGACGTCGTCGCGCAGGACGTTGGTCAGCGGCACCGAGTGCGACGTCGGCGGGATGTCCGCCGCGGTGACCTCGCCGACCTGCGCGACCGCCTGGAGGATCACGTCGAGCTGGCCGGCGAAGGTGTCCAGCTCCTCCTCCGTGACGGCTAGCCGCGACAGTCGCGCCAGGTGCGCGACCTCCTCGCGGGAGATGGCGGCCATCGGTGCCCCCTTCGTGACGGTGCTGCGGGTCGGACCGGGTGTCGGCCGCGCGACCGAGGTGCGTGACGCGCGGTGACCGGAGCGAGTCTATTGTTCCGCGCCGGCGGCGCGTCCCCGACTCCCCCTCCGGCGCGGCGGGGCACCTCCAGCTTCCCTCCGAGCCCGCGCCACCGGACCGCCGGCCGGGACACGACGCGAGCGACGGGGCGGGGCGGGGCGTCGTGTGCCGACGGCCGCGCCGCGCGGGGGCAGGTGACTCAGCGAGCGTGCCGGCGGGGGATCTCCGCGTCGGGGCTGGGCGTCGGGCGGACCGGCCGGTAGCGGGCCAGCCAGCCGACCAGCTCCTCGGCCGGCATCGGGCGGGCGTAGAACCAGCCCTGTGCCGCGTCGCAGCCCGCCGCGTGCAGCATGCGCCAGGTGCGCTCGTCCTCGACGCCCTCGGCGACCACTCGCAACCCGAGCGCCTTCGCCAGCTCGATCGTCGACTTGACGATCGCCGCGTCGTCGGCGTCCTCGACCATTCCCAGTACGAAGGAGCGGTCCACCTTCACCTCGGACAGCGGCAGCCGCCGCAGGTGCTGGAGGGAGGAGTAGCCGGTGCCGAAGTCGTCCAGCGAGATGCCGACGCCGATCCGGTGCAGCCGGGTGATGGTGGCCAGCACCCGACGCGGGTCAGCCATCAGGGCGCCCTCGGTGATCTCCAGTTGCAGCCGCTGCGGCGGCACGCCGTAGCGGGCGAGCCGGTCGGCGATCTGGTCGGCGATCTCCCCGGTGTGCAGGTCCCGCACGCTGACGTTGAGCGCCGCCGGCAGGCCCAACCCGGCGGCCGACCACTTGGCGAGCTGTTCCACCACGTCGTCCACCACCCGGCGGGTGAGCAGCCGCATCACCGCGCTCTGCTCGGCGACCCGGATCAGCTCCTCCGGGTCCACCATCCCCCGGCGGGGGTGCCGCCAGCGCAGCAGCGCCTCCACGCCGACCACCTCGCCGGTCGCGATGGCGACCTGCGGCTGGTAGTACATGGTGATCTCGCCCGCGTCGACGGCCGCAGCGGTGTCCGCGTCCCGCGGGCCGGCCGCGTCGTGCCGGGCACCGCGCCGGCCCGTCGGGACCCGGTCGCCGCCGCGATCCCCCGCGCCGTCGTCGACGGGCGGTCCCTGCCGGCGTACGACCGCGCCGCCCTGCCCACCGGGGTGCCCGGCGCCGTTGCGGCGGCCGGGACCGTCGCCCCGGTCGGGGCCGGTCTCCCCCGCCGCCACCGTCCGGCGGCGGATCGGGTCCGCAGCGGTCACGATCCGGTTGATCAGTTCGTCGTCGCCGGGCGGCGGACCGAGCCGCTGCCGGCGACGGCGCAGCCACCAGCGGCCGGAGCCGGACGACGTGAGGCCGGAGCCGGGCGTGAGGCCGGAGCCGGGCGTGAGGCCGGAGCCGTCGGCTGGGAGTTCGGCCCCGTCCCCACCCCGCGCGCCGCCGGCCCGCCCGTCACCCGGCAGCCGGCCGCCCGGCGTCGGTCCCGCCGGGACGGCCACCGCCCCGTCGCCTGGGACGCCGGCAGCGTCCCCGGCGAGCGGGGCGCCGGCACCTTCCCGGGCGGAAGGGGCGGTCTCGGGACGGCCCGCCTCCAGCACCCGGCGCAGGTCCGCGAGCAGGCCGAGCCGCTCGGCGGAGTTGTGGTCGGACTCGGCCGCGTAGATCGCCACGGTGTCGTTGCGGTGCTTGGCGTCGTACATCGCCACGTCGGCGTGGCGCATCAGGGTCGCGAAGTCCTCGCCGTGCTCCGGGAAGAGCGCGACGCCGATCGAGCCGCCCACGTCGAGGGGCAGCCCGTCCAGCGACACCGGCTCGGCCAGCGCCCGCACCACCCGGCCGGCGAGCTCCCGGGCCTCGTCGACGTCGGCCAGGCCGGTCATCACGATGGCGAACTCGTCCCCGCCCAGCCGGGCGACCATGCCCTCGCCGACCACGTCGGTCAGCCGCGCGCTCACCTCGACCAGCAGCCGGTCCCCCACCGCGTGCCCGAGCGCGTCGTTGACGTTCTTGAACCGGTCGAGGTCGATCAGGAGCAGGGCCAGCCGGGCGGCGGGCTCGCCACGGGCCGCCCGTTCGGAGTGCACGTGCACCTGCTCGCCGACCTCTGCCAGCAACGCCTTGCGGTTGGGCAGGCCGGTGAGCGGGTCCAGGGAGGCGAGCTGCTGCTGCTCGACGCTGAGCCGGGCCATCCGGTAGACGGCGAACAGCGGCACCAGCACCAGCGGGATCAGCGCCGCGCTGGCCCGCGCCGCCGCGACCAGCACCGGAGCGAGCAGCAGCAACGAGCCGGTGGAGAGCAGCTCGAAGCCCAGCCCCTGCCGCAGGCTGGGCCACCACCGGTCGCCGAAGCGCAGCCGGACGGCCGCGCTGACCAGCGCGTAGTTGACGGCGAACCAGGCCACCGTCGCGCCGCCCACCGCCAGCACGTCCGTGCCGCGCAGCCGGCCTCCGTCGAAGATGCTCCCGGGTCCCAGCCAGGTGACCGTGTACGCGGCACCAAGGGCTGCCGCGTACTGGGCGGCGTTGAAGGCGGTCCGCCACGGGGCGTGGCCCATCCGCCAGCCGGAGACGACGACGGCCACCGCCTGCACCAGGACCGCCGGGCCGAACCCCCAGCCGAGCAGGATGGCGAAGGTGAAGCAGGTGGACGGGAAGACCGCGGAGGTCTGCCGGCGCCCGGGCGGGACGAACGGGCGCGCGTCACAGCCGACGGCCAGGGCCGCCATCACCCAGAACGCCACCGGCAGCCGCGGCAGTTCGGCCGGGAGGTCGAGCAGCGGGCGTACGCAGAGCACCGCCGCCAACGCGGCCACCGACCAGACGAAGGCGAAGAACGGGCGTGCCCTGCCAGGCGGAACGGAGTTTCGCGAGTCCGCGGCCTCCATCACACCTCCCGAGGGCTCGGTCCACGGGCGTGACCGGTCGCACGCCGTGCCACCAATGAAACGCCCTCCGTGTCGCAATGCCCGGCACGACAGTCGCGAATCGGTCGTAGTCGTAATTAAGTTGGTATCTCGACCGACGCCTCCCGTGTCGCGGCCCGGTCAGTCGCCCCCGTCCGACCTGCCCGCCGGGTCGGTTGCCTCCGCCCGGTCGTCACTCCTCGATGCGGGCGACCTCCCGGGCGGCCTCCGGGCCGGCGTCGAGCAGCACCCGGAAGCCGTCCTCGTCCAGCACCGGCAGCTTGAGGCTGGCCGCCTTGTCCGCCTTCGAGCCGGGATTCTCGCCCACCACGACGAAGGAGGTCTTCTTGGAGACGGACCCGCTCACCTTGCCGCCCCGGCTCTGGATCGCCTCGGACGCCTGGTCGCGGCTGAACCCGGGCAGCGTGCCGGTCACCACGACGGTGAGCCCCTCCAGGGGACGCGGCCCCTCGTCGACCGCCTCCTCCGCCATCCGTACGCCGGCCTCGCGCCACTTGCGGACCACCTCGCGGTGCCAGTCGACGGCGAACCACTCCCGGATGCTCGCCGCGATCGTCGGCCCGACGCCGTCGACCGAGGAGAGCTCCTCCTCGCCGGCCCGGTCGATCGCCTCGATGGAGCGGAAGTGCCGGGCGAGCGCCTGCGCGGCGGTGGGGCCGACGTGCCGGATGGACAGGCCCACCAGCACCCGCCACAGGTCGCGTTCCCTGGCCACGGCCAGGTTGTCGAGCAGCTTGACGGCGTTGCTGCCGAGCGTGCCGTCCTTGTTGACGAAGAAGGGCGAGCGGGACAGCTGCTTCTCGTCCAACGAGAACAGGTCGCCCTCGTCGGTGATGACCTGGGCGTCGAGCAGCGCCGCCGCGCCCTTGTAGCCCAGCGCCTCGATGTCGAACACCTTGCGGCCGGCGAGGTGGTAGACCCGCTCGCGCAGCTGACCGGGGCAGGTGCGCGAGTTGGGGCAGCGGATGTCGACGTCCGCCTCCTTCGCCGGTGCAAGCGGCGTGCCGCAGGCCGGACAGGTGGTGGGCATGACGAACGGCCGGGCGTCGGCGGGACGCAGGTCGACCACCGGGCCGAGCACCTCGGGGATCACGTCGCCGGCCTTGCGCAGCACCACGGTGTCGCCGATCAGGACGCCCTTGCGCTCGACCTCCCGGGCGTTGTGCAGGGTGGCGTAGGCGACGGTGGAGCCGGCCACCTTGACCGGCTGGAGGACGGCGCGCGGCGTGACCCGGCCGGTGCGCCCGACCTCGACGTCGATGTCGAGCAGCTTCGTGTTCACCTCCTCCGGCGGATATTTGAAGGCGATCGCCCAGCGCGGCGCCCGGCTGGTCGAGCCGAGCCGGCCCTGGATGGAGACCGGGTCGACCTTGACCACCACGCCGTCGATCTCGTGCTCGACGTCGTGCCGGTGCTCCGCGTAGTGGGCGATGTATTCCGCGACACCGGCCAGGTCGGGCACCACCCGCCAGCGGTCACTGGTCGGCAGCCCCCACGCCTTCAACGCCGCGTAGGACTCGGACTGCGTCACCGGCTGGAAGCCGCGGCGGGCGCCGATGCCGTGCACCACCAGGCGCAGCGGCCGGGAGGCGGTGATCCGCGGATCCTTCTGGCGCAGGCTGCCGGCGGCGGCGTTGCGCGGGTTGGCGAACGGCGGCTTGCCCTGCTCGACCAGCCCGGCGTTGAGGTCGGCGAAGGCCGCCACCGGGAAGTAGATCTCGCCCCGGACCTCGACGAACTCGGGCACGTCGCCGAACTCGGCCGACGTGGCGAGCTGGCCCGGCACGTCGCGGATGCTGCGCACGTTGGCGGTGACGTCCTCGCCGGTGCGGCCGTCGCCCCGGGTCGCCGCCCGGACCAGCCGCCCGCGCTCGTAGGTGAGGTTGATGGCGAGCCCGTCGACCTTCAGCTCGCACAGGTAGGGCACCGACCCGCCCGCGTCGCGCTCGACCCGCTCGGCCCAGGCCGCCAGTTCCTCGTCGGCGAAGGCGTTGTCGAGCGAGAGCATCCGCTCGGCGTGGGCGACGGGGGTGAAGTCGGTCGAGAAGGTGCCGCCGACCCGCTGCGTCGGCGACTCGGGGGTGCGCAGCGCCGGGAACTGCTCCTCCAGCGCCTCCAGCTCCCGCAGCTGCCGGTCGAACTCGGCGTCGGGGATGGTCGGCGCGTCCAGCACGTAGTAGCGGTACTGATGCTCCGTCAGCTCCTGACTGAGGGTCGCGTGCCGTTCCCGGGCGTCGGGGGTCGGTTCGGCGCCGGCCGCCGCCTCCTGTGCCGGAGTGACCTGCTGGGCGATGGTTTCCTCGGACACCGTGCGACCTCCCGTGATTCCGCTACCTCGGCACCGTATCGGTCCGGTGGGACAATCCGCCGGCCGCCCGTCGCGCCCGACCGGCGCGGGGGACCCGGGCGTGCGAGGATCGCCGGACGGCGGGGCCGCGGGGGCGGATCCGCTCCGCCGTCGAACCCGCGGCGTCCGCGCCGCACCACTGACCAGGCGGGGGTACGGATGCCGGAATGGCTGCTCTGGGCGGCGGTGATCGTGCTGGCCGTGGCCGCCGGCTGGGCGTGGGACCGGCGACGGGGCGGCCGTGACGCCGCTCCGCGTCCGCCCCGTCGACCGGGCACCCGGCCCGGCCGCCGGAGACCGTCGGGCGGTCCCGGCCGGTCCACCGCGCCGCCCCGACCGCGTACCGCCGAGCGATCCCCCGCCGGGGCGCCGCGTCCCGGTGAGATCTGGTGGGCCGACGTGCCGTACGCCGACGGCACCGGCTCGAAGGTGCGGCCCTGCCTGGTGCTGCGGGCCGACGACGGGGGCGCCGACGTCCTGAAGATCACCAGTCAGGACAAGAGCGCCCGCGACGACCACGTCCGCATCCCGACCCGCGAGTGGGACCCCGACGCCGACCACGACAGCTTCGTCGACCTGGCCGAGCCGGCGCACGTCCCGCTCGCCGGCTTCTCCCGCCGTGCCGGCGACTGCGACCCCGCGCTGTGGCGGCGCATCCGCCGCCTCCCCCACCTGCCGGGCGCCTGACCCGCGCCGAGCTGTGCCAGGTGCCTGAGCCCGTCGGAGTGGTGGCCGTGTCGGCTGCCTGAGCCACGCCCGGGCGGCCGTACCGGGCGCGTGACCAGCGTCGGAGCGTGGCCGCTGGTGGCGGCCACGCCATCCGGGCCGGCCGCACCGCCGGTGCCGCCCGCCCGGGATGCTTCGCGGGTCAGTCCCAGGCCCGGGCCAGGGTGGTGAGCTGGTCGGCGTACTCGATGCGGGCGGCCCACGGGGCGGGCCAGGCCGCCATGCCCAGCGCGGCGCCGACGAAGGCGCCGGCCAGCGCGGCGATCGAGTCGGAGTCGCCGGCGGTGGTGGCGCCCCGGGCCAGCGCCGCCACGGGGTCGTCGGCGTGCCGGATCGCGCAGAACAGGGCCGTGGCCAGCGCCTCCTCGGCGATCCAGCCCTCGCCGGTGTGCCGGCACGGGTCGCCGCCGTCGTCCGGGGCGGCGAGCGCGGCGTCGAGGCGGCCGAGGACCGCGAGGCACTCGTCCCAGCCCCGGGCGATGAAGTCCTCCGGCGCGTCCACGCCGGGGCGCTGCCACAGGTCGCCGAGCCAGTCGGCACGGTAGACCCGCCGCTGGTCGCGGGCCCGGTCGACGAGCAGCCGGGGCAGCTCCGCCAGTGCCGCGCCGTCGCGCAGCAGCCGCACCGCGTACGCGGTCAGCTCGCTGGCTGCGAGGCCCGTCGGGTGGCCGTGGGTCAGCCCCGCCTGGAGCTGGGCCAGCCCGGCGAGGGTGTCGAGGTCGACGTCGACCAGGCCGACCGGGGTGGCCCGCATGTTGGCCCCGCAGCCCTTCGAGCCGGCCACCGTCGCCTCCTGCCAGCGCACCCCGCGCTCCAGTTCGGCGCAGGCACGCAGGCAGGTCATGCCCGGCGCCCGGTTGTTCTCCGGGCTGGCCGCCCAGTCGAGGAAACGCCTCCGCAGCAGCGGCTCGACCGCCTCCGGGGTCGGCGCCGGCGCGTCGTGCAGCGCCCAACCGACCGCCAGCGCCATCTGCGTGTCGTCGGTCACCAGCGCCGGGTCGCCGGCGAGGTCGTGCGGGCCGGCCGGCCCGTAGCGGCGAACGATCTCGGCGACCGTGAGGAACTCGGTCGGCTTGCCCAGCGCGTCACCGTAGGCGAGGCCGAAGAGGGAGCCGGCGGCCCGCCGGAGCGAGGTGTCGATCATGCCCGCGATCATGCCGCCCGCCCGCAACCCGCACCACTCGGCGCCGCCGCCGGCACCCGCCGCCCGGCCGCATGGGCGTGCCGGACCGCGCCGAGCGTGACAGGTCCGGGTCAGTCGGAGAAGACCAGGCAGAAGGGGTGACCGGCCGGGTCGGCGTAGACCCGGAAATCGTCGCCCTCGCCGGGCAGCCGCCGCGCACCGAGCTCCAGCACCCGCTTCTCGGCCGCCTCCACGTCCGCCACCTGCACGTCCAGGTGGAACTGCTGGGGGCGATCCGGGTCGGGCCACGTCGGCGGGCGCAGGTCGGGTGCCTTCTGGAAGGCGAGCCGGTGCCCCGATCCGGCGATCACGACCCAGCCCTCGTCGCTGGCGTCGCCGTCGAGGGGCAGGCCCAGCAGCTCCGAGTAGAAACCGGCCAGGGCCCGGGGGTCGGGGCAGTCGATGACCACGGTGCGCAGTTGTCCGATCATGTCGGCCTTCCTGCCCCGCCCCTACGACGGCAAACGTCACTCCTCGGCGAGCCGCCGACCCGCGTCCCGGCAGGCGGCGAGCACCGCGCGCGCGTACTGCCCGGTGGCGTTGGCGAGGCCGCAGGCCGGGGTCACCACGACCTGCTCGGCGAGCTGCCGGCGGGGGAACCCGAGGCGGTCCCAGAGCTGGCGTACGCGATCGGCGACCTGCGCCGAGGTCGGCGCGCGACCGGCGGACGACGGCCCGGTGGGCACGGCGCCGGCCAGCAGCCCGAGCCCCGCGTCGATCGCCTCGCCCAGCGGATCCAGGTCGGTGACCAGGCCTAGGTCGAGGGCGACGCCGACGGCGCCGGTCGAGCGGATCAGCTCCAGCGGCACGTCCGGCGCGCAGCAGTGCACCACGGTCGGTACCCCGGCCGCCTCGACGACGGTGCGCAGCAGCGAGGCGGCGACGCTCGGATCCACGGCCCGGTACGCGCCGAGCCCGCTCTCGGTGGGCACCCGCCCGGCGAGCACCGTCGGCAGCGACGGCTCGTCGAGCTGGAGCAGCACGGTGGCGCGCGGCAGCCGGCGGGTCACCGCCGCCACGTGCCCGCGCAGCCCCTCCGCGAGCGAGTTGGTGAGGTCCCGGACCGCCCCGGGATCGCGCAGCATCCGGCCGCCGATCGGCAGTTCCAGGGACGCGGCCAGGGTCAACGGGCCGCCAACCTGGATCTTGACCGGCCCCGCGTACTCCTCGGCCTGCTCGGCGAGCTGGTCGAGGTCGCGTTCCATCAGGTCGCGGGCGCGGCGCACGTCCCGTCCCGGGCGCGGCGCGATGCGCCAGCGGGCGGCGTACAGCTCCACCGGCAGCTCGACCAGCAGGCCGGCGGTCCGGCCGATGAGGTCGGCGCCAGGGCCCCGGCCCGGCAGCTCCGGCAGGTGGGGCAGGGCGGGAAGCTCACCGAGGACGATCCGCTGCGCCTCGGCGATGTCGGTGCCGGGAAGCGAACCGATGCCGGTCGCCGCGCCGGCCGGCCAGGGCCACACCTGATCTGTCACGGCCGAAGACTATCCGGTACGCGGACGCCCGCCGCCCGGCCGCCCGGGACCGGACGGGGGCGACCTGCCGACGCCCGCGCCGGACGCACGCTCCCGGTCCCGGATCAGCCGGCGATGGTGGCGGAGCCGAGCACGACGTCGCCGGCCGGGTCCGGCCGGTACGCCACGACGGCCTGGCCGGCGGCCACCCCACGGACGGGGCGACGCAGCTCGGCGCGCAGCCCGTCGGCGGTCAGCTCGACCGTCGCCGGCACCACGTCCCCGTGCGCCCGCAGCTGCACCTCGCACTCCAGCGGCGCGTCGGGGCGTGGGCCGCCCGTCCACACCGGACGCTCGGCGCGCACCCGGGAGACCTCCAGCGCCTCGGCCGGGCCCACGGTCACGGTGTTGGTCTTCGGCGTGATGGAGAGCACATAGCGGGGCCGGCCGTCCGGCGCCGGGCGGTCCAGGTGCAGGCCGCGCCGCTGCCCGACCGTGTACGCGTACGCGCCGGTGTGGCTGCCGACCACCGCGCCGGTGGCGGCGTCCACCACCTCGCCGGGCGCCTCGCCGAGCCGCTGGGCGAGGAAGCCGCGGGTGTCCCCGTCGGCGATGAAGCAGATGTCGTGCGAGTCCGGCTTGTCGGCCACCGCCAGCCCCCGCCGCGCGGCCTCCTCGCGGACCTGCGCCTTCGTCGAGTCGCCGAGCGGGAAGATCGACCGGTCCAGCTGCTCGCGGGTGAGCACCGCCAGCACGTACGACTGGTCCTTGGGCAGGTCGACGCTGCGCCGCAGCAGGCCGTCCGCGCCGAGCCGGGCATGGTGGCCGGTGACCACGGCGTCGAAGCCCAGGGCCACGGCCCGGTCCAGCACCGCGGCAAACTTGATCTTCTCGTTGCAGCGCAGGCACGGATTGGGCGTACGGCCGGCCGCGTACTCCGCGACGAAGTCGTCCACCACGTCGGCGTGGAAGCGGTCCGCCATGTCCCAGACGTAGAACGGGATGCCGATGACGTCCGCGGCCCGCCGGGCGTCCCGGGAGTCCTCCAGGGTGCAGCAGCCGCGCGCGCCCGTGCGATAGGTCTGCGGGTTGCGGGCCAGCGCCAGGTGCACGCCGGTCACGTCGTGCCCCGCCTCGACGGCCCGCGCCGCCGCGACCGCCGAGTCGACCCCGCCCGACATCGCCGCCAACACCCTCACCGGCTCACTCCCTTCACCCCACCGACCCTATCCCCGCCCCACCCCCACCCACCCCGCCCACCCCGTTCTCCCCCGCTCCGCTGCTCCCCCGCCCCGCTGCTCCCCACCCACGCTGTTGCCCGCCCACGCTGCTTCCCCACCCACGCTGTTGCCCGCCCGCCCCACCCACCCCATCCTCCCCGTCCTCCCGCCCGCCTCGTCGATCATGGAGTTGTAGTGGTGGGCGATTGCCGCGAAAGGTCATGATTCGGGCGCCACAACTGCATGATCGGCCCACGGGTGGGGCGGGCGCGGGGCGGGGTGCGCGCGGGCGGGCGGGGTACCGCGCGGGGGGTGGGGCGGGGCAGGGCGGCGCACACGGAGCGGCGCACGGGCAGGGCAGCGCACGGGCGCAAGACGGCGCACGGGTAGGGGGCGGGGGTCAGCGGGGGGCGCGGAGGGCGGCGGCGCGGCGGGCGCGCTCTACGGCGGCCGGGAGGGCGGCGATCAGGGCGTCGACGTCGGCGGGGGTGCTGGTGTGGCCGAGGGTGAAGCGCAGCGAGGAGCGGGCCCGGTCGTCGTCGGCGCCCATGGCGAGCAGCACGTGTGAGGGCTGGGCCACCCCGGCGGAGCAGGCGGAGCCGGTCGAACAGGCGATGCCCTGCGCGTCGAGCAGGAGCAGCAGGGCGTCGCCCTCGCAGCCCGGGAAGGAGAAGTGCGCGTTGCCTGGCAGCCGGTCGGTCGGGTCGCCGTTGAAGACGACCTCGGGCACCGCGTGCCGGACCCGCTCCACCAGGTCGTCGCGGAGCGCGGCGACGCGGGCCGCGTACTCCTGCTGGCCCTTGACCGCCGCCTCCACCGCGACCGCGAAGGCCACGATGCCGGCGGTGTCGAGGGTGCCGGAGCGCACGTCGCGCTCCTGGCCGCCGCCGTGCAGCAGCGGGGTGGCCGACACGTCGCGGGCGAGCAGCAGGGCGCCGACCCCGGCGGGACCGCCGAGCTTGTGCCCGGTGACGGTCAGCGCGGCGACCCCGGCGGCGGAGAAGTCGACAGGCACCTGCCCGACCGCCTGGATCGCGTCGGTGTGGAACGGCACCCCGTGCTCGGCGGCGACCGCGGCCAGCTCGGCGACCGGCTGCACGGTGCCGACCTCGTTGTTGGCCCACATCGCGGTCACCACCGCGACCCGGTCGCCGTGGGCGGCCAGCTCGGCGCGCAGCTCGTCGGGGCTGAGCCGGCCGGCGGCGTCGACGGAGAGCCAGCCCACACCGGCCCCCTCGTGGTCGACGAGCCAGTCCACCACGTCGAGCACGGCGTGGTGCTCGACGGCGCTGGAGACCACCCGGTCCCGCCGGGGGTCGGCGGACCGGCGGGCCCAGAAGATGCCCTTCACCGCGAGGTTGTCGCTCTCGGTCCCGCCGCCGGTGAAGACGACCTCGGAGGGCCGGGCGCCGAGCGCGGCGGCCACCCGCTCCCGCGACTCCTCGACCCGTCGCCGGGCGCGGCGGCCCGCCGCGTGCAGTGAGGACGCGTTGCCGACCTCGCGGGCGGTGGCGACGTACGCCTCCAGTGCCTCGTCGAGCATCGGAGTGGTCGCCGCGTGATCCAGGTAAGCCATCACGGTTCAGCCTACGACCGCCGCCGGACCCGGCGGAGGCCGGAGTACGCCGTGCGGGGCCGGGGCGGGAGGCGTGCACTTCCCGTCCCGGCCCGCGCCCGGGTGGAACCGGCGATCCGGTCAGGCCGGCACGGCGGTGACCACGATGTTGTCGCGGTACCGGCGTGCCTCGGCGTCGAACGGCCCGCCGCAGGTGATCAGGGTCAGCCGGGGCTTGCCGTCCCGGGCGAAGTAGCGGTCGAGGGGGATCTTCGTCTTCCGGTACTCCTCCCGGGCGACGACCCGGTACTCCCTGCGGACGCCGTCGCCGCCGGTGGCGGTGAGGGTGTCGCCGCGGTCCAGCTCGCGGAGCCGGAAGAAGGCGCCCTCGCCCTGGGTGGCGCTGTCGACGTGCCCGGCGACGACCACCGACCCGGCCTGCGCCTCCAGCCCGGGGCCGTGGCGGTACCAGCCGATCCGGTCCACGCTGGGCGGCACCTCGAACTCGCCGGTCGCGCCGTTGACGCCCACCGCGTCGACCGTGGCGGTGACGTCGATGGCGGGGATGACCAGCCGTACGGGCGGAACGGTCCGCGTACCGCCGGGCAGCCCGCCCCGGGTCACCGGCACCGACGGGCCGGCGGCCGGCGGGCCCGCTGCGGTGCCGGCCAGGTCGGCGGCCTCGGTCGCGCCGACGTCCCCGGCCGGCCGGGAGCCGCAGGCGACCACGGTCGCGACGGTGAGCGCGGCGACGCCGGCGGCCACGGCCGCCAGCGCCCCGCGGTGGCGCACCGTCACCGGCGACCGGTCCGGGCGGTGGCCACCCGCGCGCCGCCGCCGACCAGGAGCAGCACGCCGGCGCCGGTCAGCACGTACCACCAGGTGTCCACGCCGGTGCCGGCCCGGCCACCGTCGCCGCTGGGCACCCCGGCCGGGGCCGAGTGCAGGCCGGTGATGGTCTGCGCCACGACGTCGAGGTTCTTCGCCTCGGCCGAGCCGATGGCGTACACGATCGTCGCGGTGCCCTCCTTGAGGTCGAGGTCCGCCGGCCCGATCGCCACGGTGTCGGTGCCGGCGAGCACCACGTCGGCCTTGACGGCGCCCGCGTCGACGTCGCCCTTGGCCTCGTTCGGGTTGGTGAGGTCCTCGAAGACGGGGGTGCCGCCGGCGCGCACGTCCACCGCCGGGGCGGCGGCGGTGTGCCGGACGATCAGCCGGGCCTTGCCGGCGGCGACCTTGCCGGTGTCGTTGACGAACGGCGTGATCTTCGGCTTGCCGGCGGCATCGAGGTGGGCGGCGAGGCTGATGTTGCCGCCGCCCGGCACCGCGGCGTCGTCGACGCTGAGGATGGCCTGGGCGATCGGCTCGCCGGGCTTGGTGAGGGCGATGTCGTACGCGCCCTCCTCGAGGTTCAGCGGGCCGGCCACGTCGCCGGGCTTGAAGTTGTCCAGCGTCTTCTCGCCGTTGACGTACACGTCGACCGGGGTGTCCGGAATGCCGTGCACGACGGAGACCTTGGACGTGGCGGCGTACGCGGGGGTGGCGGTGAGGGCGCCGGCTCCGGCGAACGTCAGCGCGGCGACCGCGCCGCCCGCGGCGACCCGACGGAAGTACGAGAGCTGCATGTCTGCCTCCTGGTGATTGGTGCTGGTTCGTCAGGCCTGGTGTGCAAAACGAGTTACGCCCGGCCCCCCGCCGCCGGATGCGACCGGAGGCAACTTCTTTTCGTCCGTTCAAGCCGCATCCGGGAGCCGCCCGCGGAGCGAAGAGCTGCTGAGACCAGACCGACCGGAGGTGGGGGCGATGGCTGTGGGAGTTACAGTCGGGCATGCCCCCTGGAAGGCGAGCCGCCCTGTGACAGCGGCACGGCAGGAGCCGTACCCACCCGAGGACGACCTCGCCGCCCGCTTCCGTGCGGGCGACGAACGGGCACTGCGGGAGGCGTACGACCGGTACGGCCGGGCGGTCCTGCACCTGGCCACCAGCACGTTGGCCAACCGCAGCGACGCGGAGGACGTGACCCAGACCACCTTCGTGGCCGCCTGGCTGGGGCGGGACACCTTCGACCCGGCCAAGGGCTCGCTGGTCGGCTGGCTGCTCGGCATCGGCCGCCGCAAGGTGGTCGACCGGCTGCGGGCCTCCGCGCGGGAGACCCGGGTGGTCGAGACGGTCCGGCAGTTGCCGGAGTCGGCGCCGACCGGCCCGGATCCGGACACGGTGGTCGACCGGCTGGTGGTCGCCGACGAGCTGGCCCGGTTGCCCGACGACCAGCGGCGGATGCTGGAGTTGGCGTTCTTCGACGACCTGACCCACCAGCAGATCGCGACGGTGACCGGGGTGCCGCTCGGCACGGTCAAGAGTCACATCCGGCGCGGCATGGCGAGCTTGAAACGCAGATGGGAGGTGGACGGTGCCGCACCTGGACCACGACCGGCTGGTCTTCCTGGCGCTCGGTGAGACCGAGGCGGACGCCGGAGAGAACACCCACCTCGACACCTGCGCGCACTGTCGGACCGAGATGGAGACCCTCCAGCACGTGGCCGGCCTCGGCGCCGGCGCCCAGGGCCTGCACGACCTGCCCGATCCGCCGGAGCACGTCTGGCAGGGCATCGTCACGGAGATCCGCGCGGCGCAGGCCCTCCCGGCGCTGCCCGGGCCGCGCGCCGAGCGGTCGCCCGACGAGCGCCCCGCGGGCGACCGGCCGTCCGAGCGGTCGGGCGGGGTGCTCCTCGCGCCGAGGCGTGGGCGCTGGTCGCGCTGGGCCGTGACCGCCGCGACGGCGGTGGCCGCCGCCGCGATCGGGGTCGTCGGCACCGTCGCCGTGCTCGACGCGACCGGGTCGACGCCGGAGCCCGCCCCACGGCGGGTGGTGCTGGCCAGCGCGCCGCTGAAGGCGTACGGGGAGACGCCGCCGGACGCCAACGGCGAGGCCCGGGTCTTCGACGACGGCCGGCTGCACCTGCACGTGGCGAATCTCCCGGACGTCCCGGGGTACTACGAGGTATGGCTCATCGACCCGCGGACCATGAAGATGTTCTCGGTCGGCGTGCTCGGCGACGCGACGGACGAGCTGCTGCCGTTGCCGCCGAACGTGGACCTTGAGGCATACTCGGTTGTCGACGTCTCCGCCGAGACGTACGACAACAACACCGCCCACTCCGGCAAGAGCCTGGTGAGGGGCACCCTGACGGGCTGATCGGCGGGCCGGCTCAGCTCCCCGGCCCGCCGATCAGCTCCCATCGCCGGCCTTGGGCCGGCGGGTCCTGCCGGCGCAGCCCGCGATGGTCCGGTGCCCACCCTCTGGCCGCCAGTCGCGTCCGGGGCCAGCCTGCCGTGGGTCGTTCCGGGCGGCCGGAGAAACGGCGAGGGCCGGAAACCGTCGCCACGGTTCCCGGCCCTCACTCGGACGGAGTCAGCTCACTTGCGCTTGCGGATCTCGTCGGCGGCCTGCGGAACGATCTTGAACAGGTCGCCCACCACACCGAAGTCGGCCAACTCGAAGATCGGCGCCTCGCCGTCCTTGTTGACCGCGACGATCGTCTTCGAGGTCTGCATGCCCGCCCGATGCTGGATCGCGCCGGAAATGCCCAGGGCGACGTAGAGCTGCGGGGAGACCGTCTTGCCGGTCTGGCCCACCTGGAACTGGTGCGGGTAGTAGCCGGAGTCCACCGCCGCACGCGACGCGCCGACGGCGCCGCCGAGCAGGTCGGCCAGCTCCTCGACCAGCTTGAAGTTGTCGGCGTTGCCGACACCCCGACCGCCGGAGACGACCACACCCGCCTCGGTGAGCTCCGGACGCGAACCCTTCTGCTCCGCGACCCG